>DATAUD010000010.1:0-163647 GCA_036268455.1 Verrucomicrobiia bacterium
GTTGGGACGCTACCGCCGGCTCAATCGCGACTACGAACGACAAGCCAAAACCGGCGAAACCATGGTCTATCTGGCTATGATTCGCCTTATGCTCAAACGTCTCGCCTGAGAAATAATGACTTTTCAAACACGCTCTTAGACAATTATTTTGTTTTCTTTATACTTTGCAGTTCAATATAGACTGTTGCCTCTCCTTTATCTACTCCATTTGTCATATCTGGGGAGAAAGCAATCTGCGGTTGGTAGTTAAGGATTAAGGTGACGTTATTTGTAACCGTCATATTCACAGTAAATGTCTTGTTTGTGTAAAAGGTTTGGTTGGTGGTACGATAACGCTTGGCAACCCATAGTCGAAAGGCCTGGGAGTGATGCCATGGGCATAACAATTAACGGCGAATGGCGAGGCTTAACCTACAATACGAATGGAACTTGGATGATTAAGGGTCCAGAGAACGCCCCGATACCTCCTCAGGCCCGATATTAACGTGTCAATCCGTGTTATCACACATCAGCCGAAATCCCCATCGTGGGCTGTTTTGCTTGGGTGTCGGTGTCGTGTCGGTCCTCATTGTTTGCACTTTTTTCATTCATGATGACTCGGGGCTTTATCCGGGTAACGTTTCCTTCCGGTTGCGAAAGCCATTTTCCGTCCCACGGACGATGGGGGCTTTTTGCGGAACTTGCACGAGGTTGACGGGCAGCCAGGCGTCTCTGGAAGAATCCAGGGAATCAAGCGCGGCCACCAGGCACGGCACCACGGCGCCCAGTTCGTTGGCTCGCCAAACGGCGCGGCGCAAGGACTCCTGGTTTGCCATGACTTTCTCGGAGAGTTCCTCGTCGCACAAAAGATTGTCCAGCGTCGGGGTCGCCTGCAACGCGGCTGTAATGTCATCCAGCAGAGGGGTGCGCACGGTGCAACCGCCCTTCCAGATGCGAACAATCTCCCCGAGGTCGCACCCAAAACCATTTTGGCGGGAGCCTTTGGCCAACAGCGCCAAACCTTCGGAGTAAGTGATGATCATGGCCGCATGGAGCGCCTGGTGCAATTCGTCCAAGACGTTCTCTACCTGGTTCCCACATTGCCCTGATGGATGCCGGAAAGGGGTCGAAATCAACAAAAGCTGCCGTTCCCGCGCCAAATCGTTCCGTGCTTCGAGAGCGGCGTCGATTGTCGGAGCGGCCACACCCAATTCCCGGGCGGTGTTCTTGCTCCAGCGGGCAATTGATTCCTTCCTGACGGCGGAAACCCTTTCGCCAAGCAACCGCCACTCTGATCTCTTGAACACGGGACTGAAAGCGTTCGCGGAAAATTCCGCCAGATACCCGTTGAAAATGCCGATGCGCCAGTTGGCGCAAACATCGTGAAGGTCCTGGTCGCTCAAGCGCAGGTTCCGTTGCATCAAATCGAACGTTTCAAACACCAGTTGCATCAGCGCGAATTCGATGCCTGCGTGGACCATCCGCACAAAGTGCGCGGCAGCGGGGACGTCATGGTAACCGACGGTCGGTTCGCCCTGGACTTTAGAGGCCAGCGCCTCAAGCAACGGCCGCGTCCGGAGATGAGCTTCGCGCCTCCCGCCCGCCATGATCATTGCCCCGCTTCGCTCAGACCCGCAGCCTCCGCACAATCCCAGGCCCATGAAGTCGATGGACTGGAGCGATAGATTGCGTGCGCGCCGTGTGGTGTCTTTGAAATAGGAATTACTTGCGTCAATCAAAAGGTCCTGCTGCGAGAGATGGGGCACCAATTGGTCTATGGTTGTGTCGGTCTGGGCTTCAGTCTCGGAAAAGATAAAAATGGTCCGCGGACGGCGGAGCAATCCCGCCAATTCCTCAAGGCTTTGCGCGCGAATGACCGGGCTGGAGGTGGCGGCAATGGCGCGGTCCCGGGGCTGTGAATCGTACGCCGCCACTTGAAACAAATGGCTTGAAATCTCGTGAACGACATTCTGACCCATTCCGGTTAAGCCGGCGACCCCGACATCGCATTTCCGTGAATCCGTCTCTGACATCTGACAATTTAATTGCGCGCCGCTGGTGTCCGTCATCGAATCGTAACTTACAGAAAACCGAGAGGCGCTGGTTTTCGTCGATAATGCCCTTGGTGAATCGGGCGAGTCAACTAATTTGCGTGAAAAAGTTGTCACTTATTCGTTACATTTTAACAACACGTTTCCGCACGATATATTAGACACCGCAAAACCATTTTTGTTCCCGTCTTGGCGAAAAAATGCTCCGCTGGACAAAAAACAACAGAGAAGACTGTCAGAGCTTCCGCCTAGTTCCGAGGGGGAACGCCTCCAAAATGTGCGATGGCATTAGGGTTGCTTAATGGTTTTCTACTATTGGGGACGAATTTTTTGAGACCCCCGCACGTCAAGACTTACTGGAGGAACCGAGAAAGTTATAATGAAGACGGCGTGGAAGCAATTCCACGCCGTCGATGTTTTGGCACCTTGCAATTCTGGCTTCCTGCCCTATAAAGAGCGAGTGTCCGACGACTTGCAGCGACCAATCGATGCCAGCACGCGCGTGTGCGCGGTATTCGGGCATCCGATCCACCATTCCGCGTCGCCCGCGATGCAAAACGCCGGATTCAAGGCGCTCGATCTAAACTGGCGTTATCTGGCCTTTGATGTTCATCCCGATCATTTGCGCGAAGCGATCGAAGGCGCGCGGCTCATGGGATTTGTGGGTTTGAATTTGACCGTCCCGCATAAAGTGCTGGCCATGAAAATGGTGGATGTGGTTGATGAACAGGCCAAACCCTGGGGCGCCGTCAATACAATTGTGTTTGAAACGCACGCCGGCCAGGCGCGGAGCCGCGGCTTCAACACCGATGCCGATGCCATCGTCAAGTCGCTCAAGGAGGAATTTTCCTTGGAAACTTTGCGGGGAGCTTCGGTGCTTTTGCTCGGCGCGGGTGGGGCGGCCCAGGCAGCCGCATTGCGTTTGGCGCGCGAAGGAATCGGGGAATTGTTCCTGGTCAATCGCACAAAGGCGCGGGCCGCGGAATTGGCTGACACAATCCAGAAGGCTTGCCCAAGTGTCGTTGTGACAGAAGGATACCCAAATCGGGCGGTTGATTTGGCGCTTAACGCGACTTCGCTGGGACTTAAGCCGGACGACCCGCCGCCGATAGATGTAAGATGGCTGCGTGAGCAGCCGCCTCGGTTCGTCTATGACATGATTTACCGCCCGAAGGAAACGCAATTGTTGCGCGTCGCCAGGGGCGCGGGATGCCGCGCCGCCAACGGTGTGAGCATGCTGCTTCATCAGGGCGCGCATTCCCTGGAACTTTGGACGGGGCGCGCCGCTCCGCTGTCAGAAATGCGGCGGGCGCTCGATATAAATGTGTACGGCTGAATCCTATGTTTGAACCAAAGATTTGGGCGCAAGTGCCGTTTCACTTTTGGACAGCGTGCTTTTTCGTTTTTGGATGCGTGGTGGGGAGTTTCCTCAATGTGTGCATCCACAGGCTACCGCGGGAACAGAGCATAGTAAGTCCTCCCTCGCATTGCCCGCATTGCGGCTACTCGATCCCTTGGTATTTGAACATACCGCTGGTGACGTGGCTTTGGCTGCACGCCCGGTGCGCCAATTGCGGCAAGGAGATTTCGGCGCGGTATTTTCTGGTGGAATTATTGACAGGGGTGGTGTTCGCGGCGTGCTGGCTGCAATTCGGCCATCGCTCGGCCCTGGTGGCGATTGTTTTTTGCGTGATGATCGCGGGTTTGATCGTTGCGACATTCATCGACGTGGAACATTACATCATTCCGGACGAGATCACGCTCGGTGGAGCGGTCGTGGGCTTGCTGCTGGCGTTCTTCGTGCCCGCTTCGCATTTGAGTTTTCCGTTTGGGCGTCCGATGCACAGCGTAGGCGCCGCGATGGGCGACAGCGTTTTGGGAATACTGGTGGGCGCCGGGGTGGTCTATGGCGTTCTGCGATTGGGCAAAGCTCTTTTTGGCCGTTACAAGTTGCACATGGCGCCCCGCTCGCGGGTTGTCTTCACCGAAAGCGCGCTTCTGGTGCCCGGGCACGAAATGCCGTACGAGGACTTGTTTTACCGGGCCGGAGACACCGTCCGGCTCGAAGCCGAACAAGTGGAAATGATCGACCGTTGCTACGTCAAAACAGAAGTGCGTTTGCAGCCGCATGAATTGAGAATTGGCGCCGAGACTTTTGACCCTGAAAAGGTGCATCA
Organism: Verrucomicrobiia bacterium; assembly: GCA_036268455.1. Taxonomy (GTDB): domain Bacteria; phylum Verrucomicrobiota; class Verrucomicrobiia; order Limisphaerales; family Palsa-1400; genus DATAUD01. Next base: position 4,208 of record DATAUD010000010.1, read on the forward strand.
CCTGGAGGCGTTGGCCGACCGCATTGTGCTGCCGCGCGAAGCGATGGGGCTTGGGGACGTGAAATTCATGGCGGCGATCGGCGCTTTTCTTGGCTGGCGCGCGGTGCTGTTTTCGCTCGCGGCAAGTTCGGTGATTGGGACGGTGGTTGTGGGAACATTGATTGTTCTCAAACGCCGGGAATGGTCCACACGGCTTCCGTATGGGCCGTATATCGCGGTTGCGGCGGTGATTTGGGTTTTTGGCGGGTACGCGTGGGTAAACGGACTGTTTTAATTAAGCATTGGGCGTGCCATTTGGCTCCACTCTTTTTGGCTATCCCAGAACCATCATTATCTTGTTGCAGTAGGAGGGGCTAGGGAATACATTACAGCGACGCCTGGAAATTCACGGAAGTTGATTCTGGGCGCCGTACAATGCCGTACAATATGAAGCGAAAAACAACGCAATCGGAAAATCGGTGGTTATTGGGATTTACGCTCATTGAACTCCTGGTCGTCATTGCCATCATTGCAATTCTGGCCGCGATGTTGCTGCCAGCTTTGGCGAAAGCCAAGGATCAGGCCATGAAAACAACCTGCACAAACAACCAAAAACAAATGGGCCTCGCGTGTCACATGTACTCGGATGACAACAGGGATTGGCTGGCTTGGCCCAATTGGGGTAACGGTAACAACCCACCGAACTATGCAGGATGGCTTTATACTCTTCCGGTCCCCCTAGGCCTTCCTGATTCCGACGCCGGGGCCATTCCAGACCCATATGTGGCGCCTTTCACGGCCAGTTCGGAGCAATCAGCCTGGCTTTCTGGAGCTTGGTTTCAGTACGTCAAGAATTTCCACTCCTTTCTTTGCCCTGTGGACACTTTGTCCAAGGATTACCTGCCGCCTACGGGACGTATTAACAAACTTTCAAGCTATGTCATGAACGGCTCGGTGTGCAGTTTCCAAGCTACCACTGCGCCCTTGTCGCAGAAGATCAGCCAGGTATGGAGTCCCATGTGCTACCTGTTATGGGAACCGGATGAGAACGCGAAAGGACCGGGCATTCCCGGCGCTGGTGATTTTAACGACGGGAGCAGCTATCCCGACGCGTGGCCAAATGGCAGTGAAGGCATCGGCCCCTTACACGATAATGGCGGAAATATTCTCGCGCTGGATGGCCATGTGGATTTCATTGGGACGAACATCTTCAACGGGCTTTCCGACAAACTTGGAAGCGGGCCGGGCAACAGAGGATTGCTTTGGTGGGCTGCCCTAGGTAATAACGGCGGATTCGGCGATACTTCAGAGTGATCGGATTTAAACCGCTCAATATTCGGCGGAACAAAATGATTCGACCCGCAGGGTTCTTGTATTCCGTATTGTCCGGCATTGCGCTGGCGGTCGCACTGGCCGCGGCGCCCGTCGTCTCCGCCGCCAATGCGCCTGCGCGTGAACGGTTGCTGTTGGATTTCGGATGGAGATTTCACCTCGGCGATGATTGGGGGCTTGCCGAACGGCTGGATAAAGCCGGCGTCAATACCGGGCCTGCCGCAACACATTTTGGCGATGCGGGCTGGCGGAGGGTCAACCTTCCTCACGATTGGGTACCGGAGCTTCCCTTTGACAGCAAAGCAGACACAAGCCACGGTTTCAAACCGGTTGGCCCCGGCTATCATGACAATAGCGTCGGGTGGTATCGGCGGACTTTTAAATTGCCGGAAAGCGACAAGGGGCGGCGGCTCATCGTGGAATTCGACGGCGTGTATCGCGATTGCCGGGTCTTTTTCAACGGTTATCTCATCGGCCACCATGAAAGCGGTTACAGCGGCTTTCGCTATGACATCACGGACCTTGCCAATTGCGGCGGCGACAACACACTGGTGGTGCGGGTGGACGCTTCCCAATTCGAAGGCTGGTTTTACGAAGGCGCGGGGATTTACAGGCACGTCTGGCTGGTGAAGACAAGTCCATTGCACATTCCGCCTGATGGGACTTTTGTGCGCAGCGAATTTCCCAACAATCTGCCGGAGGGCAAGGCGACGATTCGCATCCAAACTCTTCTGCAAAACGCCCAAACCAATTCCGCCAATGCCGATGTCGAATGCGAGATTCTGGATGCCCAAGGACGCAGCGTGGCGCATTCACACGCCTCCGCCACTCTCGAACCGTGGAGCGTCAGAGAAGTTTTCCAATCTTCGAAGGTCGCTTCTCCCGCATTGTGGTCGCCCGAAACGCCGCGACTCTACAAGCTGGTCACCACTGTCCGCGTCGGCGGCGATGTTCTGGACCGGACGGAAACGGAGTTTGGGATTCGCACGACGGCATTCGATCCGGACAAAGGGTTTTTGCTCAACGGCAAGCCGTATGAAATCAAGGGAACGTGCAACCATCAGGACCATGCCGGAGTCGGCTCCGCGTTGCCGGATCGCTTGCAGTATTTCCGTGTCGCGCGGTTGAAGGAAATGGGAGACAACGCAATTCGGACATCGCACAACGCGCCGACGCCGGAATTGCTGGAGGCGTGCGACCGGCTCGGAATGTTGGTGATGGATGAGAACCGCCTTCTGGGAAGCGATTCCCAAAATCTCAATTACCTCGAAAACCAGGTGCGCCGCGACCGCAATCATCCCAGCGTTTTCATCTGGTCGCTGTTCAACGAAGAGGATCGGCAGACGACGCCCGCCGCCGCGCGCGTCGCCGATACGATGCAGCGGTTGGTCCATCATTTGGACCCGACGCGGCTTTGCACGGCGGCTGGAAATGTCGGAAATGTTTTCGAGGGGGTCAACAGCGTGCTGGACGTGCGGGGATGGAATTATTATCCAACCGCGGTCGATGCGTATCACAAAGAACATCCGACACAACCGGAAATTGGCACCGAGCAGGCAAGCACCGTCGGCACCCGCGGCATTTACGCGAACGACAGGAAACGCGGGTACGTCAGCGCCTATGACGACAATGCGCCGCCGTGGGCGAATACGGCGGAATTTTGGTGGACAATTTATGCGGCGCGGCCGTGGCTCTCCGGCGGGTTTGTGTGGACCGGTTTTGATTATCGCGGCGAACCGACACCTTACGGCTGGCCCTGCATTAACTCGCATTTTGGTATTCTTGACACCTGCGGTTTTGCGAAGGACAATTTCTATTATTACCAATCCTGGTGGAGCGACCGCACAGTGCTTCACATCCTGCCGCATTGGAATTGGCCCGGCAGGGAGGGCGAAGACATTGATGTGCGCTGCCTGAGCAATTGCGAGGAAGTGGAGTTGTTTCTCAATGGTGAAAGCCTTGGACGCAAGAAGATGCCTCTCAACTCAAGCCTTGGTTGGAAGGTCAAGTACACGCCCGGGACGTTGATGGCCAAGGGCTATAAAAATGGACAGGTCATCGCCGAGGATAAAGTCGAAACCACCGGCGCGCCGGCGCGCATCAAACTGCTTCCCGATCGCGCCTCGATCAACGCCGACGGCGAGGACATCTCGATTATCAAAGTGGCTGTGACGGACGATAAGGGACGGATTGTGCCGACGTCGGAAAACCTTGTTGACTTTGAGTTGAGCGGCCCCGGAAAAATCATCGGAGTCGGAAATGGCGATCCCAGTTGCCATGAACCGGACCAGTACATCGCAAAACAACCGACCCATTACGTTGCGCTCAAGGAATGGCGCATGAAAATCGTCAATGGCGGAACGCGCCACAGGCCGGAGACGGCGGAGGAATTGGACGACAGCCAATGGGACACAGCGAATGTCAGCAGCGAAGGAGGGCCGTTGACGCCGGGACAGAACGCGGTTTTCCGCGCTCAATTTGGAGCGGATGATGCGATGATGGCGGCGAAGTCGGTGGCCGTCAGCTTCGGCATGATCGACGATGACGGGTGGGTCTATGTCAACGGTCATCTCGCCGGGGAATCACACGATTGGACGGCGCATCCTTCATTCGATTTGCGGAAGTTCCTCCATGAAGGGACGAACACGATTGCCGTTGTAGTCCATAATAACGAGGGGCAGGGCGGGCTTAACCAGGGCATTTCGTTGGAAGTCGAGGAGAAGCCGATTGAGCCGCACTGGAAACGCAGCGTGTTCAACGGGCTGGCCGAAGTGATTGTGCAATCGGAGCAAGAGACTGGAACTTTAGTTTTGACAGCACATGGGGATGGTTTGAACGGGGCGACTCTCAACATTACCGCCAACGCCGCGACGCCTCGCCCCGCGGTGCAGTGATGTGACGGGGACCCCTCACCTTAATCCTCTCCCGAGGGGAGAGGAGATGCGCTATCCGCGATAGACGCAGCGGGCGGCGCAGGTTTCGGCCACGACGATCTCTGTCAATAATGGGAGCTTGGGCTTCAGTTGGTTCCAGATCCAAATGGCGATGTTTTCGCTCGTGGGGTTTTCCAGCCCGCGAATCTCGTTCAAATAAAAATGATCGAGCTTCTCCCAAATCGGTTTGAAGGCGTCGCCGATTTCCGCGTAGTCCATCACCCATCCCAGCTTCGGATCGCATTCGCCGGCGACCGCCACTTCGACCTTGAAACTGTGGCCGTGCAGACGCCGGCACTTGTGAGATTTCGGCAGGCGCGGCAAAAGATGGGCGGCTTCAAATTGAAATGTTTTTCGCAGTTCCATTTATTTTTCCCAATCACACCAAGTCACCAAGTCGCCAAGGGCAGGGCGGCCATCGTGGCGCCATCCAAGCGGCGGTCGTTGCATTTCGCCGAGCGGACAAATTCTTTTGGCGCCCAAACGCGCAAACTTCATCGCCAGTTCGGCGGTGTTGTCGTGGCCGGCGGCGAGGCCGACCGTGGAAATCTTGTCGCGCAACAAATCCGCCCCGTGCAAAGCCTGTTCGACTGACGTAACGGTCTTAACATAAATAAACCGGTTAAGGCAGGAAACTTGAAACTTCGGATCGGCCTCCAAAACGACAGTCCAGGCCGTCGATTCGTTGCTCGCCCACATTTTGGTGTCCGGCGAATGCGCGGCGCGAACCTCGTAGAACGACCGACGCCGGGCGATGCTCGCCGCTTCCGCAGCGCTTAACTGGCCGCGCGGGTGCGTTTCCTCAAAGGCCTGCAATTCCTTCGCGAGCATGTCGGCGAAATTCTCGCCATTGATCGCGCCGCCTTCCTCGACATAAAACACGTGGGGCGAAAGACAGCCGCATTGGTTCCACGCCACCACGTCCGTAGCGGCCCGTTTCACGACGGCTTGCGCATCGCGGCCGAGGGACTCGCGGGCGACGTAACCAAAACTCACCCGGGTGCCGTAACCGATAAAGCGCGCGGTGCGCGGGATATTTTTGGAAATCGCGGCCAACGTTTCGTCCGAACCAGTTGCGACCACGCAGTCGCACTCCGCAAACAAAGCCGTGTCCAACGCGTCGAGTCCGCCTTTCCATTCGGCGATTTCGAGGCACGCGCCCAATTTGCGGTCGGCATCGTAAAGAGAATGGGCAAACATCCGCGGAACAAAAGCCGCGCCGGAAGCGCACTTGATGAATTGCGCCGAGCGCAGGAGAAGTCCGAGGACAATTTGCATGAGCGCCGGAATGGGCAGGTTACCGGGGGCGACGTGCGCCAAAAGTTGCGGGCCTTGCGCGAGCGCGGCGCGTTTGCCCTCCAATCCCCGTTCGTCGCCAAAAAAGTTGTCCAGCCGATGCGGATGCCCGAGGTCCTGGCGGAGGAGGGATTCCAAATTGTCCACTGTCAATACTTTAAAAAAATGGTCCAGGCCGGCGAACAAAACGGGCGTTGAAAACCCGGTGATTTCCGGGCCGGCCTCCATCACCTTCCTGCGAAAAGGAAAATCGGGCGAGAGCCATTCGACCGCCAGTCCGTCCAACAGGCGCACGATGCCATCGGTCGAGCGCCCTTCCAGATAACGCTCGCGATTGCGCTTGAGGGTTTGACCCGCTTCCGTAATCAAGCCTGCGCTTAATTCGGCGCCGGGCGGCAAATCGGCCAGGAAGTAATTGGGCAAATTCAGGGGCTGGGGTTTATCGTCCATTTTTTGCCTCCGGCATAAGGGAGCAGCCGCGCGGTTCAGAATCCGCCGCTCGTCCCAGCAATTCAAAACCGCCACCGCGCCGCGCCGCCAAATCTTCGGTTTGCACCGCCATCACGGACCAGATATTCGCCAGATCAAAGACTCTGAGCAATCCTGTTTCGCCGTCCCCAACCTCGATGCCCGTTTCCGGCGAAACCACTTGCGCGCGCGCCCAGGGCGGAAATTGGAAAATCCCGCCGCGATCATAAGCCTGCGAACTCAGCTCGCTCATGCCGTATTCGGTGACGATGTCCGCCTCCGCAACGCCCAAAGCGTTTGCGATCATCGAGCGCAACTGGGCCTTGGGTATCTCTCGCGAGCGGCCCTTGTAGCCGCCTGTCTCCATCACGCGCGAACCGCGCGGAAGCGAAATGTGTTTTTTCATCGCTTCCAGATGATCGAGCAGATGGACGAAAGAAAAGGCGGTCCCCAATACTCCAAGCGGCTGGCTGCCTTCCAGGGCAGCGAGTGTTTTATCCATATCGATGCTCCACGAACCATCGGCAGTGACGCGCCCGGTAAATACCGAATCGGAGCTGCCGAAATGGCGTTGCACCGTTGTGAACATGTGGACGAGAGACGAATTGGGGGCGTTTTGAGGCGTCAGAAAAACCAATTTCATTGGCGTGGACGGACGGAAGCTCCGCTCAAACCACGAGAGGAGCGAAGCTTCGTAAACCGCCAGCGATTGAGCGTTATGAAAATGGCGGCTGCGGTTTTCACTGGTCGTTCCGCTGGAATAGAAGACCGCCGTCCGCTCCGTCGGCGGAATGCTCGAGGCTTCAAATTCCTTGAACGCGCTCGTCGGCAGAGGCGGAACCTGGCTCCAATGCTTGACCGCCTCGCGCGTGGCGCCACGTTGTTTGCAAAACCGGCGATAGATTTCGATCGAATCGTATTGGGCCGCAAAAATTTCCAGGGCCAGGCGATTAAACTCATCGTCCGTCATTTCGCAGCGCGCGATGTGCGGCATTAAGTGGAAATCTAATCTCACAAAGTGGTTTGACTTGGTTTGACCAGGCTTGACCGCGGAAGGAGAAAACCGGGAATAAAATATGCGCAAAGCTCAGATATAAAAAAACTTAGGATGATCATGGTTGTTCTCGATGCGGACTTGTCTGGTTTGACCAAGCTCGGACACCTCGGCGAGGCGTCCCTACCAGTTGTTCTCGGCGCGGCCCAAAAATAATTCGACTGTCTGGCATAGTTCATAGCCAACATGATTTAAGCACACTTCGAGCTGAAACAAAATCCAACGGTTGGAGTTTTGGACGATTTTTTGAAGAAAAACTCCAATAGACGGCGGTAAGGTTTATTTTTGGCTGGAATTTTGGGCGGCTTGGAGTTTTTCCATTTGGCGGACCAGGTCGTTGTATTTAGCCACGACGTCGTTGCGAGCTTTGACGCTGTCATTGTATTTGCCGACGAATTCATCGCGCTGAGCAACCAGATTTGTGATGGCGTCGTTTTGCTTTTTTATGCCGTCGTAGGCTTCCTTGAGTTTGCCGTCTAAAAGGTTGGTGACGGATTGGTATTGGACGATTTCATTGCTCAAGCCGTCGGCGGAAATTTGCAGGCGGAGATTTTCGCGTTCTCTGGCGACGATCGCCTGGCTGTTGCTCATGACGGTTTGCTGGAGTTCGTCTATGCGCGATTGCCGGCCGGAAATTTCCGCCTGCATTGCGGCAATGGAGTTAGTGTCGCTCTGGATTTCGCCGTCTTGTTTAAAAACGGTTGTGTCCAATTTGTCGATGCGGTTGCGCTGGAGGGTTTGGAAATACCATTGCCACGCGCACAAGCCACAGAGGGCGAGCGCCAGGAAGATCAAAAGATTTTGCAGAAGATTTTTCATTTTGAGGCGGCTACGGTGTCAGCGGTGACGGAGAAGGCGACGCGTTGTATGCCCGCCTGTTTGACGAGGTTCAATACGTAAACCATTTCGCCATGTGTGGTATCGCGGGCGCCGCTGAGGTAAACGGGGACGTTGGTGTTGGCGTGGAGGCGATTGGTGAGCGCGGAATAAAGTTGCGGGAATCCGATTTCAGCGCCGTCCATGGAAACCTGGCCGTAGGGATCGACTTTGAGTTTGATCATGTCGGGTTTGGTTGTGCTGGTGGCAAGGGTGGCGGTCGGCAGGGCGGCTTTGAGCGTGCGGACTTTTTGCATTTGCAGGCTGACCATCATGAAGGAGGCGAGCAGAAAAAACATGATGTCGATCAGCGGGATGATTTCCAGCCGGGAACGTTTGCGGGCGATGGGCGAACGGATTTTCACGGGGTGGTTGCGCCGGGTGTCGAACCGACCATGAAGGCCACTTTTTGCACGCCAATACGGCGGACGGCATCCAGAACATCGACCATGTTCCCGTGCCTCGTGGCGGAGTCGGCGCTGATATAGACTGGCAAATTGGTGTTGACGCTGAAACGATTGCTCAGGGCGGTGACGAGTTGCGGCAGCGTGATTTGCTTTTTCTCGAGCCAGACGACGCCGTTGGAATCCACGGCGATGTTGATCATGTCCGGCTTGTAATCCGGGAGGCCCTGGCTGGCGGCCGGGAGGTTGACCTTGGTGTTGTTGGTGCGATCCATCTGGAGGCTGACCATCATGAAGGAGGCGAGGAGAAAAAACATGATGTCGATCAGCGGAATGATCTCGATGCGGGAATGCCTGCGCTGGACTGGCGAGGAGAGCTTCATCGGCTCAAGCCCGGTTCCGCCGGGGACCCCATGCCGTGACGCTGTTCCAATTTGAGGGAGGCGACGCCGGAGAGGGACGGATGAACCATGACTTCGACATTCGTGGCGGCGGCTTCCAATTCAAATTGCAGGCGCGTGACGCGGCCGGTGAAATAATTGAAGGGGATCAGACAAAAAATCGCGATTCCCAGGCCGCACGCCGTGGCAATGAGGGCTTCGCCGATGCCTCCGGTGACTTTTGCGACGGCCAGTTCAGCGGTGCCGATGCTCAAGAAGGCGCGCATCAAACCGGTGACAGTGCCGAGCAGGCCGAGCAACGGCGCAAGCGTGACCAGCGTATCCATGACGGTGAGGAAGCGGCCCGCCCGTTCCAGTTCAATGCCGGCGGCCAGTTGCAGCGCGCCTTGCATGGAATGGCGGACGTGCTCCAATCCGCTGTGAATCATATGAATGATTGGGTCCTTGGAACCTTCGGCGATTTTTGTGGCGGCGGGGATGTCGCCATTTTCCAGGGCGGCGAGGATTTGTTCCAGCTTTTCGGGGTCGCGCCGCCGACTTTCGCGCAGCCACCAGAATGTCCGTTCGCCCACGACGGCGACAGCCACCATGGCGGCTATCAGAATTGGCCACATGACAGGGCCGCCTTCGAGAAAATAACCGACGATAATATTTGCCATCATAAAGTGCATTTCATTGTAGTTGATAACGAATGGGCGCGAGAAAACCATGACAACCTTCAGTCGGCGGCTGAATCCAGTGGCGCCTGACCCAGTTCAAGGCGTCCCGATCCAGAATCGAGGAACCGGAGGATTTCTTGACCGAAATCGAAGTGATTTTTCCCACATCATCGACGGTGAATTGCAGCATCACCGTCCCTTGCTGGCCCAATTGTTGAGCCAGTTCCGGGTAGGCCGATGGGGCTGGACGGTCTCCGCCTTCGCCGGTCTGCGCCGCCATCATCGGCGCCTGGCGGGTTGGCGCTTGCTGTCTTAATTCAACCGGCGGCGGGGCAACGGCGGCGGCCATCGGGACCACAATATTGCCTACGGTCGGCACTGAGAAGTCGATTGCCGGTGTATTCAGCGTCACTGCGACGACTTGCGGCGCGATTTGCTTTTCGTCGTTTTGCGGTTCGACTTGTTTTGGTTCAGCCGATGGCGGTGGGGCGGCCAGCGGTTCGACGATCACGGGAATCGCTTGTTCGATGGGCGGCGGATGTTTCGGGAGCGGCAATTGCGGGCGAGCGCCGAGGATGCCGATGATCAAAAAGAAGACGCAAACGGAATTGACCCAAGCCAGCCGCCTGTGCGCGTTGTCGCGGTGCGAGGGCAGACAAACGCGCGCCAGGTCAGACTTTAATTGGTAAGAAGCCACTTCCGTCATTAATATTTTGCATTGGGCCGGTTACGTCAATGTTTAGAAGGCGTATGTGAGCGAGCCGAAGAATCCCCGGCGTTCGCCATATTGCGGGGCGTTAACGCCGACACCAGAGCCGGTACGCAAAGGATAAGAGTTGTCCGTGACGTTGAGGACGTCAAAACGCAGCTTCAGGCGCTCCTTGCCGCTCCATGCGATGGCTTCTTCGACACCCATGCCCACAGTGTAATAGGCGCCAACCGAAGAACCGTTAGGAATCAAATCTTCCGGGTCGGGGCCATAGCCAGGACCAACGTCACCCGGGCCATCCTGCCTCAGACCGCTGCCGTAGAGCGCATCGACAAAAAAGCGCGTGGCGGAGCGGGCGGATTCCTTGTAGGTGTAGGCCGCGCCGAAAGAACCGGTGACGCGCTGGTCATGGTCGAGGTAGATCCAATTATGATTGACATAGTTGATTGTCGTCGCGTCCGGCCAGAGGAATTGGGCGGTATCGGCGCCGCGTCCCTGGGCGACGGAATAAGCGACATTGGCGTATGTGGAAAATGGGCCGTGCTCGTAGTTCGCGGTAAATTCAGCGCCGCGCACCCGGCCCTGGGCATAGTTGAAGGAAGACAGGATCAGCGATTGGCCGAAGAAGCCATCGTCCAATTGGTTTTGGGCGGTTTTGTAATAACCATCCAGGCCGAGTGTAAGGCCCGGGATCACTTCGTGGCTGATGCCGATGTCATAATAATTGGCGCGTTCGGCTTTCACGGAATTGCCGTACGTGATCGCCGCGGCGCCGGAAGTGTTATTGAACGCAGCAAGGTCCGAGGCTGGAACTGTTTCCAGCGGGGGCGGAGTAAAATAGCGGGAATACCCAATGTGCAGGGTCGTCGTTTTCAACGGTTGGTAAACGAGGTTGGCTCTTGGGCTGATTTGGTTTTCATCATCACTGGTCGAGGAATAGACATCGAAACGCGCCCCGTAGTTCAACGTGAGTTGGCGCAGGATTTTCCATTCGTCCTGCAAATAAGCGCCGCCAAAAACCGCGTGCGTGACGTTGTTTTGCGGAATATTAATCAAATTGCCTGTGTTTGTTACCACCGTTGTAGTCGTGTCGGCGGAAACCGATTCGTCCAGAACCATCACGCCGGCGCGCAAGGTGTGGTAATCGCCCAAGGTGTAACTGCTATCGGCCTGAATGCCGCCGGAATAAAGCTTTCGGTCTTCGTCCGTGGCGACGCCGGAATTGTAATCGAGCGTCGCGGCGATGTCATCGGGAGTGTAATGGGCGCCGCTTTCTCGAACGTATGGGGCGACTTGAAAATTGAAATCGCCGGCTGATTTTTGATAGGCGAGGACGCCGTAATAATTTTGTTCGTGCTGGTTGTCGTTCAATGCCGTAGCCGGAAGGTTTGACGAAATTCCAGTCGGCCAGGGGATGCCGGCGGGCAGGGAGGTCAACGGCTGGTTGGGGTCGATCGGGATTTCGTATTGACTGTCGTCGGCGCTGGCGATCATCGTGATTCGGCTTGAGTCGTCAATGACGTAGGAGCCGTACAGGAAAGTCCTGTATTGGTCCGTGTAATCGTGGATCGGCACCGAACTGGGCGTGGGATTCTCAACCCCGATGTCGTTGTGGTCGTAGCTTCCGCTGATGAAGAAGTTGAATTTTCCCTGGCTACCGCCGTATTCGAAACTGGGCACAATGGTATCGTAACTGCCGCCATAGATGGATGCCTCACCGGCGTTTTGAAACCCCTGCTTGGTCTGGATATCGACAATTCCCGCCGTGCGAAACCCGTACTCGGCGGGCAGCGTGCCCGTGAGCAGGGACATGCTTTGAACGAAATGCGGGTCCACCTCCGATCCGAAGCCGGTGATTCCTTCCGGCAAAAGAATGTCGTCGATGCGGTATTGAATATTGGCGTGTTCGCCGCGCAGATGCACCTGGCCCAGCGAGTCCTCGGCCATGCCGGGCGCGCGGAGGAGAATCTGGCTGAACGGGGCGTCGGCGCCCTGCGGGATGTTTTGGATTTGCGCGGCGGTTATCTCGTATTTGGTCGCGCCCACACTGGGAACAATTTCCTCGCGAGCCTCATTTAAGCGGCCAATGACCGTGGTGGTTCCAAGGACATTGGTGGAAGCTGAATTGGCGGATGTTGACGGGGCAGGGGAATTGGTCTGGGCGCGGCTTGTTTGCGCGGCCAGGACAAGGGTCAAGTAAAAAACGGATTTGCTGAATTTCTGGTTAAATTTCTGCATAACTGGGTCCTCTTTAAAATCTGCAAGTTAAACACAAACGGAATTTGACTGGATGAAACCCCGAAAAACGGGCCGTTAAAAACGGCTGTTGCCTTCCAGGGAAACGAACGAACTAGGTGACCGTCTGAAGAGCGGGAGGACCGCGGCAGGGAAGTAATCGAACATCCGCCGAACTAAAAACGGCGGTGGCAAAAAGTGGCTCGGCGGCAAACGCCGGGGCGGAGCGCGCGGGCGCGACATTGGTGGCGGAAACGTGAACCTGCCCATGCAGGAACAAGGTGACCGCGCATTGGTGTGAGGGATCGCTTGCGTCGGGATGGACAAACGTGTGCAAAGCGGGAAACACCGACATTGCTTCCACCGCCAGCACGAGAAAGAGACAAAGAACCGCCGCGCCTTTTCGGGCTTCCCTAAAGAAGTTGCGTAAACGCGGCGGTAGCACGACCGCGAATATCCGCCCGTCGCAATCCAGATGCAACATTTTTTTGACGCTTCCTTTTTATCCGTTGCGCGGTTGACAAATTCCGCCGAACCGATCATAAGAACTTATTGTGTTGGCCCGCTTCGCAAAAACGATGATGGTTGCCGCGCTCGTCGCCATGACGGGCGGTCAGTGGGCGTTGCTGCAATCGGTCGCCTGGACGACGATGCTGGCGGATAATTTAAGTCGCGGCTCGGTGACCGAGGCTTTTTCACGCACGTTCGACGGCAAACATCCGTGCCCGATTTGCAAAGCCATCGCCGCCGGCAAAAAATCGGAAAGGAAGAAGGATTCCATCCCGCAACTTCAAAAATTTGAATTTCCGCTGGCGCAGGAACATCCGTTGTTGACCGATCTTGTTCGATTTGACACGCCTCCGCCATCCGTTGCTTTTCCAAAGTCTCAGATTCAAAAACCTCCTGTCCCGCCACCGCGCGGCCTTATCGGTTAGCTCACCCCTGTTCGATTCGGTTCAGTTTTCCCTTGAAACTTGAGATGCCGCGTTTGCGGCGCCTCGTAACTTTGGATTTTGAAATGAAAATTAAAATGAATGCTAAAGCAGTGAGATTTGCGGTTTTGGCGGCGGTTTTGGCTCCCCGCGCTTGTTGGGCGTGCGCGTGCGGGTGTGGAGTTTTTGACGTGGCGACAAGTTCGATGCTTCCGCAAGGGCCCGGCTGGATGCTCTTCACGGAGTACGATTACATGGACCAAAATATGAATTGGAGCGACGGTTCTCCCGCCCCCGCCGCGAACAACGGCGACAAGGACATTCGCACCGACTTCACCACGGTCGGCTTGCAATACATGTTCAACCGCAGTTGGGGCGTGCAGGCGGAATTGCCATATGACTTCCGGCAATACAAGGCGACCGACGGCGGCAGGGACTCATGGAGTTCCGTCGGCGATGTTCGAGTTGAAGGCATCTACACCGGTTTTGAGCCGGATATGTCCGCCGGGGTTACGTATGGAGTGAAGTTGCCGACCGGAAATTTTACCCACGACTCGAGTCTGCTCGATCGCGACCTCGAACTGGGCACCGGCAGCACGGATATTCTCCTCGGCGGTTTTTATCGGCATACGCTCAACAACATCGCCCACGGCTTATATTGGTACGCGCAGTTGGAGTTGGATGTGCCGGCGCTGACCCAGGACCAATACCGTCCGGGCGTCGAACTGGATACGGCGCTCGGCGTTTATTACCAGAATTGGCGGGTGGGCAGGGTGGGGATCACGCCTGTGGCACAGGTCATTCCCACCGAACGGACCAGTGATACCGGCCCCAACTCTGCTGGCGGTATTAATGACCCGCCGATCGGGGAAATCGACACCGGTTACCAGCGCATTTTGCTCTCACCCGGGATCGAATTCGACATTCCTCCAGTGACGATTTATGCGGACGTCGAGTTTGATGTTTTTCAGCTTTCGCGCGGAAACCAATTGGTCGCGCCGGAGCTTTTCAAGGTCGCTGTCAGTTATATGTTTTGAGACAACTTAAAACGGGATTCTCTCGGAAACGATGAAGTTGTGATTGAACGTGGGGTTATCGGTCAATGCGAACTGATAACCCAAACCGATTGTCATCCCCACGCGCTCCCAAATCGGAAGGCGTCCGATCAAAAATCCCGGCGTCAGGAAAACCTGTTCTTTTCCTTCGTGCTCGCCGTTCGGCCAGTATTCATAATTGACCTCTACTTCGGGCCACAAAACCTTGATGAGGCGATACTGAAACGCCGTGTTGATTTGCAACGGCGTTCCAGCTCCTTTGGGCGCGGTGCCGTTGTCTGGTATGGAAAGTCCGGCGGTGGCCTGAATATCGAAGTCGCCCCATCCTTTTCCGCCGGCTAGTGTGGGCGTAACCGTGTAGTTGTCGCTTGTGTTGTGTTTGCTTCCCGTCGGAACTGTCAACTGTAAAAATGCTGTGGCGATGTAATTGCCGTTGTCCTCGTTGCCGGACGCAATCCGGTATTTCACAAGAAAACTTTCATCGCCAAAACCATCCTCGCCCTCGGGGTGGCTGTGGCTTGCCCATGCCGGAATGCCCAGAATGACTTCCACGTTCTCGCACGGTATCAGTTCCAATCCCTTGCCCCCAAATGTCGTCGTCCGGCTCCCGTTGTCGGAAGTCTCCCATGACTGATCATACCGCACCTCTTCCTCCAATCGCGGCGTCACGGTCGTCATTGGCGTAATCCAGTGCGGCTGTTCCGATTGGATTTTGGTCACCCGCGCAAACCAGTCGCCGAAATAGCCGCCGGATGTCAGATTGGTTTCCTGGCCGGACGCCGCGACCGCAACTAAAACGGCGGAGGCCGAAAGGTAACCGAACAAGCGTGTCAAATTCATGGCGCGTTATATGTACAGGAAGATAACGACGCGCAAGTAAAATATTTCGCTGCAAAAAGGGTCCTCTTTCGTCAAACTTCCCCTGATGAATTTTAGAATTGCTCTTGGGCTGGCGGCTGTCGTGTCTCAATCGGCTGTCGCTATTGCACAGGAACCGCCTTTTCCACTCGCGTCTGTTGTCACCGAGGCCCGCCATGCCGCGTCGGCGGCCCAAGTGATTCCTTCCGGCTTGACTCGCGAGGATTATCTCAAGACCAGCGAAGGAATCGTCGATTTTTTTCATCATTTTCAAACTTCGGAAGGCCGCATCATCGATCCATTTTTGCGCAAGGAAGTGCAATACAGCACTCCGTGTTACGCGTGGACCGCCGCCGCCCTCGTCGCCAGCGGCCGGCGAACAAATCTTCTCGACAGCGCCGCCCTTGCCCTGGATATGGCTTTGGACGAATTGTCCACGGGCCATGCGGCGGACGGTCACAGCGATTTTTTCACTTTTCCGTGCATGCTCGCTTACGAAGCCTTGCGCGATCGCGTTCCCGGCGAGCGCCGCGCCAAATGGGAGGCCGATCTGCGCACGATTATTCCAGAAAAAATTTACCATGATATTCCCGGCAAACGTCCCCCGCACAATTGGGCCGTCGTCGCCCTTTCCGGCGAATATTTGCGGGCGCAGGATGGCCTTGGCGATTCCGCTTATGTTGACAAAGCCCTTTCGTATCAGATGAAATATTTTACCGCCAACGGCCAGTATATGGACCCCAATACACCGATGGCCTACGACGGTTTTCCCAGATGTTTTTTGGCCGCGATGATCGAACGCGGTTACAACGGCGTTTATGCCGCGACGCTAACCAATCTCATGGACCGCGCGAGTTGGACAAGTTTGCTCGTCCAATCCCCCATCGGCGAATGGCCCACCGGCGGGCGCAGCGCCCAGCATCAATGGAACGAAGCCATGCAGTGCATGACCTACGAAGTCTGGGCCAGGCGCGAACGACGCCAGGGCGACCCGTCCGCGGCCGCAATGTTCAAACGCGCCGCCCATCTGGCGCTGGAATCGGTCCGCCGATGGATTCGCCCGTCCGGTGAATTATGGATTGTCAAGAATCGCTTTGATCCCGCCGAGCGGCACGGTTTCATGGGCTATTCGTCGCACTCGCAATACAATCTGCTGGCCGCGTCGATGCTGTGCACCGCCTGGCTTTTTGCGGACGAGGCTGTTCCCGAAGGGGTTTGCCCCGCCGAAACGGGCGGCTTTGCGTTTGAATTGCCGGACTTCCACAAAGTCATCGCCAACGCGGGCGGATTGTATGTGGAAGTGGACACGACAGCCGCGCCGGAATACAACAGCACCGGCCTGATTCGCGTCCACAAAACCGGCGTCGATCCGCTTGTCGGCCCAACCGATGTCAGCGACAGCAAGGATGGTTCGGCCGCTGTGGGCATCGCCTGGCGCGAGGGCGACAAATGGCAATCTCTCGCCGGATTGACAAAGAAAGAAATCGAGCGCGCCGAATTTTCCACGGGAAAAAACGCTTCCGATCATGTGCGATTCAAGGTCCGATACGTCCTGAAAAAACCGAATATTGTGGCGGTCGATGAAGATTACGATTTGACGCCGTCGCGTGTTCAAGTCATCGCCGAGGTGGAAGGCGACGTTTCCGAAGTGAAAGCCGAATTCCCCGCCTTTGCCTTTGACGGCGCCAACGCGACTCGCATTGAGGTAAGCGCGTCAACCGCGTCCGTGCAATTGAACCGGTCCCGGGAAGTTTTCTCGATGTTTGCGCCGGTGGCCGCTGAATTGTCCCGCACCGGAAAATGGACAACCTTCCGCAACGGATTTTTCGAAATGATCGAAGGCGCCGTCCCTGGCAAGCGTGTCACTTACACTTTAACGCCGTCGGTGTCGGAATAGGCTCGACGCAGGCAAGAAAGCTTGCGGGAATTGATTGAGGCCTTAACGTTTCCCTGTGGCGGAATCTTTAACTATCGAGAGTCTTCGCAGCGAAGCGATTGTATTTGCAAAGGCGGAATCAAAATTTCCGGAGCCGTCTCTGTTCGGAGTTACGGACGGAAAGGCTGTCGGAACATACCTTGAACATAAGTTTCAAGCATATCTGCAAAACAAATATCAATACACGAAAGGAAGTTCTGCCAAGGGAATCGATTTTCCAGAATTGGACGTTGATATAAAAGTTACCAGTATTCGCCAGCCCCAGTCTTCATGCCCATTCAAAAACGCCCGACAAAAAATTTACGGACTTGGTTATGCTTTGCTGGTTTTTGTTTATGATAAAGCGGACGATTCGGGAACTCAGACGGGTCGGCTCGATTTGCATCATACCATTTTTGTCGAAAAGGAACGCACAGCGGATTACCAGATAACAGTTGCGTTGCGCCGCATGGTCGAGACCGGCGCGAATCGTGACGACATTCTTGCCTGTTTTGAGGAGCGCCTTTTGCCTGTGGATAACAGCGAAGCTATCGCTCTTGCCGACGAAGTTCTCCGTGTGCCTCCACAGATAGGTTACCTGACGATTTCCAGTGCACTCCAGTGGAGGCTTCAATACAGCCGAGTCATTGAGCAGGCTGGAAAGGTGGAGGGGATTTTGAGACTGGAATGAATTCAAGCGCAAAAATTGAATTCGGAGATTTTCAAACTCCAGAGCCGCTTGCCAGGCAGGTTTGCGCGATGCTACAGCAGTGTGGAATCGTCCCAGATGTGGTTGTAGAACCCACGTGCGGTGTTGGTTCCTTTCTTTTGGCGGCTGCCGAATCCTTTCCTCAAGCATTACTGTTTGGATGGGACATTAATGCCGGTCACGTGGAAAAATCCCGCGTTTCGCTTAACTGCATAGGGGCCGGTGACCGCGCGACTGTTGAAGTCCAGGATTTTTTCACCCATAACTGGAGCGCGGAACTAAGTCGTTTCCGAGGCAAACTGCTTATTTTGGGTAATCTTCCGTGGGTCACAAACGCAACCGTGTCCGGACTCAACGGCTCCAATCTTCCCGAGAAGGAAAACTTTCATAGATTTCGCGGCATTCAAGCACGCACCGGCAAATCCAACTTCGATATTTCAGAATGGATGCTTATTCGGTTAATAAATTCTCTCCGCGGAACTTCGGCGACTATTGCAATGCTGTGCAAAACTGCCATTGCTCGAAAGCTGCTTCGCTTTGCGTGGCAGAACGATGGGCGAATAGCAACGGCGTCTCTCCATCGTGTTGATGCCAAGAAGCATTTTGCGGCGGCAGTTGACGCTTGCCTGTTATTGGTTCAAACCGGTTGGGCCGGCCCAACGGAAGCGCCCGTGTTTGATAATCTTCAGGCGGCAAATCCGACGAATATATTGGGCCTTGCCGGAAAAGACATTGTTTCCAATCTTCGAGTTTACGAAAAGCTCAGGCATTTTGAAGGGCTTTGCCCGTATCAATGGCGTTCTGGGGTGAAGCACGATTGCTCCTCCGTGATGGAACTTTGGCGTGACGAAAGAAACGTGTTGCGTAACAAGCTCGGTGAGGAGATGGAACTCGAAACAGACTTCTTGTTCCCCCTTCTCAAGTGTTCTGACCTTGCAAATGGCAGGGCGAAACCCCGGCGCTTTGTATTGATAACACAAACGCGGGTTGGTGAAGACACTCTTGCGATTTCAGCTAAGGCGCCCCGCACTTGGAATTATTTGGAATCGCATAAAGGGCTTTTCGAGGCCCGAAAGAGTTCAATTTATGCCAATGGTCTTCCTTTTGCTCTTTTTGGCATCGGTGAGTATTCATTCGCACCATGGAAAGTCGCGATTTCTGGACTTCATAAAACGCCTCGCTTCGTGACGGTACCGCCGTTTCAAAGCAAGCCCGTGTTCTTCGATGATGCCTGTTATTTTCTGTCATTCCATAGTGCGCAAGAGGCTGAGGCTGTCGCGGATATTCTAAATTCCGAACAGTGCTTGGGCTTTATTTCCTCGCTTTTGTTTCAGGATTCCAAGCGTCCGATTACGGTTGAATTACTGCAAAGGTTGAACCTTCACACCATTGCGGAAAGCGCTGAATTAAGTGACAGATGGATATCCGTCCGCAACCAAGGAAGTTTCTATGGCAACGGCAAAGCTAGTTTCCAAGCTGAATTAATCATGGATCGACCATCATCGCGGAAAAATAATCCGTGAAATCCGTGGCCAAAACCCTTGCGAACAAACCGTCTCTTCGTCTTCGCGTGACGGCCGTCGCGGAAACGATCGTGCGCGGGGGGCATCCGTGGTTGTTCGCCAACAGTGTTCGCGACCAAAATCGCGAAGGCGAGACCGGTGAGCTGACCGTCATTTTTGACCGCAAGGACCGCTTTCTGGCCATCGGTTTGTTCGACGCCGATTCCGCCATTCGCGTCCGCATTCTCCACACCGGGAAACCTTGCGCCATTGATCATGAATGGTGGCAAAAGCGAGCTGCGGACGCCTTGAATCGGCGCATGGGTTTGTTTGACAGTCAAACCACGGGGTATCGCCTTATTAACGGCGAGAGCGATGGCTGGCCGGGTTTGGTGTTGGATCGTTACGACGATACATTGGTTTTGAAGATTTACACGTCGGCGTGGCTGCCGCGTTTTGAGGAAATTGCCGACTTGCTGGCGGGCAAAAGCCGCCTTGTCCTTCGCCTCAGCCGAAATATTCAGGAGTTCGCCGCCGAACATTTTGGTTTGTCGGATGGCCGGATTTTGCGCGGCGCCCCTCTCGATGGGCCGGTGTTTTTTTTGGAAAATGGATTGTGGTTCGAGGCGGATGTGGCGCTTGGGCAAAAGACAGGTTTCTTTTTGGACCAGCGGGAAAATCGACGCGAGGTCGCCAGACTGGCCGCCGGACGCCAGGTTCTGAACCTTTTCAGCTATACGGGCGGGTTCTCGGTGTACGCGGCCGGCGGGGGCGCGGTTTCTGTGCTTAGTCTTGACATTAGCGAACACGCGCTGGCCGGGGCGCGGCGGAATTTTGCGCTCAATCAGAGCCACCCGGAAGTCTCCCGTTGCCGTCACGAAACGATCCAGGCGGACGCGTTCGCGTGGCTTCGGAAGGAACCGGAAAAAAGTTTTGACATGATCGTGCTCGATCCGCCTTCGCTGGCGAGGCGGGAATCAGAACGGGCGGAAGCCATCGGCGCATATGGCAGGCTGATCGAAGCGGCTCTTAAGCGGTTGAACAAGGATGGAATTCTCGTTGCCGCTTCCTGTTCCGCGCACGTTTCAGCGGCCGAATTTTTCGGCGTCGCGCGGCAATTCAACTCCGAGGCGGAAGAGTTGAGAACGACCGGCCACGCGGCGGATCATCCGGCGACGTTTCCCGAGGCCGAATATTTGAAGTGCATTTACCTACGGCGGCGCGGGTGACGGCGGGATGCGTTTCAATTGGAGCCGCGCAACGCGCGCGCCGTCCGTTTCCTCCACGCGCAATTCGTACTGGCCCAGCGTCAGCAAATCGCCGCGTTTCGGAAAACCGCCGAGCCTCTGAGTGACCCACCCGCTGGTCGTCGAAATCCCGTCTCCGGAAAGGTCCTGACCGATCACCTCCGCCAATTCGTGCAGCGGCAGCGCGCCGTCAATTTCCCAATGGTCTTCGCCGCGGCGGCGCAGCAGCGGTTTTTCCTGGTCGAACTCGTCCTGAATTTGTCCGACCAGTTCCTCCAACACATTCTCGAGGGTGACCATCCCCAGGGTTCCGCCGTATTCATCAACCACCATTGCGAAATGAACTTTTCGTTCCAGGAAAAGTTGCAACAGCTTTTCGAGCCGCGTGGTTTCAGGGACGTAGATCAATTTCCGCGCGACTCGCGCAAGGTCCGCCGCTCGCGGCGTTTTCGCAACAGACGCGTAAAGGTCCTTGATGTGAACGACGCCGATTGACCTGTCCAAATCGCCATCCAGGCAGAGCGGGAATCGCGAGTAGCGCGTCCGTTCGGCGACTTCAACGCAGTCGGTGATTTTTGATTCCGTGTCGAATGCCACGATTTCCTGCCGCGGGCGCATGACGTTTCGAACCAGATGCCGGTTCAAATCGAGCGCATTTAGGACAATGTCATGTCCCAAACTGCCGCCGCCGCGCCGCTGGCCCAGCATCAGCCGCAGTTCCTCCTCCGAATGAACCGAGCGCGCCGCGCCGGACGGTTCAATGCCCACGCGTCTCAAAAGCCATTGAGCCGATTGATTTAAAACCCAGTTGAACGGGTACGAAATTCGATAAAACAAGTGCAATGGCCCGGCAATCCAAAGGGCCGTTGGAAGCGCCTTTTGAAGGGCAAACCATTTCGGCCCCAATTCACCGAGCACGATTTGCAGAAACGTCGCCGCCGAAAAGCCGACCGCGAACGCCACGGATTTTTGGATGTGCTGGGAATAGACTCCCGTCCATTTCAGCAGCGGCGATAACAGCTCGACAAACACCGGCTCCGCCAGCCATCCCAAGCCAAGGCTTGCCATGGTGATTCCCAATTGTGTAGCACTCAGATACGAGGTCAGATTCTGGAGAATGTGCCGGGCCAGCCGCGCGCGCCGGTGCCCGGCCACGATGAAGGCGTTCAATTGGGTATCCCGGAGTTTGACAAATGCAAATTCGGCGGCGACGAAGAAGCCATTGGCAAGGACAATAGCCAGAATGGCGAGCAAACGAAGGGCGTCGCCGGCGATGACGTTGGAGTTCATAACTCGACCTCCCCAAAAATCACCTTGAAAACATCCTTCAGGCTGATGATGCCGGTCTCGCGGTTGTTCGGCCCCAGAACCACGGCCAGCCGCGAGCCGGTGTGTTGCATCCGGCGCAGGGCCATTTCCAACAGCAATTCCTCTTGAAGGAACGCTGCCGGCTGAAGGTATTCCCGCGCCGGTTTGTCCAAATCCAAATCAGTCAAGTAAAGAATGTGTTCAAGGTTGATGATTCCGGCCACGCGGCGGGTTCGCGGATCAAAGGCTGGGACGCGCGTCAAATCCCGGTCCCGGCACATCGCGAGCACGTCCCTCATTGGCATGTCGGCCTGGACGCTCGCAACATTGGACATCGGCACCATGACATGACGCACCCGGCGATTGGGAAGGTCGAGGACGCGATTGATCATCGTCTTTTCCTCCTGCGTCAAATCGGGCGCCGATTCGTGCATCATAAAACGCAACTCGTCGCGGCCAAAGAGTCGTCCGGTGTGGGCGCGTCCGCCGGTCCAATGAAGCAAGCCCCGTGAAAACCAGGCCACCACCGCCACCAAAGGCGCGAGCAGTCGGTGGATCCAACGGAATGGAACCGCCATCGAGAGCGAAAGGCGATTGGGATAGCGTTGAAAGACCGTTTTTGGCGCAAGCTCGCAAACGATGTAAAAAACGAAAACCCCCACAAGAAACACTCCCACCTCGATGACGTGATGATGTCCGAGCGTTTTTTGCAGTTGAAGGAAACCCGCGCTGAAAATGACGAAGTTCACCGTCGTGTTCCCCACCAGAATCGTCCAAAGAAAATCTTCGGGGTTTTCAAGGAAAGCCTGCAAAACCACCGCCCGCCGGTCCCCGCTTCGTGTCAATTGCCGGATTCGGAAGCGGTTCAGCGCCAGCACGCCCGTTTCCATTCCCGAAAAAAGGAAGGAGAGCGCGACGCACAAGAGCATCGCGAGCAAAAGCAAAATGTCGATATCGCTCATCGTTTCTTGACCACTTCAACCAGCAGTTCGCGAATGCGCCGTTCGTCCGCCGCCTGCACCGTCAGGCGCAAGTTGCCGACCGTGACCGATTCGCCGCGCGCCGGGACGATTTCAAATTCATGGAGGGCCAGGCCGGCCATCGTTTCGAATCCCGGCAGGTCCGGCAGCGGCGGATATTCCCGCCGAAAATTATCGAGCGGGACCGAGCCGCTCACGCGCCACCGGTTTTCGCCGAGCTTTTCGAGAATGGCCCGCTCCGGCGCGTGTTCGCTGCGGATGTCGCCGAGCACTTCCGTCAGAATATCCTCGATCGTCACAATTCCCGCCGTGCCGCCGAACTCATCCAACACGATGGCCAGCCCGCGTCGCTGCCGCTGGAGGCTTTTCAACAATTTCAAAAGGTTCATGCTCTCCGGCACAAAGGACGGAAATTCGATGGCCGCCGCCAAATCGGCTTCCGGGTCCAGCAGCAAGACCCTCGTATTCAGCACGCCGACGATTGTGTCCACGGAATCGTCGTAAATCGGCAGGCGTCGGTGTTTGAAGCGGCGGGCCGCCTCGATCATTTCGGGCACGGAAAGTTCATCGGAGATGCAGGCCATTTTCGGCCGCGGCTTCATCACCTGGCTTGCGCTGCGGCGGTCCAGGTTGATGATTTGCAGGATGATTTCCTTTTCGCCGGCCGCCAGTGTGCCTTGCTGGTAGGCCGTTTCGAGCAATTCCTGATACTCCGCGTCCGAAAGGCCTGAAGGCACTTTTGCCTGCGTGGGCGCCATCTTGCGCAAACCGAGATTGGTCAATCGCTGCGCGACGCGCCGCAAAGGCCTGGTGGCCTTCAGCAGAAAATCCATCAGGCGAGCGACACGCAAGGCCCAAAGCTCGGGCGCGCGAACGGCCAGCGCTTTGGGAGCCACTTCCGCGCCGAAGAGAATCAGCAGAAACAGTCCCGCTAAAACGAGGCGTAGCGGCCATTGCTGTTTCAAGGCGAGCCACAGCGCCACCCCGACAATCCCGGCATTGGCGAAACTGTTTCCGAGAACCAGGGTCGCCAGCAGGTCCTGTGGTTCGGCCAGGAGGCGGCCAATAATGGCGCCGGGAAGGGGAGCGCGAGTTTCCAACTGCCGCAACTGCCATTTATTGAGCGAAAACAGGGAAGTCTCCGCCAGCGCGAAGAAGAAGCTCGCGCAAGCAAAAGCCGCCAGGACGATCAATGCAATGGCCGGTGTCACTTGCCGGAAGAGTGAGCAAGAATTGCCAAAGGCAAAAGGTTATAATTCTTGAGCCGCTTACTGCTCCAATAATTTTAGCAAAATGCCACCGCCGGGGGCCAGCCAGATCTGTTCTCCATCAAACGCCTCGGCCTGGCCGGTGTACGGAGAAATTAGTTTTACGCCTTTGGGCGGATGACGAAATTGCGGCACGCAGGGGGCGGATTTCGAAACATTTTTGTTCACAAACATGACGTAGCGCGTGCCATCGGCATGGGTGAAATCGCCAACCGCGATTTCTCCTCCAATGCCGGCAACCAGACTGTTTGTGCCTGGCCCATGACATCCGGACGGAATGGCGCCGAAGTGATAAGTGTCGTCCGAGGTTAATTCGAGGAGCGTCGGAGCCAGTTGCTGGATTTGCAAATTGACGTTTTGCAGGTTGCCCCAGGTGGGAGTCGGATTGCCGAATTGGTCAATGGCCGCCGCGCGGTAGTTCCCAATCTTTGGCGCGAAGTAAGTGAAATAAGCAATGCCGCGCGCCCCGTAAGCCAGACTGCTGAAGACCTCGAAACGCAGGTCGGCGGCGCTCGGTTCGCGGAAGGAAAAATGGGCGACGGCCAGGACAATGTTCCAAAACGGCAAACCGTGCTTCAGCGCGACGGCGCGCATCTGTTCCAAATTGTTCCAATAGGCGCCGGCGAGCGAACCATTGTCCATGAGGGCGTAATGATCATAGCTCAATTGAGTGGGATGACACGTCGTGACAAATTTCTCCAGGTAATCCTCATACGAGGCGTCGCTCAATTGGCCGGCGCTGGCGTAGTTGGGAAAGAGATTGATGTAAGGCCATTTTCCGGGAGCGTTTTGGCGCACCAAATCCGCCATGATGGCGAGTCCGGGGAAGCAATCGGCTCCGGGTTCATCGCGCAGGAAGTAGCCGTAGAGCGCGGGGTTTTTGCGAACGGCGTTGATCGCGGGGAGAGCTTTCGCGCGGGCCGTTTTTTCATCGAGATGGGTCCAATCGTAATCGCTGATGCGCGGGTCGGATACGATGGCTTTGATCCCGGCTTTGCGGCAGGTTTTGAGGGTTTCCGGGGAGACGAACCCGGCGACGGTGAAGCCGCATTCCTTTATTTTATTGATGACAGCCGGATCGTTTGGAACGGAATTCCACGGCATCACCGGAAAGAACGGGGATGCGGCAAGGGAGGAACTGGTGAGAAGGAACAGAATAAACCGGATTTCCGTGTTCTTTATCATATCTCCCACCGTAACCCAAGCCCGATGAACTTATCGAGGCGGAACTGAAGACAATGTTCGTTGAATGGATTTGGTGACCAACTCAGGTTCGAAGAAGGGAACATCGTGCCAACTATCTTCTGTGACGATGTGCCGGGCGTCGGGCACTTTTGCCAGCCAGTCTTGATGGAATTTTAACCACATTCGCTGAGTGGACCTGAATTTCTGGCGCTTTTTTTCGGTGACGAAAGAGGGAAACACGCGAGGACCCATTGCCGTGATAAGTGTAACAGGAATTCCCGGAGGAATCCGACTTTCGTGGGCTTCGGAAAGTCCCGCCTGGATGAGATCCCAAGCGTCGTCCGGGATGCCGTCGTGGCCGTGATTCTGAAGGTCGTCCCATTTGACGAATTCTTCCTGAGTTGGATCGACCAGCACCATGCCGCAAACTTCGGTGGGATACATGCCGGCGAAAACCCGGATAAAAGGGCCGCCGAATGAGTGTCCAACCAGAATGTAGGGAGGCGGAATGCGGGCGCTGGCAAGGGCGGTGTGCAATTCGCGGGCGATTTGCCGCGCGTCTCGCGGTTTCGGTCCCTCTGCTGAGAGTCCGACTCCCGCGCGGTCGTAGGACACGGCGGTGGTGAAGTGACTTACTTGCGATTGAACTTTCGACCACATTTCCAGGGGTGCGCCGCCCGATCCTGTTGCGCCTGTTTCGAATACGACGGCGGGAGTTCCATGACCTGAAATCAGCATCCGCACTTTATGACCGCCCGCATCCGCATAGCTGAAACGCAAACGTCCGAAGTCCATCGCAAGGAGAGCGGCGGTTCCAGCGATCACGAGGGCAAATGCGACCCATGCGGTGCGCGGGCGTTGGAATGAGATTGAGGAGGCGTGACGGTTGGCCGCCAGAAATGCGGGCGCCAGGGCCGGCCTCGCAAGTGGAAACAGCAGAAGGGCGAGGAGGATGATAAGGTGTTCCAGGCGAAATGTATCGGTTAACTCGGAAGCGGATAGAAAGCCCAGCAGGACGAAACAAGCGGTCACGGTGGACCAGATGACAGCGTATTGCCAATTTCTGCGCGGCGCGATCCAGCTCCAGGCAAAAGCCGCAAGCGAAAACTTGAGAACGACAGCGAGGGCGAGAAGCCAGCCGACGAGAGAGATTATTAGAGACGTATGATTGCGGATAATTGAATCGATCTTGTCCGACCAGACGCCGGCGACGATCAAAAGGACGACGGGGAGAACAACTTGGAGCGCCGAGGAGCCGAAGTAATAGAGGCTTTTTCCGCGCAGGCCAATCCACAGCCCGCTTACCATACATCTCCAGGTGACGACTGCCAGGCTCGCCAGAAACAGTAGGAGAATTATCAGCCACGAATGGGGATATATCAAGCAAAAAAAATAGAATTTCTGCCTCAAATCATATGCGTCCGCCCACAACGGAAGCCAAAGCGCGATGAAACCCAGCACCAGAATCCAGGATATGGCAACGCTTACGGCCGCCACTTTCATTTTGGTGATGACAAATTGCCATGTTGACAGCGGCCGCGCCGCGATAAACGCAGGAAGGGAAAGCTTCGTGGACCAGAATTCGGGTTTGATAAAACCTTTTCCAATGGCGAAGGCGAGAATGATGGGCACGACGAGAATTCTGGCCAGAATGAACTCGGCATCGCCCCGAAACCGCCATGTGAGGGGAAACACAACAAATGCCAATACACAGAGAGTGCAAACAGGAAGCAACCAACCGGTGCGCCGCCATTCGAACCAGAGTTGTGCCGCCGCGGGCGACGGGAACTCTTTGGAACGGCGCGGCAACGCGTCAACTATTTTATCGGTGAGCATTGCAATCCAGTTTTGCCGTCGCCCTCCGCCATGTCTTTGCCGGGCCACGACAGCCCACGAGGTGAGGAACGCAATCGCGGCCATTGCGACCATGAAAGGAATGAGACGCTTTTCCGAAAACCACGGGGAAGGAGCAATGCTGCCGTAAATGGGGAGGCAGGCAACCGCAACACTGCTCACCCCACCCACACCGAGAGCGACAACGCGCGCGGTGCGGAATCCGGCGAGAGCCCAAAGTGTCGTTTGGTAAAAAACAGCGTAGGCGCCCAGCACAATGGCAAACCATTCCGGCATGTGAACTTGCAGGTGGGTCCAGACGATTTTAATCCATGTGAAATACACCAACTCCACGGCTGCCACGCAAAGCACGATGGGAAGCGAGACGAGTTGCCATGTCCGCACGGGAAGAACGAAAAGACGGTAGGGAAAGCCATTCCACTCTTTGGTCGCGTTAAATTCGCTGTAATTAAAAATCCCCATCAAAAGCAGAAACGACAGCGTCATTAGAATTCCAAACACGGGTTCAGCGGCGGGCAGTTTTCCAAAGGAAGTGGAATTCAGGAGCGCTGACGCAGCCAGACACGCCAGAACAATACAGGCCGAGCGCTGTCCGCGCCGCCATATTGACCAGGCCATCGCTGCTGTTGGAGAACGCATAGTCAGTTCATGAATTGGCGGCGGCGTGGGCGACGAAGATTTCGCTGAACGACGGCGCGCGTTCGTCAACGACCCGGGCGCCAAGTTGGGTGGCGATGGCGGGCAACTCGTTTCGCGCGCCGTTGCACAGGACGGTCCATTCTTTCGCGATCCCGCTCACACTGACGGCGCCGATGATTGCCGGCGGTTTTTCCTGGGAGGTTTCAAAATGGAGAACGAAGCGGCGGTGATGCGCTTTAATATCATCGAGCGAACCGCAAAAAGCGATTTTGCCGCGATGCACCATGGCGACATGGTCGGAGACACGCTCAATTTCTTCGAGTAAGTGGGAGGAAAAGAAAACGGTGCGGCCTTCGTCGGCGACCGTGCGGATCACCGCTTCCAGGATGTCGCGGCGGACCAGCGGGTCCAAACCGGAACTTGGTTCGTCCAAAAGCAATAGTTCGGGGCGATGTGCCTGGGCCACTAACAAACCGGCTTTCGCCGTCTGGCCTTTGGAAAGAGTGTTGAGACGCTGGGTCGGATTCAAACCGAATTGAACTCTTAATTGTTCGGCGTAGGCTGCGTCCCAATTTGGATAGAACGCCCTGGTGTAACGCAACAATTCATCGACTTTCATCCAACCGGGCAGGTCCGGTTGCTCGGAGAGGTAACCGATCCGGCCCAGCACCGAGACTGGTTCGGCTACGGGATTCAATCCAAAAACCCGGACGGCGCCGGTCTCGGCCGTGAGCAGTCCGAGGATATGTTTGATCAGAGTGGTTTTGCCCGCCCCATTCTCGCCTACGAGTCCAAAGACGCCCCCTTTGGGAACGTAGAGCGACACGTTATCGAGGACGGTTTTGGAACCAAAGCGGCGGGACAAGTCCGTGATGGCAACCACGGCCCCGGCGGATGATGGCGACGGGAAGTTCATTTTTGAGATGGGGTAAGGATTGTTTCGTGCCGCTCATGCAGGAGAGCAATCACTTCTTCGAGACCAACGTTCAGGTGCTCGGCCTCGACCAGCAGCGAATCGGCGCGTTGCGCCAAAGCCCTGAATTTTTCGCGGCGGGAGAACGACGGAGGAGCTTCGGAAACGTATGTTCCGGAGCCGTGGCGTTTGATGACGATTCCGGCTCGCTCCAATTCGAGATAGGCGCGGGCGACGGTGTTGGGATTGACGACGAGCTTCTCAGCCAAAACGCGAATGGGAGGAAGTTCCTCGCCGGGCGCCAGTCGCCTGGAAGCAACGAGTTGTTTGACCTGATTGACGATCTGAATGTAGATCGGAACGCCGTCGCTGGATACGATGTGAATTTGCACGATAATTTAAAAGTGTATCAGTCAATTAACACACAGATAGACTCATGTCAAATTTTATTTTAATTCGTATGCCGCGAGCGCACAATTTCTGTTTGGTTTTTTGCTCCGTTATCGGTTGTGGAATTGGCGCGGAGTTCGGCCGAAGATGCGCCGTCTACACGAACGCCGGCAAGGCCGTTGTTGCGGCAGAGATTGCTTGTAACCTCAATGTCCCGGCAGCCCTCGGCTTCCATTCCGAACAAAATTCCGTTTCGGTCGTTGGCTTCGACGAAATTGCCGCGGGCTTGAATTCCCTGGCTTTCGGTGACATCGAGGCCGTCGAGGGCGTTGCGGGCCAATTCGTTATCGAGGACGAGAACATTTTGGCTGAAGCTGACGCGCAAACCAGTACCTTTAAGCGAATCGTCCAGCCGGCTGTCGCGGACTTCGGCTCCGTCGGTATGGTCGATGACAAGGTCGTGTTCCAAGCCGGGGCCGGGTGGAACGCTCCCGCCATTACCGCTCATATTGCACGCCTCGATGACGACATGCGCGGCGCCGGAAATCTCGAGGCCGTCGTGGGTGCAGTCGGTTACGCTCAAATGTTCGAAACGCAATCCTCGTATTTGTCCCTCTTTCGCGGCGGCGAAAATGATGCCGGCGCGGTTGAGGGTCAGCGGGCTGGAGCGCTGTCGGCGGGAACTGTTTGGGTCGTGATGGAAGGGGCGGGCGGAAGCTTCCGGGGTGGCTGGCGCAGGGGCGACGCCGGCATCGACCACAAAATCCCGCAGCGTTACGTCGTGAATGTCGTTGCTCGCATTGATAATGACGGCGCGGTTTGAAGAACCGGGCTGCGATGGTTCGAAAAACACGATTGTTTGGTTTCCTCGTCCGGCCAGGGTCACACCGGAAGGGATGCGCAGTGGAACCGTGATTCGGTGAGTGCCAGCCGCGAGGACAATCCAGCTTCCGGGACTGGCGGCATCCAGCGCGGCTTGAATGGATTCACCTGGATTAACGGTTGCCGCATTTGTTGGAGCGGTCGCGGACGGTTCGTTCAATGCGCCTGCGGCTTCGGCGACCGTGCTGGGGAGCGGAGCGGCGGTTTTTTCGCGGGAAGAAAGCGGTTCGCCACGGAACATAGTCAGCGCGGCCCATGAATGTGTGGCTCGTGTTTTCTCGATGGCGCGAGCCACGGCGGGGAGGTCCATTCCGCGGTCGAAATGATAATGCTGCCACGCGGCTTCATAAATATCGCTGAATTTGCCACGCGACTGTGTGGAGAGCGGGCCGTAAGATGGAACGCTTTCGCCTTCCATATACCGGGCGGTAAATTCAATGCCCAGCGCAAGCCGGTTATCGACAGCGCCGTACAAATCTACGTTTTGATTTGCGGCGACCTGGCAGGCTTGCAACAGTTCGCCGAGGCCGAGTTGGGTGTGGCCCTGGTCGCGGGTGCTCTCCTGGCATTGGCCGTTGGGGTAAACGTATTTGGCGATTCCGCCGTTGCCGGGGCCGCGCTCAAAATGATCGACCGCCCGCTGAAAAATCTCCGGGTCATCGCATTCAACGCCGATGCAGAGCATGGTGTCCATGATGGCGGCGTCCCAATTGCCATTGGCCTCCGGGAAAAAAGTCCGGATCAATGGATAATATACAGTCAACAACATCCGCCTGAACTGCGCGATGCCTTGCTCGTTCCAATCTGCTCCGGTGTAGCGAAGGATTTCAGCCGCGTTGCAAAAGGTATGGCCGGTCCAGCCGGCGAGCAGTTTGGCGTCGTTATCTTGAAAATCCCAAAGAGTTCCAGACCAGGCGTCGATTATTTGCGCGGCCTTTCGCGCGTGGACGGGATCGCGCGTGACAAACCACTGGAGGGCTTGGCTGTACGCGGCGTCGGCGCTGTCCATCAATTGGCGGTCGCCGACGCTGTTTTTTCCAAAGGAACCGCGAACGACGTGGGCGACAGGTTTGGGCTGGAAATCCAGGGAGGAATAAGGCGCGGCGAGCAAGTGGTCCCACGCGGTTTTCCACGGTTCCTCTTTCGCCAGAACTTTTTGCCGCATGAAGTCCAATTCCTTCCGGTTTTGGAGCAATCCGGGATGGACGAAGGAGCGGCCGCCGGCGGCGGAATTTGCGATTCCAACCAGAACGCACGCCAGAAAGACAAACCTTGACATTAGACGCTGGAAAATTGTCCCCGGCGGATGGGCAGGCGGACTTTGAAACGGGTTTCCCCGGGCTTGGATTGGAATTCGATTTCACCCCCATGGCGGTCGGCGATGATGCGATTGCTAATGACGAGGCCCAGGCCGGTTCCTGATCCTACGGGTTTGGTGGTGAAAAATGGCTCGAAGATGTGAGGCTGGATTTTATCTGGAATCCCGACGCCGTTATCCACGATCTCCACCATGACATGATCGCCTTCGCGGAATGTTCCGATGCAGATTTTGCCTGAGCCATCCACGGCATCGATGGCGTTGTCAATTAGATTGGTCCATACCTGGTTAAGCTCGCCCGTGTAGGCGGCGATGTGAGGCAGCGTCCGGTCGAACTCCCGCTTCACCGTAATTCCTTTCAGTTTGTGGCTGAGCATCGTGAGGGTGCTTTCGATGCCTTCGTGAATGTCGATTTCCTGCATGGGAGTTTGATCCATGTGGGTGTAGGACTTCACGGCTTTGACCAGTTCGGAAACGCGAGACGTGCTGGTTTCCACCTGCTTGAGCAGAATTTTCAGATGGAGCCGGGCCTCAATCCATTGGATGGCGTCGGCGTGGCTTTCCGGGGGGAGATTTTTGATAAACTCTTCCAACCAGGGAACGTCCACTCCGGCGTCCGCGAGGGTGCCTGTGATCTTCCACGCATCGGGAATTTGATGAAGATCGAGCCATGAAGCCAGAACCTCCTCGCGGTCACTGCGAGTGATCGAGTCCAAAGGAACCGAGTTCTTGAGCTTTGCGCCAGCGTCTTCAGTCGCCGACATAAGATGGTCCCAATCACCTTCAGCCAATTGATGGCCCAATTCACAGAGGAGGGATTGCACGCTGTCGGTGGCCGTTTGCAAATAGGAGGCGGCGCGGAGGGCGGCGGAGGCGGGATTGTTCAGTTCATGGGCCAATCCGGCGGCCATCGTTCCGAGGGAAACCAGTTTCTCGCGCTGGGAGGCGAAGCCTTCGAGATTGCGAAACCGCGCGGCGGCGGTGCGCAGAACTTCGCGGGCGACGGATGGACAATGACTGAGCATTTGCCAGAATCCATCGGCGCTAAGGCGGAAAATTTGCGCTGGTTTGAACCCGCGGGCTGTTGCCATCTGGGGCGTTTCCAGCAGGATGGCCATTTCACCGCTGAAGGTGCCCGCCTTCCCCACCGCCATCAGGACATCCTGGCGATCATAGGAGCGCCAGAATTGGACCTCGCCGGAAAGGATCATGTAAAAGAATTCGGGCGCGTTTCCTTCCGTAAACAGAACCGCTCCAGCGGGAAGGTCGATGATTTCTCCCGGCGCGATACAATCGAGCTGCTCGTCGGAAAGCCCGGCGAACATGGGCATTTTTCGGACAAGTTGAAAGTCTTCGGCGTCCATGGCATTAGTCACAGTGTGGCAAGGTATTCGTGAATTAGTTTGACAGCCATCGCGCCTTCGCCGACGCCGGAAGTAACGCCTTTGGCGGAGCGATGGCGAACATCTCCCGCCACGAAAATTCCCGGCACGCTTGTCTCAAGATAGAATGGATCCCTGTCGGCCGTCCATCCTTTGGGGCGGCGGCCATCGGTTTGCGCGAGGTGCTGGCCGGAGATGACGTAGCCCAACTCATCGCGCTCGACCACGCCTGCGAGCCATTCGGTGCGGGGCAGGGCGCCGGCGTAAATGAGCACGGCGGTGGCCGGCACGGTGTTTTGTTCGCCGGTCTTGCTGTTGCGCAGGGTCACTGTTTCGCAATGGCCCCCGCCGGAGACTTCGATGATGTTGCTATTGACAAGGACGGTGATGTTTTTCGTTGCTGCGATCTGGTCCTCGAGATACTGGGACATGGTGGTCGAAAGGGCGTCGCCCCGGACAACCATCGTGACCCGCCGCGCAAATTTGGAAAAGTACATGGCGGCCTGGCCGGCGGAATTGGCCCCGCCAATGATGTAAATTTCGCCGTCGCGATTGGAAATGGCGTCACTCATCGGGGCGTAATAATAGACTCCCGCGCCTATGAGTTTGTCCGCGCCGGGAATTTCCAATTTGCGATAGGAGATTCCGCTGGCGACGAGCACGGCGCGTCCGGCAATTTCATTTCCATCGGCCAAACGAACAACGCGGGACGGCCCTTCGGCCCTGACACCCGCAACTTCCTGGGGTGTAAGGATTTCGGCGCCAAAACGGCGGGCCTGCGCGACAGCGCGACGGGCAAGATCACCGCCGCTCAAACCAGTGGGAAAGCCGAGATAATTCTCGATGCGCGAACTGCGTCCCGCCTGGCCGCCGGGAGCCTCGCGTTCGATCAAGAGCGTGCGCAATCCGTCCGCCGCGCCGTAAACGGAGGCGGCCAAACCCGCGGGACCGGCGCCGATGACGATCAAATCGTAAAAGGGCAGGTCCGCCTTTGTCTTCAAATTCAATTTCGCGGCGACGGCGGGGACGGTCGGCTTGGGAATGTAAGTTCCGTCGGCGAACACGACAAGCGGCAGGCAGGAAACTTCCGTTTTGCTGGTGGCGACCAATTGCTTGGCGGTTTCGTCGGTTTCAATATTGAGCCATTGGTAAGGGATGAAATTGCGGCCGAGAAAATCCCGGATTTCCATCCCGGCGGGAGACCATTGATGAGCAACGACGCGAACGCCTTCGAATGGCGGACAGTAATCGGCCTGCCAATCATCGAGCAAATCATCGACCACGCCATAAAGGCGTTCTTCGGGCGGGTCCCACGGCTTCATCAGGTAGTGGTCAATCTTGACAGTGTTGATGGCGCGAATGGCGGCATCTGTATCGGCATAAGCGGTCAGCAAGGCGCGTTTGGCCTTGGGATAGAGTTCGAGGGCCTGTTCAAGGAATTCGACGCCGGACATGTGGGGCATCCGCTGGTCAACCAGGAAAAGAGCAATCGGATCGTTGCGAAGCTTGAGTTGTTGGACCGCCTTGAGGCCAGCCGCCCCGGAATCGGCGGCCATGACGCGGTAACGGTTGCCATATTGACGGCGTAAATCGCGTTCGACGGCGCGGAGGACCTCGGGGTCGTCGTCAACGGTCATTAAGATTGGCTTTGGCATAGTCGGAATTAAGTTCGTCCATGATTTTACTCAGGTCCGCATCCCAGGCCGCGATCACCGCGGCTGGGGTTCGCCGGGCCAGGGGGGTGCGGCACGTGCAAACCTTATCCAACAACACACGGCCGGGTCCGTCCAGCCCCAGTTGATAAACTATAAAGTGGATTGTCATGGCCGCAAGCGGATGGGAAGGATCGCGGAAATCGCCGTCCAACTCGCTGACAGAAGCCTCGACGACGACGGAGGAAGTCATTCCGCTGCCTTGTTCGAGAACGCGGCCAAAACCGCCGCTGTTGCGCAATCTGGCGCGAATTGCCTGCGCCAGGGCGCGATCGGGCGAGACCATGAAGGAGGCGTAGGGATCGTGCTCGTAGGTGTCTTCCGCCGTGCGGTAAGTGAAAGAGCGGCTGTCAAATTGCGGCAAAACCGTCAGATGTTCCAAGGAGGTGATGTTGGTGTTGGAAAGGGATGACTGCGGGTCGCTCGGAATGGCAAAACCAAACCTCTGGCGTTGCCAGACCGGGTTGGAACCGCAACCGAAGAACACCACGGCGGCCAGTGGAACGAGGAAGGAAGAGAAAATTCGCATCGGGTTCATTTTTGAGGCGGGATGTCCAATTCTTTCACGGGTTTGGGCGGCTTGCTGAAAATGACGGAGGAGGGCTGTCGCTCCAAATCGTGAAGCAGTACAATCAGTTCATCTGTGGCGCTGCGGACGTTGGCGAGCGAGCCGTTTAGATCACCGGTATCGACGTTGGCGAGAACGCGCCTCAATTCCGCGACGGCGGTGGAGAGCCTGGCTTCGAGCAGTTTTGTGTCGCGGCCAATGCCAGGAATATCAGCGCCGTTGATGGCGCCCTGGGCGTCTTTGATTGCGCCTTGCGCCCGGGCGAGGGTGCGCTGAAGTCCGCGGTTGGTATCGCGAAGGTCCACGACGAGGGCATTGGCATTGGTGCCGAGTTGGTTGAAATTGACTTTGTCGAGATTGCCGACCAGGCGGTCCGCGATATCGGCAAGCTTTTGCAGCCGGTCGAGCAAACCGGCCAGGTCCAAGTTCTCAACATGGCGGAGGCTTTTTTCCAGAGATGTGATAACGCGGTTGAACTGGCTGGGGGCGGACGGGATGTAATAATGCTTTGGAGTCCAGGGGACTGGTTCAACCGGATACATGGCAGGGTCCACATATTCCAAAGAAACGATGTTGGCGCCGAGGAAACCCTGGCCCTGAATGCGCGCGCGGAGGCCGTGGGCGATCTCTGTGTCGAGCATGGCTTGTATGTTGGTTTCTCCGAACCACTGGAAAGTTTTTGGGACTTCGAAGGAGACGATGACGGATTGCTCTTTGTATTGCGGATACTCCGATCCCACAAAATCTATCGAGCTTACTTTTCCGATGGTCACTCCGCGAAGTTTGACGAGCGCGCCAACGGAGAGGTTTTCGACCCTTCCGGGGACGTACGTTTCGAAAACATCTTTGCTGCCGAAATAGCCCCTGATGCCCATGGCGAAAAGCGCGCCAATGAAAAGGGCCGCGCCCGCCAGGACAAACAAGCCAATCCTGAAATTGTGAGTCTTCGTGCTCATTCGACCCTCCGGTTCAGGAATTGGCGCACCCAGAGTTGAGAGGCATGATCGCGCAATTCGGATGGCGCGCCTTCGGCCACAATACTTTTGGTGTTTGGATCAAGCATAATGACTCGGTCAGCCACGGAAAAAATGCTGGCCAACTCGTGAGTGACAATGACAAAGGTCATGCCCAGCCCGCGAGCCAATTCTCGAATCAGCGCATCAAGCTCCGCGGAGGTGATTGGATCGAGGCCGGCCGACGGCTCATCAAGAAACAGGATGCACGGGTCCATCACGATGGCGCGGGCGATGCCCGCCCGCTTCTGCATTCCGCCGCTCAAATCGGCCGGGAGTTTTGTGGCCGCCGCGGCGAGGCCGACCAAACGAAGTTTTGAAAGCGCGATAAAATCCTTGGCCGTCTCGGAGAGTTGGGTGAATTCATCCAGCGGCAGGCGGACGTTCTCGACGGTTGTCAACGAGCCGAATAGGGCGCCTCCCTGGTAAAGCACACCGAACTTGCGCAGGATGCGCAACCGGTCGTCTCCTTCGGCATTGACGAGATTTTCCCCGGAGATCAGGACTTCGCCGCTAATGGGTTGATAGAGGCCGATCAAATGTTTGAGCAACGTGCTCTTGCCAGAACCGGAAGCGCCCAAAATGCCAAATACCTCGCCGCGGCGAACCTCGAAATTGACGTGCTCAAGAACGGCCTTCTCGCCATAACCGATCGTCAGGTCGCGGGCCACGATAAGGTTTGAGGAAAGGTCGCTCATTTTCTGAGGGTGTAAGTAATGGCGGCAAACAGCGCGTCGGCGAGGATGATGAGCAGAATGCTGCTGACGACCGAGCGGGTGGTCGATTCTCCAACAGCGCGCGGACCCTCACCCGTTTGCAGGCCGCGCAGACAACTGACCGAAGCGACAATGCCGCCAAAGACGATGCTCTTGGAAAGACCTTCGGCAAGGTCGCCGAAGTGGAGGCCGGATTGAACCTGACGCAATACCATTCGCAACGGAAATCCAAGTCCCAAAAGCACGGGAATTCCACCCAGCAGGCCGGCATACATGGCGTAAATGGTCAAAACCGGCGTCAACAATAGCCCGGCCACGACGCGTTGGACGATCAGAAATTGAACGGGCGAGAGGCCCATCGTTTGAAGAGCGTTCAACTCTTCGTTGACTTTCATTGTTCCCAATTCGGCGGCGAAGGCGGACCCGGAGCGGCCCGCAAGCATGATGGCAGCCATGACCGGGCCGAGTTCGCGTGTCATGGTCAATCCAAGGAGGTTGGCCACGAAGACTTGCGCGCCAAGTTGGGCCAGCGGCTGCGCCGCTTCAAAGGCAATGACCATTCCGACAAGGAACGTCAGCAGCGAAACGATTGGGAGGGCGTTCACACCGGCCGTTTCAAAAACACGGAACACTTCCCTCCAACGCATGCGGCGCGGGCGAAAAATGCTCGCAAGGACATCCGCCGCGACTTCTCCGATGAATTCCACCTGCTGCCGCAAATCCCGCAGCCACGTCGATGTCGCGGCGCCAACATCTTCCACAAAGGAAGGACGGACAGGGTCATGCGCCTGGAGGGCATCGTAATCCTGTTTCGAAAAGCTGCGGAAAAGATGTTGCAGTTCCGGGCCGAGGCCGGTCACGCGAACCGTGACGCCGGCCAAGGCATCGACGCTCAGACAATAAAGAAGAGCCAGGCCGGCGCTGTCGCAGTCAGTAAGCTGGCTTGCGTCTATTTCCAACTCGGAAAATTTCTTGCCGCGCAACTCCTGCTCCAGGGCGTTCCATGCCGCCGGCGTAGTGGCGGCGTCAAGCTCTCCTCTCAGAACCAACGCCGCCGCGCCGCCGGGACGGGTTACGAAATCCCAATGAACAGGGAGGTTCGTTGTATCATTGGGGGGCATCTAAGGGTGTGGGAGTTCGTTTGATCAGGGGATACTTTTGGTCCCGCCAGGCGTCAAGTCCGCCGAGCAGGGGCCGAACGCGCGTAAAACCCTGGCGGCGAAGCAGAAGCGCGACGCGGGCGCTGGTGACTTCGTTTGGACAGGAACAGTAAACGATAACGTCGCTGCCCGCCGGAATTTTGTAACGGCGTTCCTTGACGTCGTCCATCGTGAGGTGAATCGCGCCTTGGATGAGCACCGGGTCGTTGTCCAATTCCGCGACGGATCGCAGGTCCAGAATGACCGGGGTTTCGCCGGCGTCCTGCATTTGGCGGAGATCGGCTACGGTGATTCGGGACATGCGCAACTGATCGAGCAGGCGTTTGCGCTGCAAATACTTGTAAGCGATGTAAGCGGCGATTATGCCGAGGATGAGGCATAGGGCGCTTCCGCCAATGTGGGCGAACGCGCCTTCGATTTGGTTTATTTGGGCGCTGAAGAAATAGCCGGCGTAAATAAAGCAACCGGCGTAAAGCATCGAGCCGAGGCAGTCAATAAGAATAAACCTGCCCGCGTTCATGCGGGACATGCCCGCGATGGGGGGCGCCATGGTGCTCAAGCCAGGCACGAATTTGGCGACGACAATTCCGCGCCAGCCCCAGCGGGTGAACGCATTCTGGGTTCGGCGCACGCACGAGTCCGGCTCCAATGAAATGCGGCAGAGCAGGTTCAACACCTGGTTGCCGCGAAATCGGCCGAGGTAAAACCAAATGCTGTCCGCCAAAACGCATGCGGCCATGGTGACGCTGATGGCAACGGCGGAATTGAAACCTCCGGTGGCGGCGAGAGCGCCGACCGCCAGCATCCACGGCAGGGCCGGAATCGGCAGTCCGATTTGTTCCACAAAAACGGCGCCAAACAAAACAGGCGCGCCGTGTTTGATGAGAAACTGACGCGTGTCAGTCATGGGAAG
The DNA here is from genome assembly GCA_036268455.1 of Verrucomicrobiia bacterium. GTDB lineage: Bacteria > Verrucomicrobiota > Verrucomicrobiia > Limisphaerales > Palsa-1400 > DATAUD01. The sequence goes on from DATAUD010000010.1 coordinate 42,973, forward strand.
CTTTTACCTCAATCCGCCCGCGGCATAAATCGATTCTCCGGTAATCCAGCCGGCGTCCGGCGAAGCGAGAAAAACAACCGCCCGCGCAATGTCGTCCGGCTGGCCGACGCGACCCAACGGAGTCATCGCGGCGAAGGAAGCGAATTTGTCGCCAACCAGCCCCGCCGCGTGCGTCCCTTCTGTTTCGACAGGACCCGGGTTGATCGAATTGACGCGGATTTTGCGGGACCCGAGTTCCTTGGCAAAAGTGCGGGTGATGGAATCCACCGCCGCCTTGGTGGCGTTGTAAACCGCGAGTCCCGGCGGCGACAACGTGCTGACGACCGAACTCGTGTTGACAATGGAGCCGCCTTCCGGCCCGAAGTATTTGAGCGCTTCCTGGGTGGCGAGAATAAGGCCAAGGACATTGAGGTTAAAATGGCGGTGAAAATTTTCCTCGGTGATCTCGCCGATCGCCTGGCCGTCGTAGATTCCGGCGTTATTGATCAAGATGTCGAGCGAGCCGAATGTTTTTTTGGTTTCGGCGAACATTCGTTCGATTTCCGCCTTTTGAGACATGTTCGCCTTTATGGCGACAGCCTTGCCGCCGGCGGCGGTGACTTCCGAGACCACGCGATCAGCGCCTTGCGGAGTCGATGAATAATTGACGGCCACCGATGCGCCCTCCGCGGCCAGATGTTGGGCGATGGCAGCGCCAATGCCTTTGGATGCGCCGGTGACCAGCGCCACTTTGCCCGAGAGTTTTTTCGTATTTGTTGACATAGTTAGACCTTCGTTGGTTTGGGGCCAGAGCCATCGTTGGCGCAACAATGGCGCGCCCGCAAGAAAAATCCACGCGGAGGAGGGCGGTCAGGGAATTACCAGAATTCGATAAAATTCTTCCGCGAATTGCGAGGGGACGTTTGTGAATGTCATGACACAGTTCGTCGGTGACGTCATGGAAGTCAGATTTTGCCAGTTTGGCGCGGCCAGGTTGGTCGTGAATTGGATTTGGTAGGTGACGTTACTGACGGCATTCCACGAGAACTGTGATGAGGCGCTGCTTGCAGGAGAAAATTGCAGAGTCGGGGGGATGAACGGGGAAAGGCTGATGTCGTCCAGCCCGAAATAGGCGAGGTCGTCACGCAGTCCGAATTGCAGGGTGGAATTGGTCGTCGCGGCGGAAACGATGAATTGAAAGTTTGTCCAGGAGGCGGCCGTCACGTTTGTCAGATCGCAAATAAGCGCGCCGTCCCAGGAGACGTTGAATTCGTTGGAGCTTGCCGTCGGCGTCACCATCCAAAAGGAAAGGAGGTAGCTCAGACCAGCGACTGTGGGAATGTTCTGAGACAGATAGCCGAGCGCGCCGGATGGGCCGAGTTCAGCGCCATAGACGCCGGAATGGACATACGATTGGCTGAAGGTGACGGAAACGTAGGTTGAATTGCCGGTGTAAACCCAGCCGTTGAAGCCGCCCGTTTCGAATCCGCCGTTCTGTATCAGCGCTTTTTCCACGTTGAGCTGGAATTGACGGTTTTGGGCGTTGCCAGTGATAAGATTTGTGATCCAGACGGCGCCGATATAATCGCCCGCGGCAAGGTTATTGGCGGCGGAGTTTACGCTGACCGTAATTGTCGCGGAAGAGTTGGAGGTTAAATCGCCACTGAACGGTGAAATTGTCAGCCAGGAGACGTCGAAGGAAATCGACCATGCGAGGGTGTTTGAGGTAGAATTGGTGAGTGTGAGTTGCTGGGACATCACGCTGAAAGGACCACCCACCAATCCGATGGAAGTGAAACCGTTGGCGGGGAAAATTTGCAGGGGGTCGGCTGGGGCGGTGAGTGCGGCGATGAGGTTGTAGCCGGCCGGAGTCCCCCATCCGGCGCAGAGGTCGTAGCCGGTCATGGCGGCGAATGAAGTGGGACTGGACGCGCTGAAGTTGTTGCCGGTGACAATATCATGAAAACTTGCGGAAAAATTTTCGCCCGCGCCAATTAGATAAATGGCCGGATTGAGGAAGCCGATCGGCGGCTGGCCCAGCGCGGCGGCTTGCTGATTGACGAGCGCCATAAAACCGGCCCAAAGGGCAGTGGCGCAGCTTGTCCCTCCAACCGTTCCTGACGCGCCATTGTTGTACACGGCGTAGATGTTATCCGCGGTCAAGGAGACATCGGGAATGTTGCGCCATGAGGTCGAACCGCCATTATTTTGCATGCTGATTCCCTGTTGCCAGGACGGGATTGGATAATAACTGCTGATTCCTCCGCCGCTCCCTTCGCCACCGCCCCAGTTCCAGACGGTTTCGGATTGCCACGATCCGCCCGGGCCGGCGGTTGTGAGGGTGGTTCCTCCAACGACTGTCAAATATGGGCTGTCCGAAGGCGCGTTGTTGGCGGAGGAATTATCGACCGCACCGAAAGGATAAGCGTCATCGTCACCGGAAGCGCAAAAGAAACTCTGGCCCTGCGCGGCCATTTGCCGGAAAATTTGATCGGTGATGGCGCTGGGGCCGCCGCTCCATCCCCACGAACAACTCAGTTGGGCGGCGGCGTTGTCTTCGACCATGCGATTCAATATGTCGTTGGGAGAATTGGTGGGCGAGGCTTCGTAAACAAGAATGTTTGACAGCCCGGGGGCCATTGCTTCGGCGGCTTCGATATCGATGGATACTTCAACATTGTTGGTGGTGTTGCTGGGAACGCCGCTGAAGCCGTCGATCAGGACGGTTTGCAGCGGAACTTGCGATTGGCCGGCATTCTGGTCGTACCGGAGAATGTCGTTGGTGTAGAAACCGTCGAATTCAACAAGCCCAACGGATTGGCCGGCGCCGGTCAACGGAACTCCGGGAGCGTAGGCCGCGCGAAAATCGCCGCCGATATAACCGCCGCCCGATGCCGAGCCGGTTTTGGAACCCGCCATTTGCGCGGGACGAATTCGGGAATGGGGCAGGCGATAATTGCTGAGGCCGTCGATGTCAATTATTGGAAGATTCGATGGGACGGCGGGCGAGCGGTCCGGCGCGAAAAATTCACGCGGTTCCGTTGGATGGCGATACCGCAAGAGATGGACGTTGAACGTCCGCTCCACGTCGGATGCCCGGGCGCGGATATCGATCAACATCCGGTTCGAGGAAGTATCGGCGATTTTGAAGCCGTTTTGGCGCGCGAAAGCCAGCACCGATTCGTATTGGACGCGGGTGGGGGAGAAGCGGGCGGCGAATTGTTGCGGGGTAAGGAAATGGCGATAGAGAGGGTCGGACGGGTTGTAGATGCGGGCCAGGAGGCTGGCCAGTACATTAGTGTTCCGCAAGGGCAGACCTATGGTTAAACGCATCTGATTATCCGGGGGCAACCCGCCGAAAGGTTGCAGTCCGGCAACCTCTCGCATCTCCGCCGCGGACGCCGTCATGGACCATCCGAAGAAGGCCAGAACGAGCGTCAGGATGCTCCTGGTCATTGTTGCTGCAAACGGTAGAACACGACTGCGTTGGTCGGGACCAGGTTGATGGTTATTACTCCGTTTGACTGCATGTAATTCAAGAGAGGCTGCCAATTGGCCGTGTTGAGATTCGTGTTGTACTGCAATTGGTAAGTGGCTCCCAGTTTTCCATAGAGCACGAGAGTGCGGGTCTGGTTCGTGGAAATAGTTCCGGTGAGGAGCGGTTGATTCTGCACCACCGCGACCGTGCCGGCCTGTGAAATGTAATTGGTGTAAGGGGCGCCCAGCAGTTTGAACCCGATAATGTTGGTGGGAAGCAACGATACAAACAACGACGGCGGGCTATTCTTCGCGGTGAAGTTCAATTGCAAGACGGCTTGTGTGCCGGTCAGGCTTTGGGCCGGGAGGGTGCTTAAAGTGATCAGCACATTTGTCGTCCGATCCAGAAGAGTGGCGGTGGAGATTTGCGGTGCGATTGCCTGCACACTCAAATTGGACAGCGTGCTCTCGGGCAATTGCAACGTGAAGCTGAGGTTGGTCACGCCGCCGCTGGAACTCAAAGTAATCGGAACGTTCGCCGATTGTCCGCTCTCGACATTCGTTGATCCCACGGACAATTGCAGGTAGTCCAACACAATTACCGTGACGGTTTGCGTCGCGCTGAGGGGAGGCAAACCATTGTCAGTGGCCGCGACGGCGAACACATTGGTTGTGTCGGCGTAGGCGCGTGTCGGAGTCCATGTGAAGACAACGTTGGTTCCGACTTCGGAGATTGCCGCGCCCGAGGGACCTCCCACCAGGCTGTAAGTCAGCAGATTTCCGTTCGGATCGGTCGCTTGAATTGGGACCGCAACGGTGCCGTCGGGTGTCACGATTACGTTGGTATTCGCCGCGAATATCGGCGGGCGGTTCGTGCTAATGAAAGTGACGGCGTCCGGCACGGACGGAGTCGGTTGAACATTCCCCGCGCTGTCGTGCGCGATGCTGTAAAAGGCGTAGGAATTGCCAGGCTGGCCGGTGAAGGCAGATTCATTCAGTGTGGTGCCTTGCAGCCAGGGGGCGTAAGGAGCGCCATTCTCTGAAAAATAAATGTCGTAAGAAGCAATGCCCAGTCCGCCCGGCGCATTTGTTCCCGTCCAGGCTACATCAAAGGTGGAAGAAACAGTTTCGGCCGGAAGAGGCAGAACGGCGCTCAAGGGCAGCCCCGTCTCGATGGTGTTAAAGACGGACACCGTGGAGAGAGGCGGCTGGCCGTTGAAGGTTATCGACGCCTGCGCGGTCACCACAGTTCCGGTGGGATCCGTGCTCGTCGCTGAAACGGAGTATTCGACAAACCCTTCGCCGTTGGGCGCGTTGGTGTCAGGCGGCAGGAAGCCGACCAGCGGATTGGCGGGGAGGTTGCCCGTCTTGGGATCGATCGTGGTGAAAGTCCAGAAAGCCTGGCCGGTCGAAACATTCACGCCGGCAAAGACATCGACGTAAAATCCTTCCGAGGCCGTAAGATCGATCTGGGTTTGATAGAATGCGCTGTTCGGAGGCGGTGTGAAATAAAGACCGCCGAATCCAAAGCTGCCAAGGCGGAACGACTGCGGGTCGAGATTCGGGTCCAGCGGCAGGGTAATATTGACCTGCTGGGCTGGGGCGCTTGCGAGCGTGGGATCGTTCTCGAATTCAATGGTGTAGTTCAAAGGCGAACTGGCGGGGACCCATTGTTGCGGGCCATATCCGGCCGGCCCGATCAGGTCGTTCGGATCGCGCGGATGAACGACACATGGCTTGTAAGTATAGTTCCAAACGCAGTTGGTGTAGTCGTAGATGGCGGTGGCAATCGGGCAAAGCGGCTGCGGGACCGGCGGGGTATATTTGCCTCCGCATTTGCAGCAATTCGGATTCACCCCGAAATCGAATGAGAATTTTGGCGCGACGGACTTTGGCGCAGCCGCCAGCCGAACCTGAGACCCAGGAGCCGGATTCAGCAGCGCCGGGATGAACGGCGCGGGTTTGCTCCAGACTCCGCCGCTGTTGTCGCTTTCGTAAAGGCTCGTGTCGCCGTTCGTATCCTCCAGGGCGGTCCAAAGAACAACGGTCGTGTTGCCGATTTGCTGGGCGGTCGGCGTATTCAAGCTCCCGGACGTAATTTCATCCAAAGCCGTCCAGGACGCGCCGTTCCAGGAAGATGAAACGAGATGTTGGACAGAGTTGGTGTCCGTATAGGTCCAAACCGCAAGAATGTTTCCATTCGCCATCGCGCTCAGTTTCAGATCGGCGTCCAGTCCCGGCGTGGCCGCAACGACTTGTGGCGCGCTCCAAGAGGAGCCATCGAAGGTGGAGAACGAAACATCACCGCCGTTTCTCGTTGCATAGAGTTGCGCGGCGGTTGCATTGGTGGTGAGGCCCGATGTGTCGGTGCGCACCCAGACGGCCAACCGGTTGCCGGCGTTGTCAGTCGCCGCGCTTACGTAACTATTGAATCCCAGGCTGCCCGGAATGAGCACCGGCGCGTTCCAAGTCGAGCCGTTGTAGTCGGCCACGTAAATCTGGCTGCCTATTTGGGTGTAAGGGTTGCCCTCTTTATACCACACCTGATAAGGCGCCCCCGCGCCATCAACGGCAAGCGCGGGCGCGCCGTCGTTGTAGAGGTCGGTGGCAACGGTGCTCAACACCGCGTTTGTTCCATAAACATTCGTTGTGCCTGTGGCGGAGGAGGGATCATACGTCACCGTCCAGCCGGGAAGTGACCGGAAATCATCACGCGGTTGTATTCTAAGCTCCGGCGAAGTGGTTGGGTCGTTGATTGTAATTGGCGGAATAATGATCGGATAATTGAATACCCAACCTCCAAAATTAAGCGCAAAATTGCCCCCAAACGTCAAACTAAGCGGCAAGAAATTCGGGTACAACTCAAATTTCAAATCGGCTGTGGCGGATCCGGTAAACCCAACCTTGCTCGAAGGGCCGCCAGCGGTAAAAATTTGATTTTGTGGTGGTGGAACATTATTTTGCGTCAAAGCTTCCGCGCCGGGAACTTTGATTCCCAGGGCAACACTCGCCGTCATGTCGCACGTGGTGTTGGCAAACTTTGAAGGGAGGCTGAAGGTCGTCAACGGCGCATCCTTCCAGTGGCAGGCATTCACTCCCAACTGGCCGCCGATCGTCAGGTTATTTTCAAATTCCACGCCCATCCACTTGCCCATGTCTGTGATGGTTTCCTGGAGAATAGTAACAAATGTAGTGATGGGCGGGAATGCCTTAAGGATTTTAAACGCCGCGTTTTTCGCCGTCCCGCTTATCCCAAAACCGATGTTGCCTGTCGATGCGTCCGAATTATATGCCCAACCGCAATAATTCGGATCGACATCCCAAACGTAATTTATATTACCACTGCCGGCGGCCTGAAGCGCGATATCCGCGTTCTGCCCTGATAAGCTTATGCCGCCTGTGACGCCGCCACTCCCAGTGCAACCGGTAACGCCGACGTTGCCGGCAAGACTGGCGCCCGCGCTAAGAACGTTTCCAAAACAGTTGAAACTCTTGCTATAGGCAACATTGATCGCAGCGGAGGTGCTAAAGTCGGTGGTGCCACCGCCGCCCAGTTTTGGCTGAACGTCTCCGCTTGGCTCGTTCCAAAGCAAACTTCCCGACGTTACGTTGACCACCGAGTAATAGACATCGGAGTCGTCCGTAAATCCGTAGCCTCGCTTGAGATAAGTAATGACCACCAGCCCATCGGGACGAACGACGACCGCCGGGCTTGAATTCTGAACGGCGTCATCGGTCAGCATGATCGATTGAGACCATTGATACGCGCCATTGGTAGCCGTCTCGCTCACGGAATAATACAGCTCCTGTCCGTTGGTTCCATCCTGCGCCCATACCGTGATCAACCCCGGCGATTGCGCGTTGACGAGTTTTGACGACGACGCCACGGCAAAGCCGGTGGCAAAATTAGTCGTGATCGGCGCGGCCCCGACCCACGTGCCATTGCTGCTCCAGGCATGCCACAGGTAATCGTTGCGATACCAGAAGTTGTGCAGAACCCCTTGGTTGTCTGTGATAAGCGTCGGGGCGAGATCGTTGGTAGGCAAATTGAGAGGCGGCGGTTGATAGACATAGATCGTCTGATTCGGCAGATCATTCGTCAGATTGAATGTCGGCGGGGTCATGTCGGCATTGCCCGTAAGGTTCATGTCGAACTGGCTGTTGCTGCTGTCAACCGCACAAGTGTATTGTCCCGGCGGCAGCAATGGCACGGTGTATTGGCCGTTCTGGTCGGTAGTGGCGCTGTTTTGCAGCTCGTAACTGCCGTTGGATTGCACTTGATAAAACCCGACCGTCACACCGGCTTGCGGCGCCTGGTCGGCGTCACCCAGCAAAGTCCCGGAAACAGTCTCGGACGCCTGGAAGTTCGGGGAATTGGTGTAGAGATCTCCGATCATCGCGGCGACACTGACCTCATCCGGCGGGAATTGCAGCGCGATGTTGTCGAGGAATTGCACGTAATCGCCCCAGGTCGATCCGATGCGCGGCTGGATGTTGCCCCAGAAAGCGTTCCATGAAGCATCGGTGATATTTGTGGGGCGCACGGAAGCTTCGATGGTCTGCCAGTCCGTGGGAGCCATCGGCCGTATGCTCGTCGGAAGAATAATCTGAGCTTGCGAATGCTGGTTCGGACCGAAGAAATACATTTGGACCGTATCGTCATTTTGTGGTCGCAGGATGGTGACCGGCTCGGCTTGATTGCGTCCCAGCAGCTCCACTTCCAGCGGCCCAAGGGTGTAGGGTGTCATTCCAATGAGCGTGCCCTCTTCGCCGTCCACCAGGATCAGCGGTGGGGCGCTGTCGGAATCACCGGCGTTTCCGTAGGCGATCGACATGGGGTGAATGACAGTTTTATAGTCCGGCTCGCCAACCGCTTCCGGTCCGACAATGGAATAAACGTCGTCGGCGCCAATCCCCGGTTCGACGGTGACCGCGCCATTCAGGCTGGCGGTCACTTGATTGGTCCCGCCGGTGATGGCCAGCAAGTTATAAAGGCCGTCGGGCTGGTCCGAGAGATCGAACGTTACATAGGCCGCGGACGAATCTTGCAGGATCAGACTCGTGTTGGTGATGGAGTTTGTGGGATTCATCAACACAAAGGAGGTCTTCGAATCAAACAACGCGCCTTGCACGAAAAACGTTGTCGGGCCTTGGTCACCCCCGAAAGTCGGTTGAACGGTTCCGACGGAAAATGGCACCACTTGCGCCAGAAGAGTGTAGGATTCCGGAAGTGACTCATATTGTCCATAGACTGTGAGGTAATATGTCCCCGAATTGGTAATAGGAATGTAGAGATACGGGCTGGCGACAAACGGATCGTCCGCGGCATAGTCGAATTGCGACAGGCCGGGAATCGCGCCCTCGCTGACGAACAATTCGTTTCCAGACAAAGGATCAGCCGAATTCAATTGAATAAGAATCGTCTGTCCATTGGTCGCATAAAAGCTGTAGTAAGCGGATTGTCCCGCCGATAGCGCCCCGTTAACCGGGGTTCCCAAAGTGAGTTGATCTATCGTGGCATCGACTGTCGAGGGCGATGAGGCAATGGTGTTGCTCACGTCCGTTTCGGGGATGCTGTTGAGAATATCGCTGTGGACTATAACGTAATATTGCCCTGGCAGGACGCCGGGGACCGGAGCGGTCACCGTATTGGTATAACCGGTCTGTGGAGGAACGGTGCCGGTGTGTTGGACCGTCGCAAACAATGGATCGTTGATGCTGAAATTCGTCGTCGGCGAAATGTAAATGGCGTCTTCCCATGAGCCAATGGCGGCGTTCGAGCCGGTATTGAAGACGGAATAAGTGACCGTCATGTTTTGGCCCAGATCAGCATTGGTGGGAATGATGATCGTGCCTGTGATGAGATCGACCGGCGGCAATAGTTCCACCTCCATCGCCTCCGCCGAAAAGGTGGTGTTGCTCGCGTCCTCCCGCTCACTGAGGCTCTTCCCGAAATCGGCGGTGATCGACACGTAGTAGGGGCCGGCATATCCCTGCGGGATGACGAAGCTGGCCGTGTTGGTGTAGCTTGCTCCCGGCGCCAGATTGGTCACATTAGGGACGGACCCAACGTAAGTATCGACCCCGAAGTCAACGGTCTGATCGAGAGAAAGGTAGGCTGCGTCGAGCCAGGCGCCCTTTGCCGCAACCGGCCCGATGTTTTGGACGGTCCACGTGGCCGTGAAGGGCTGGCCTTCATAAGCCACCGACGGCACAATCAGGTTCGTCACCACCAGGTCCGGAACCGGCCCCAAAGTGATGTTAATCGGCGGGCTGATAATATAGGTGTTATTGCCTTTTAGGCCCGGCTCCGAAACGTTGTTGCCCGCGTCGGCTACCACCACGACGTAATATTGCCCCTGGTCGTTCGCCGGCAGCGGGACATTCACCGTGTTGGTGTAAAAGGTCCCGGGCGGCAGCGTGCTCACATTATAGGCATATCCCAAAGTTACAGTCGTGGGATCGGCAACGAGACCATTGGTCGTCAGGTAAATCCCATCCACCCACGAATTGGCGTTGGGAGATAAACTGCCGATATTTTTAATCGTGAACGACACCGGAATAGTGGAACCGGCGTAAGCGCTGGTGGGCGCGGTGGCCGTCGTTACGTCCAGGTCGGCGGAATCAGATGTTACCGTAAAAGGCACCGGGCCATAGGTTTTGGTGTTTGCGTTGGTCCCTTCATAGACGCTGTTTCCCACGTCCGCTACGAGGAAAAAGTAATACTGCCCCGGCGCCACGGTAATCGGTATGCCCGCCGACTCATTGGTATCAGCATAAGTCTGGCCCGCCCCGAGTAGTCCGGTGTGGTTCACGTCGAGCAATATTTGGTCGCTGGGCGATCCCAAAACGGGATTCCGCGACAGTATCAATTGATCGACCCATGAAGTCACAGCCGAGTCTCCCGGGCCTCTATTGGTCACAGCCCAATTTACCAGCACAGAGCCGCCGGTGATGCCGGACGGTGGCGCCTGCAAGTAGAGCACCGCCAGATCGGCGGGAACCTCTGAAACCACCGTGGGCACAACTGCCCGGGCGAGGTTGTTTGTTTTATTTAGCTCGAAGACCTGATTCTGCGAATCGGCCCTGACATAGATGTAATATGTTCCCGTCAACCCATTGGGCAGGACGGTCGAGATCACGTTGGTGTAACCCGCCCCGGGTTGCAGCGCGCCGCTGTGCTGCACAATTGTCATAGTCATGGCGGTCGAGTCCAGGACGGAGTTGGTTGAGATATAAAGCGTGTCATTCCAGGCCGATTGGATATTTGGCGTCGCTGTCGCGCCTTCATTAAAGACGCTGTAAGTGACCGCGAGCGTGTGGCTGGCGAGGGAGTTGGAGGGCGATTGCAAAATCGTTGTCACCAAATCGGGTGGCGGCGTCAGCGCAACCGCCGTCGAATAGCCGGGATTGGTGACGTTGAGATTTTGGAACGCGCCTTCATAGATTGCCCCCTGGGAATCGACTTTCACAATGAAATACCAGTTGCCGCTGATTCCGATCGGCAGCGAGACGGTGTTGGTCGCCGTGTAACCGGCATTCGGATCGAGCGCGCCGCTATGTATGAATTGTCCCAAACTGACCGCGCTGGGGTCCAAAACACTGTTGGTGGAAAGGAAAACTTGATCATACCACGTGGACACGATTGTCTGGCCCAGTCCCACGTTCGTGGCGGACCATTCGAGAGATACGGGTTGGCCTGAGAACGCTTCGTGGGGAGCGATGATCGAGGTGATTTGCAAATCCGGCGGGGGCGTCAAATCAATTTGAACCGGCGCGCTGACCAGTATGGAGCCGCTTCGGTTTGTTTCAAAAACCTGGTCCTGGTCGTCAGTCCGCACAATGAAGTAGTAGGTGCCCTCGAGGCCCTCGGGAATCGTCACGGCCACGCTGTTTTCGTAAGCCTGGCCCGGGTTGAGATAGGAGGAGTTTTGGGCCGATCCCAGGAAAATCGCGCCCGTCGCCCCGAAGTCGCCTGGATACTCGAAGAAATTAGGAATATTATAGTTTGTCAATTGGGAGATAAACACCGCGTCCGACCAATAGGACGCGCTGGTCGGCCCGCTTCCCACATTGGTCACAACAAAGGAAACGTTTGCCGGGTCACCCGAGAAAAGATTTGTCGGCGCCTGGATCGAAGCCACCTCTAATTGAGCGGTGGGTGTCAGGTGGATGACTGTCGGGGACGCCGCGACTAATGTCTCGTTGGTCCGGTAGATGTATTGGAAAATATCCTGGTTTACATCCGTTTGCACTTCGGCCCAATAGGTCCCGCTAAAGTTGATTGGCAGGTTGATCAAAGCGTTCCGCGTCACAGAACCTCCGGCGGGAATCTCCCCGGTAAACGGATAACTCCCGAAAAACTGCGGGTTGTCACCGAATGCATCCGAGGCCAGAAACACCTGGTCATAAAACGTTCCTTGCACCGGACCTGTTCCGGCATTGGTCAATACCCATGTAACAGTGATTGATTGGCCCGACCACGCGTCGGTCGGCGCTCCGACACTCAAGACTGAAAGTATCGGGGTGGGGGGCAGCACAAGCTGGATCGGACGCGCAATGGTGTTATTATTGGTGTAATTCGTCTCATAGAGGCTGTGGTCTCCATTTACATCCACAATCAGGAATAAATTGCCGAGAATTCCATTCGGCAAGGTGAGATCTCTGAAGTTGATGTAACTCTGGCTTGGCCCCACAACGGATTCGTATTCTTCGCCGTCCACAAGCGTCGCGTTACTGTCCAGGACGTTCGTCGGCGAAAGGTAAATGTAGTCGGTCCAGGACGGGTAGGCTGTCCCCGCTCCAATATTCGCCACGCTCCAATTGAGATCGATTTGTTGGTTGAGTTGCGTAATCGAAACAACGGCGGGCGAGGAAAAGTTCGTTGGAGTCAGGTCGGGATTCGATATCTGCACTTCCTGCGTCTCCACGTTGTTCGCCAGATTCGGCTCCGCGAAGAAGCTGTTGGCGTCGGCATCGAGAAGAATGTAATAATTGCCCGCCGGCACGCCCGGAACCGCGGTCGTAAACAAATTGGTATAGCTGGAGCCAACCGCCAGCGGTCCGGCGCCGGCGCTTGTCCCCATCAGGATATTGTTGGTCTCCAGGATTCCGTCTTTGGAGAGAAATAATTGATCCAGCCATCCAGGAAGCGCCTCGACCCCGGAGATATTGCCCACGGAATAAACAACCGACAGAGGCTCCTGGCTCGATAGATTGGTCGGCACGACCAGGCTCTGCGCCGCGAGGTCCGGCGACCCAATGGCGATGGGAACGGAAACAAAATTATTGGACGTGTTCGTTTCTATGATGTTCCCTAGCGCATTGACCTCCAGCAGCATGTAATAATTGCCCGGCGAAAGCCCCGGCAAAGCCACCGAGTTGCTCGCGACGTAATTTGTGTTCGCCGCCAGTTCGTTCGTCTCCAGAAAACTGCCCAACAACACCGCTTGGCTGTCGAGTTGGGGATCAGGCGAAATATAAACCTTGTCGGTCCACCACCCGGAAATCGATCCCGAGCTGTCATTGGTGACCTGCCAGATCACGGGAATTGTGTCGCGGGAATCCGCCGCCGCCGGAACCGTGAAACTAGCCACTGCCATGTCTTGGGGGAGGACTGTTATCGGAATCGCTTCAAAATCATTGCTCAGATCATACTCCGCCACTTGATTATTCTGGTTTGCCCATACAACAAGGTAGTAGTTGCCCGCCGCAACCTCCGGAATGTTGATCATTTGGGTGTTTGTAACGCTTTGACCCGGTTGCACCGGGTTGGCCACGGAATATGAAGTAGGCTCGTAATAAGCGTCATAATAGATACTGCCAATTTCAACGGAATTCAGAACGTTGACCGCCTGGTTCGTCGAGAGGTAAAGACTATCGTACCATTGCTCCAGTGCTCCTGTGTAACGGCTTTCCGCCACGGCGTCGCCGATGTTCTTGTCCGTCCAGGTGACGGTGGCGGGTTCCAGGCCGCTGACGTTGGTGGGAGCCGTCAGATTTTCCGGCACCAAGTCAGCCACGGTAAGCTGAACCGGCACGGAAATTTGATTGTTCGTCGTGTCCGATTCGTAAAGAAGGTGGCTGCCATTGACGACAAGGATATAATAGTAATTCCCGCTCGGCAGCACTGCCGGAGTCAATACATTCGTGTAAGTGATCTGCTGTCCGGCGTTCAGATTCGTCGAGGTGTAGGTAAACTCCGCCGGAATGTAACCGATAAGTGTCGCCGTCGAGTCCCAAACCGGATTGGTGGAAATATAGAAATAGTTGTAAAAATAACCCATATTGGCCGGCCCCGGGCCGTTGTTGGCCACAGTATAGGTAAATTGCACTCCTTCGCTTTGAAGTCCAAGGTTCGTCGCCTGAAGCGCTGTCGGCTGCAAATCAGGATTTTGCACGGTCAGCGGAATACCGCTTAGGGTGTCATTGACGCCGCTGTCGCCGGGAACGTTTGTTCCGTAATCCACAAACAGCGAGAGAGTATAGTTGCCCGCTGGAATTCCGGGAAACACAAAGGTGTCGGTAATGGAATAAGCTGTGGCGGGTAGTATCGGGCCGCTATTGTAATGGCTAAAACTCGTGACAAATACGCCGTTGCTTTCAAGATAAACAATATCGTAGTAGCCGCCCGCCGTCGCCGGGCCGGTGTTTGTCGCGGTCCAGACCAGGCTGATCGTCTGTTGCGAGCCGATCACGGACGGGGCGTTCAACGAGACAGCCTCCAAATCCGTCGGAAGATAGATGGTAAGATTGGCAAACCCGCTATCCGCTGTTCCCAGGGAATTGCTGGCTATCAGTTGATAGTTCCCGCTATCGGATACCTGGGCATTGTTGATGACCAGTGTCGCATTGGTGGCGTTGGTGATGACGTTGCCGTTGTGCAGCCATTCAATGGTCGCCGGGGGGTTGGCCAGGACTTGCGCCGTTAAAACCACATCTGACCCCGCCGCAATCGTTCCGCCGCCCGACGGCCCGCTAACCTGCGGGGGATAAACGCCGGAGAAGGTGACCTGGTCAAGATAACCTGTGTCGTCGCTATTTCCGGCCCAGTAACTTGTCCAGCCGAGCGTGTGAGGGCCGGGGCTTAAGACGTAGGGAGTGGACTGGGTCCACGGAGTGTAACCATATATGGAATCAATATAATCCCCATCGACGTTAAACTCGAGGTAGTCCTGGCCAGTTGTTTGCCACCAGAAAGTGACCGTGTTTGGACCGGAAACCGTCACCTGGATTGTGGAATATTGCCCGTTCGTCAGCACCCCGCTCTGCGCCGCAAACATGCCATCGTAGGTATTGGTCGATTCCACAAACCAACTCGCATCGCCGGTCGTGGCCCAGCCCAGATTGGTCGTATTCAACGCCGTGTTGAAATCCGAGGGAGTGGTGGTTGTCTGGCCTGGGTTGGCATATAGGTAGGCAATTTCCGTGGGACCCAATACCCGGCTGTAAAGTTGCATATCATCGAGAAGGCCCTGGAAGAAATTAGCTGTCGAAGCATTCGCCGGATTGGCAACAGAAGCATCAATCTGGCACCCTACCGCCAGCGAAACCGGGGCGTTCAACAAATCGGTCGTTGCTGAATCGCTCGTGTCCAGCGAACCATCAATATAGATTTGCTTTTGCCCGCTGACCTGATCGCGCGTGATGGCGATGTGATGATAATTGCCGTCATTAATGTCCCGGTCCGTGTTCAACGTGTCGTCGTACTGGCTGCTCCCCGTGTTAAAGCCAATCTCTCCCCCGTCAAGGGCCGCGGGAACAATATCGTCATACTGCCCCGGGATGTCCGCCGCCACAATCCCAGCGCCGGAGTAGGCAGACTCGCCGTCCCCGCCGAAGGTCTGGCTCGTATTGATCCAAAAGGAAAGCGTAAAGGAGCCAGCGAAAGTATTCAGCACGTTGGTCGGCGTCGAATTGTAGCTCAGGAAACTTCCGCCATCGAAATAGGCCGCTCCGCCGCCAACCTCCGCCGTCGAGGATTGGCTTACTCCGTTGCCGGAAGGGTTGCCGTTATAGTTCAGATCATTACCGTTGCCGGAAGTGTCCGCCCCGATGTTGGTGGAGTTGTCAAACGTGTAATGGGCTATCAACCCGCTGCTGCTCGGCGCAATCGACCCCGGGTTGCTATAAAGTGTCGCGACCTCATTTGTCGTCAGAAGTCCCGAGTAAAGTTGCAGATCATCCAAATCCCCATAGTAGAACCCGGTAGTGCTTGTTGTGGAAGGGTTTGGATTTGAAGCGTCAACCATGCATCCCACCGCCACCAGCACCGGATCGTTTAGGTAATTTGTGGTCGCAAAATCCGTGTTATTGAACACACCGTCGATGAAAATCCATTTTTCGCCCGTCGCCTGGTTCCGTTCCACTACAATCTGGTGATAATTGCCGTCATCGATGTCCGTCGTCGAACTCAACGTATCATCCTGGTACGTATCGCCCGTTTCAAACCCAAGCCCTCCCCCAGTCAAACCAAGCGGAATGATGTCGTTATACTGCCCGGGAATATCGGCCGCGACGATCCCAACATCATTATAGGCCGGGTCGCCATCATTCCCATACCTTTCGGTCGTTTTGACCCAAACCGAGAGGGTGAAATTCCCGGCCAGCACCGACAACACCGCCGGAGGAGTCGCGGTGTAACTCAGAAAGCTTCCCCCGTCAAAATAGGCCGCCCCGTCCCCAGCCTCCGCCGGGTAATCTTGAAATACCCCCCCGCCGTACGGGTTTCCACTGTAATCCAGGTCATACCCGTTGCCGGACGAGTCCTGGCCCAGATTTGAACTGTTATCAAAGGTATAATGCGCGACTAGAGTATGGCCGCCCGTCAATCCGGACTCTCCCGAAGACGGAAGGAAACTCACCTGGTCCAGATACCCCGCTTCCGTCGGGTCCGTATCTCCATTCGCCTGCACTGTCCAGGTCAACATATGCCGTCCCGCGGGCACGTTAATCGTGAACTGGGTCCAACTCGTGCCTGGCCCAATGTCCGCGGTATCGGACCCATCGATCGCGAACTCGAAGTCAAGATTTTGTCCATTCGGCGAGGTCTGCCATTGGAAAGTCAGTGCGCCCCCCGCACCGGAGGTAACGAATGTCTGAATCGTTGAAGTCTGGTTATTTATCACAGGCCCGCTCTGCGCCGCCGAAACGCCATCGAAGGAATTGCTGGCCTCGCCAAACCACAAACTGTCTCCGTAAGTCGTCCAGGGCAATTGCGGCGAATTGACCGCGTCCCCCAAGGCAATCGGTGTCGGGGCGCTGTTCGTCGTGTCTGGAACCGCCAGACCGGGGTGGTTATAGAGAAAAGTCACATCGCTCTGAGACAGAACCCCCGTATAAAACCCGATTTGATCTGAATCCCCCACATATCCCGGCCCCGACACACCCTCGCCAATATTCAATAAAACACGCGACGCCGAACTGAGCTGTCCCGCCACCCCAACATCACTCGCATCCAGATTGCCGTTAATATAAATATTTTTTTGCCCCGTCGCCTGGTCGCGAGTGACCACCACATGCGTATAAGACCCGCTATTAATCGGAGTGACCGAGTGCAACGTATCCGCCGGGTTCCCCTCCGTCAGAAAACCTAGAACCGAACCCGTCTCCGCCATCGGAATAGCCATGTCGGATTCCCCGCCTATGATCCCCGCGCCGACGTCCCCCGTCTCCGTGTTGGCGCCGAAAACATTAGTCGTTCTCAACCACACCGAAACGCTGAAACTCCCCTCCAGCGAATCAGCCACAGGGCCTGGCGCCACCAACCAGCCTGACCCGGTAAAACCCACCGCGTTGGTGCCGTAAGCGGAGTCGTTCGTCAGGTATGGGGGAAGACTGTACCACGCATAACTCGCGATGCTGTTGTTATTGCCGGAGAAATCAGCGGCGAACAGGTTGTTATCCTCAAAAGTATAAAAGGCGATGTTGGTGTGGCCCGTGTTGACGCCCTGGCCCGAACACAATATCGGCGCCGCCAACAGCAGACTGCACAGACGCATCGCTTGAACAATAATAGGGGAATAACGAATTCTCATGGGAAGACTTGGAATTAATGGGAGCCGGAGCAAGGTTGTCAAACTCGGTAAAAGCCTCGCGGAGCAGTTTCATGGTTTAAAATTTGGGCCAGTTAAAATCCAGAAATGTCATTTCCAGACGCAATTGACACGCGATTATTTCACAGGCAGGCCATTTGGTCAACCTTTAAATGCGCAAATCTTGAGACAAATCCCCGCCTGGCTCATAATGCTCGTCAAGCGCGGCGGCGGAAACTAAAGTACGCGCATGGCTTACGAGTTCAAGGCAATCAGACGCGTCGAATTCTCCGATACCGATATGGCCGGGATTATGCACTATTCCAATTTTTTCCGGTTTATGGAGACCGCGGAACATGGTTTTTTTCGATCTCTCGGATTTTCCATCATTGGCGAGGTGGGTTGGCCTCGCGTCCGCGCCCAGTGCGATTTCCATGCGCCGCTTCGATTCGAGGATGAGGTGGAAATCCATCTGCTCGTCTCGGAGAAAAAATCGAAGGCGCTTAGTTACATTTTTGTGTTTCGTCGGCTTACCCCAGGCCCTCTACTGGAGGTCGCCCGCGGGTCAATGACGGTCGTTTGCGTCACGCACCAAAATGGGAAAATGACGGCTTGCGCGATTCCACCTTCCATTGCCAATAAAATTGAGGCGGCTCCGGCGGAATTGCTCCAGATGCGCCGATCGGAATAGTTCTATCTATCGCCTACAACCGAATAATGCCGCGCTGGATGGCGGCGGTGACGGCTTCGGTGCGGTCTTCGACGTGCAGCTTGCCGTAGATGCTCTTTAAATGGTCTTTGACGGTGTGCTCGGTGATGTTTAAGGCATCGCCAATTTGTTTGTTGGCCAGGCCATTGACGAGGAGTTGCAAGACTTGCAACTCACGGGGAGTAGGCTCTTCAAATAGCTTCCGCGAGGCGAGGCGGCGCGCGACTTCCTTCGGAATCCACGGCTGGCCGGCGGCGACGGCCTGGATCGCCGGAATCAGCTCTTTGCCGGTCGAATTCTTCAGCACGTATCCTTGCGCCCCGGCCTGGAGGGCTTTGTGAATGTCGGTGTCCCCATCAAACGTGGTCAGCATCAGGACGCGGGCGGACGGGTCTTGCGCGTGAATTTCGGTGGTGGCTTCAATGCCGTCTTTACCAGGCATTCGCAGGTCCATCAGCACGAGGTCGGGTTTGTGTTTGGCGTATAGTTCGACGGCCTGGGTGCCATCGACGGCTTCGGCGACGATGGCCATTCCGGGTTCGGTGTTAACCAAAGCGATCAAACCCATGCGGACGATGAAATGATCGTCGGCGACGAGGATTTTGATTTGGCCGTCGCTTTTCATCAGGCCAGTGGAATTTGGACGCGGACGGTGGTGCCGGAATCCGGGGCGCTGGCCAGGTAAATTTCACCGTGCAACCGCTTGGCGCGTTCGGAAATGCCGAGGAGGCCGAAGTGGCCCTCGCGCGGCCCGGCGCAATCATCCACGGCAAAGCCTTTGCCATTGTCTTTGACTTGCAGGACGATGTTTTGGGGGCCGTAATCAAGATCGATCTCGGTGAGAGTCGCGCCGGAATGTTTGATGACGTTCGTGAGGGCTTCCTGGGCGATGCGCAGGAGGTTTTCCTCGACGATTTCGGGCAGCGGCCTGACTCTGCCCTGGGCCTTCATTTCCACCTGAAGGCTGGAGCCGCCAGTGATCTGCTTGCTGCTCATCATGACAGCGCCGGGCAGATCAAATTGTTCCAGCGCGCGACACCGCAAGTTCCAAACGGAGCGGTGGACTTCGGTCTGGCTCTCGCCGACGAGCGTGCGCGCCAATTCGAGGTGGCGGTGGGCGTTGGAGGGCTCTTTCTCGAAGAGTTTTGCGGCTGTGTCCAATTGCAAGGCGACGCCGGTGAGGGCTTGCTCCAAGGTATCGTGAAGTTCCTGTGCGAGGCGCGTTCTTTCGGCGAGGGTGGCTTTGGATTGAAGCTCCAGTTCCTTGCGGGCGGTGATTTGAAGTTTGAGTTGGGCGGTCCGCTCCTTGACGCGCTCTTCAAGCTGGTCGTGGGCCTGGCGCAATTCGAGCCGGGCCTTTTCTTTTTCACGAACCAAAACTCTCAACGCGGCGTTCTTTTTGGAAATAATAATCGTCCAACTCACGGCGACGAGGGAGACCACCAGCAAGATGCTCAAGCCGACCAAAAGGCGTTGCGGGGTCAGCCAGGTTGGTTTTTCGAGGACTTTGACGTCGCCGGCGCCGGGCAGGAGGATTTGGAACGATTTGGTTTTGCCGGCATCGCCGCTTTCCGTAAAACAAACGCCGTTGACTTCGATGGCGCTGCCGATGGGAAGAGCGGCCAACTGCTGGCTTGCTTCGAGTCCTTCGGATTCGGCGGCGAATGTGAAACCGTCGCTTTGGACCGTCAAAACCGTTCTAAGACGGCTCGGCTTCTTTTCATTTTCAGGCTGGCCGTCCTGCCGGACAACGCAATCGAGAAGTTTGCCTTTCAAGGCGACCAATCCGGCGTGATCCACACCGTCGAGCGCTTCCCGCATCGTTACGACTTTCGGAGCGAGAACGGGCAGGGAGGCGGACGACTTGCGCAGAACGGCGTCTTGCAGCACCGGAAGGAAATTATCAAAATCAGCGAAGCCGACGGCTTCCACGACATCGCCGACGGAAAGGCCGCCGACTTGGCGGGTTCGCACGTGCAAACCGCCTGATTTGTCCTGGAGAAACAGGTCTTCCCCTGGTCTTACACAAGTGACGCGGCCGAGCACATGGACACGCTGGCCGGGTCTTCTGTCTTTCTGGTAGCGCGCAATGCTGTAGAGAGGCACCAACGGTCCGGCAAACGGATCGACTGACTCCCGGGACTCCACCACAAAATCCGAATCAAGCGGCATAAATAGATTCAGCGCAATGAATCGCTTTAGCATTGGGTAGTAGGAGGCCGCTGCCGTTCCTCTAAGGCGGACGGTGGCGCCGATCAGGCTTTCGGGATCGGTGCCGGGGGGAATATGCGGGAAGGCGTGAAAGCGATAACCGGCGGAGGCAATGACCAAATCGAAGTTCGAGCCGGTGTCGGTTATTTTCGCGGCGCGTACGATGCCCGAAATCTCAATGCGCTGGCTGTCCGCGCTGCCGGACATGAGGCCTTCAATAGGGACGCGCCGGGCTTCGGGCAACGGCGCGGTTCCTACTTTCTTCCAGGTGGGATGGCCGATGATCGGGGCGAATGCGCCGGTGTAGCTGATGCCCGAGACTTCGAGGAGGTCGCCTGGCTCTGGCTGCGGAGAGGTGAGGCTCTCGACGAAAATACCTCCGGTTGAATCTTGGACAAAGAATTGCCCCTTCCAATTGGGTTCGGCGGCGGTGACGACGCCCGTGACAGAAACGGGAAGGTGCTTTGCGGCCTTTCCAGGGGAAAGAGAGAGGATGTCGGCGGCGCTGGTCAGCGGAAGATGGGTTTTGCCCGCGAATACGCCGTTGAGGGCGGCAAAAAAGCCCGCAACCGCCAGCGATAGCCAAGCCTTGGAGCCGCGTATCGGAGTCATGCTAACAGTGAACAAATCCACGCGAGGGAAGTCGAGCAGAATCAGGCGAATCCCCCTAAAGAGGGATACGGGCATGGTCCGCCGGATTGCGCGCTTAAATCGAATTCTGGTTTGCTTCGGATGCCGTTCTAAGATTAACGTTCGCCCGCGATTTTATGCCCAAACGCACAGACATTCATTCGGTCCTGATCATTGGGGCGGGGCCGATCATTATCGGCCAAGCCTGCGAGTTTGATTATTCGGGGACGCAGGCCTGCAAAGCCTTGCGCGAAGAAGGTTACCGCATCGTCCTCGTCAATTCCAACCCGGCGACGATCATGACGGACCCGGAATTCGCCGACCGCACTTACATCGAGCCGATCACGCCGGAATGCGTCGAGAAAATCATCGCGCGGGAAACCGAGGAGATGAAACGCTTGGGCGCGAAAGGGAAATTGGTGCTGCTGCCGACTCTGGGGGGACAGACGGCTCTGAACACCGCAATGGCGCTGAATAAGCGGGGGACTTTGGTGAAGTATGATGTGGAAATGATCGGAGCCAATGCAGAGGCGATTCAGCGCGGAGAGGACCGGCAGATTTTCAAGGAGCTGATGTTGTCGATTGGATTGGATGTGCCGATCAGCGGCACGGCGCACAATCTCGATGAAGCGCGAGACGTCGCGGAAAAGATCGGGAAGTATCCGCTGATCATCCGGCCCGCTTTCACGCTTGGGGGGACCGGTGGAGGGATTGCTTACAATCGCGAGGAGTTTGAGGTGATGGCCCGGCGCGGCATTGAGCTATCGCCGGTTTCGGAAATCCTCGTCGAAGAATCGCTGCTGGGCTGGAAGGAATTCGAGATGGAAGTGATGCGCGATAAAGCCGACAACTGCGTCATCATTTGCTCGATCGAGAATTTTGATCCGATGGGGGTGCACACGGGCGATTCGATCACCGTCGCGCCGATTCAGACGCTCTCGGACAAGGAATACCAGATCATGCGCGACGCGAGTTTCGCCGTGATCCGGGCAGTGGGCGTGGAGACGGGCGGTTCGAACATTCAATTCGCGGTGAATCCGGACAACGGCCGGATGGTCATTATTGAAATGAATCCGCGCGTCTCACGGTCATCGGCGCTGGCGTCGAAGGCGACTGGGTTTCCGATTGCAAAGATCGCGGCGAAGTTGGCGGTCGGTTATTTGCTGCACGAAATCAAAAACGACATTACGCGGGAGACCCCGGCAAGTTTTGAGCCGACGATTGATTATGTGGTCACAAAGATACCGCGTTTCGCGTTCGAGAAATTTCCGCAGGCCGATCCCACTTTGAACACGCAAATGAAATCCGTCGGCGAGGCGATGGCAATCGGGCGGACGTTCAAGGAATCGTTGCAAAAAGCGCTCCGCTCGCTGGAAATCGGCCGGCACGGCTTGGGCGGCGATGGGCGGCCGTGGCGAATCGCGGGAGAGGTTTACGGCGACCGGGACATTTTGCCGCGGGAGATAATCAGCCACAAACTGATTTCCCCGAACGCGGAGCGAATATTTTTCATCCGTCACGCCTTGCGCGCCGGTTTTGGGATCGACGAAATTTTTCGCCTGACAAAAATCGACCGCTGGTTCCTGGCGCAGCTCAAAGAGATCGTCGATTTCGAGGAAGAGCTGGCTAAGTCGTAGGGAGGTGGATTAAGCCGCTTGTAGAAGGGCGAGTGGATGAACTTCGCGCTCAATCTTTTGCTGGCGCTCATAACGGGCAACGCGCAAGTCGTAATCCGCTTGCAATCCCGTCCACATTTCCGCCGTCGTCCCAAAATATCGGGCCAGCCGCAACGCTGTGTCTGCCGTGATGCCGCGCTTTTCCAAAACGATTTCGTTAACGCGGCGCGGCGGGACATTCAGTGCGCGGGCCAGTGCGTTCTGCGACAAGCCGTGAGGCTTCATAAACTCTTCTCGGAGAATTTCGCCCGGATGAATCGGCGGCAACTTGTTCGTTTTCATAATCGTTAGTGGTAATCCACAATTTCCACGTCCAGCGCATCTTCGCCTTGCCATCGGAAGCAAAGCCGATATTGGTCATTGATACGGACGCTGTATTGTCCTGTCCGATTCCCCTGTAAAGTTTCCAGCCGATTGCCTGGAGGCGCCCGCAAATCATTCAAGCGCCGCGCCTGATTCAGCAACAGCAGTTTTCGACGGGCAACCTGCTGGATGCTGGCAGGCAATCGGCGCGATGTTTCGTCATTGAACAATCGCTCGGTTTCCCGGCAATCGAAACTCCGTATCATCCGCCGACACTATAACGCATTCCGTCATAGAGCGTCAACTCCTTTTGCATCTGACCTTGCAAGATGACAGCGCGTTCGGGAATTGTACCTTTTGGGCAAAGGTTTCGTCGGAACGGGCATTGCCGCTAAAAAATATCTCCTCTATTATAATTAAAAGGTCCTAAACATCACACGAGGCGATATCGCGAGCAGAATATCGAACGAAAGAATGGAAAGGGCCTTGGAACAACTATGCCCGTCATTCAACTTTCAACCTCAATCGCGGCACCGCCGGAACGCGTGTTTGACCTCGCCCGTAGCATTGATGCTCATCAGCAATCAGCCGAGGACACACGAGAACGCGCGATCGCCGGCGTGACGAGCGGCTTGATCGACATGGGAGACGAAGTGACTTGGGAAGCGCGCCATTTCGGAATCAAGCAACGGCTTACAGTCCGGATCACCGGATTTGAGCGTCCCTCCAGATTTCAGGATGTTATGGTGTCCGGTGCGTTCAAGAGGATGAAACACGATCACGAGTTCATCGCGCAACTGCCTGGCACGTTAATGGTTGATCGTTTCGAGTTCGAATCACCCTTCGGGTTTCTCGGTCGGATTGTCGATCAGATTTTTCTTTGCGGCTATATGCGTGGTTTTTTGGTCCGCCGAAATCAGGTGCTAAAGAACTTGGCGGAATCAGAAGGCTGGAGAAGGTATGTCATTTCTGCTTAACGCAAATTATTTCGCGCGAACTTCTTCCAACCGTAGAGACATCGAGAGTTTCGGAGCGGCTAAAGTCCTCTCACGCACCTGAATCCATCCTCGCCGAGGCTGAACCTCGCGGGCGGGGCTGGAGTGGAAAGAGCGCGCGGTTGGCGCACGCCAGACTGCTGGCCGGGGTCGTCCAGTTGCCGCCGCGGACTACCCGGGAGTCTTCGGGTGATGACGCCGGCCCGCGCGGGTCAATGCTATTGGCTACATAGTCGTCATTGCCACTCGGGGAAGAGGTGTCAAACCAATCCCAACACCATTCAAAAACATTTCCAGCCATGTCGTACAGCCCATAACCGTTCGCCGGGAAGGACCCCACCGGGCTTGTATATGGCTGGCCACCCACCATGCCAACAGAGTTGTAACCGGCGGGTCCAAGATCGTAGCTGGGGGGTGAATATCCACTGTCGTAATTGGCCAGGCTTTCCGAAATAGTGTCGCCCCACGGGAAACGCAGGCCGCTCAATCCGCCCCGCGCCGCCTTCTCCCACTCCGCTTCCGTCGGCAATCGATACCCGCTGGCCGACCAATTCGCGGAAACAGCATCCGTATCGCCGTTCGTATAGATCATCGTCAAATTCGCGAGCGCGATGCTCAAATTGGTTGTTTGCGCCCGAATCGGAAGCGCGCTGGCGAACAACGCCATAACGATAAACAAATGAGTTGGTTTTATTCTCATACTGGAATTGGTAGCGCGTACGGGAATCGCACCCGTAAATTGTCAAACCTATTTAATATCGTTAAACACCAATATAAATCAATGTTTACAATGGTTTTATTGATGTTTGCCTCAAAGCCATCGCGACAGACTTTGTAATGACTTGCGGCATCAACAGTGTCGGCAACTGTCGGCACAATTCTGACGGGTTTTAAACCCGTCAATTCATGCGTATCCATATCGCTGGACAGTCTGCCACGCGCAAGCCGGACATCCGCAAGCCGAGAGCGTTTCCATCGAATGCCTCATCCGGGTTTACCGTCGCTGGGCGGAACGTCTTGAGGGGGTGGTAACTCTTACCACCATCCCTGCCGCTCACCCCGGCAGGGCTTTTGATTTATAGGCGTCAGGCGCGAGTGAAGGTCATTGGCCGGGAGAGCGGTGGGAAAGCTTGCCATAGGCCCTAAAGCGCCTCACGGCGGGGCGTTGCCGCATCAAGTCGGCTTCGCCTGATTGGCCGTGCGATACCCCCCTCGCCAAAGGTGACAGTAAATATCAGTAATGGCGCGGCCCAGGGGCGATTCCAAAATGATGCCCAAGACCTCGGCAACGGCGTCCGGGCAGACTTGCCAATTCTCCTCAATAGCGGCCAAACGCATCACTTCATCGGACGAAAGCCATTCCCAGCGGTGGAACAGCCTGCAATCGCGGATGGCCTCTTCCGCCGTTGCTATCACAGTTTCGTAGGCTTTGAAGTCCTCCAAAAGCACGGCAATGAAATTCGATGGACATGGCTTCTCAATATCCGTCAATTGGGTTTCAGGTGTCATATATAAGGTTAGAATTTGGTTTTTCCACTTCCGTGACTGTAGTTTTTTTGGGTGTAAGTCCAGCGAACGATTTGCTGCAAATGACGCTCGCTCTTTTTTGCGGCGTCGACCAATTGAACTTCACCTGGCGAGGCGTAAGCGCCGATATGTTGGAGCGAGTTGACAGAGCCGCACGAGCGTGCGTGCCTTGTCGCCTTTCCCTCGGTTGCCTTTGCGATGTCTGGCCCAAGCCTTTTCTCGCGCTCAAGGTCTGTGGACGCATCCTTTTCCTGCTTGCTTATTTGCTCGTAGCCCTTTTGCGTCTCATCGGCCGCCTTCTTCGTCCGCTCCGCAGCGTCGTTTGCGGCCCTGTCACCGCCAACGGGATATGATTACGCCGCCTGCAGCAGGGCGAGTGGGTGAACCTCGCGCTCAATCTTCCGCTCCCGGTCATATCGGGCCACGCGCAAATCGTAATCCGCTTGCAATCCCGTCCACATTTCCGGCGTCGTTCCAAAGTAGCGGGCCAGCCGCAACGCCGTGTCCGCCGTGATGCCGCGCTTCTCCATGACGATTTCGTTAACGCGGCGAGGGGGGACATTCAAGGCGCGGGCCAGCGCGTTCTGTGACAAGCCATGAGGCTTCATAAACTCCTCGCGGAGAATTTCGCCCGGATGGATCGGCGGCAACTTGTTCGTTTTCATAATCGTTAGTGGTAATCCACAATTTCCACGTCCAGCGCATCTTCGCCTTGCCATCGGAAGCAAAGCCGATATTGGTCATTGATACGGATGCTGTATTGCCCTATCCGGTCCCCTTGTAACGCTTCCAGCCGGTTGCCCGGAGGCGACCGCAAATCATTCAAGGCCCGCGCCTGATTCAGCAACAGCAGTTTTCGACGGGCAACGCGCTGGATGCTGGCGGGCAACCGGCGCGAGGTTTCGTCATTGAACAGCCGCTCGGTTTCCCGGCAGGCGAAACTCCGTATCATCCGTCGCCACTATAACGCATCCCGTCATACCTCGTCAACACCTTTTGCATAGGCTTTTGGATAGGCCAAACGCGGCTTGCCAAAGCCGGGAATTCGCCTCGCCGTATCTCACGGTTAAGCCCTGACAGGCGTTTCGACGGCGGGCGATGGAAAGACACCAGACGGCAACGGGGCACTCCCAGGGCGATTATTCCGATGGCTTCTCCTGTTTATCCGTTTCCTCGCACAACGCTTGCGCCAGGGCCGCCCGCAACGCATCGGATGCAACCTCACACGCCTTCCGAATCGACGCGGAAAACTCTATCATTTTCGATTCGTCTGTCAGATGCTTGACCGCCTCGAAGATGCTTTCGGCCATTTGTTTTTCAACGTGGCGCGTGATGGCATGGTTCAAAAGCTGGCCGATCTGGCGCATTTCGGCCAGGTGCGCCTCCCGCGTGATGTGCAGACCCTCGATGGTCATTCGTTGAATGGCGGAAACGGCGGCTTCCTTTTTGCACTCATTCAAGGCGCGAAATCATTCCTCTTCTTTACAGTCTACTTTCCCGCTGTCATCCAGGTAGGTTTCTTTTGGCGGCGATTCCATGTCGTCCTCCCTGACTGTCGCCAGTTGCACGAGTGATGAAAGGAACCGTTGATAGTGAGTCTGATTTTTTGGCGGCAGAATTGCCCGGTTTGTCAATCTTGTTGAGTCAATCATAGGCTTTAAAAAAGTCCCGCCGCCGGAAAGATAGGCTATGAGACCCAAAAACGGCGGCGGGCACCCGGCAGCCATTGGCAGGTGCCGGGAAAGTTAGCTGCTTATTGAGCGCCACTGTCAGTCGATACGCAGAAGGACTGGGCATGGCGCAAAGCAGTGTCCAAAAAGCAGTTCAAGGTAAAGACGTTCTGGCCGGTCCCCGCCTTTGTGTAAGGATCATAGATTACGTCCATTCCGCCGAACATCCCAATAATAAGATCCTGCCAATTTCCAAACACGACCTGACCATTCAAAGAGTTCGTAACCAATGCGGTGTAGCCGTTGACCAATCCACGGACTTCTTCCTCATCCGGCGCGATATTGCCGGGATTCTCCC
Source organism: Verrucomicrobiia bacterium (assembly GCA_036268455.1). GTDB lineage: Bacteria > Verrucomicrobiota > Verrucomicrobiia > Limisphaerales > Palsa-1400 > DATAUD01. Next base: position 70,541 of record DATAUD010000010.1, read on the forward strand.
AAATTGGCATGGCCACAACCGTCGATGCGCCGATAAGCAACTTCGCGGTCTGTTTGAGAACGTATCGCACGTTCGAGTTGGCGATGTAGCCCAGACGCCCTCTGTCCGCATTCAACGCTCCCAAGCTGGCTTCAAAGGCCAGAATAGAAGACCAGGTGGGAGCGCCGCCAAACGCGAGGCTTCCAACGCCAGGCTGGTTCAAAATTCCAACGCATTCGTCCGGCCCATTGCCTCCATTTAAAGCCATCCAGTCAATTTTAACTCCAACCGTTTTCATGCTGTCATCCCGAATGAGGCCTTCGATGTCGGCCGAACTTTGAATCAACAGTTGCCTACTGAACACAACTTGGCTTGATATGCGGTGCGGCGTAAGACCGATTTGATCCAGTGTAGGATTCGAGGTGGAAACCGGCCCTGCTTCCGGGAGGGAATATGGCGTGACGGTGCTAGTCTGCCGAGGTATGGCAACGTTTCCGCTAAGTCCGGCCAGCACGAGAGCGCCAAGACGCATACACACCGTCCGGTTGCGAAGCACTTCAATGACGGGCGTCTCGACTGTGGTTTCCACGAGAGCGCCGCCGCCGCCAAATAAACCCACTGACATATCGCGCTTGTAGTAGTCCCTGCGGGAGCCTCCCAGCATGAGGTCCATAGGAACTATGAACCCTTCTGAGCTCACTTTGCAATTCCGCTCAACTTGTTGCGAAACCTCCGCCTCAAAACAGCCGGAAGGTTTGCCCTTGTTGTCTGCCATAGAAAGAAATGCACGCTGGAAACTGTAACTCGTGATCTCCTTGCGAGACATGCCCAATTCCGCGCCACCCGCAAGAGAGTATTGTTTTGGCCGGGGATTTGAGCCGCACAAGTCAAGCAAATCTTTGCGATATTGCTCGAACTCCAATTGACCGCAAAGGGCCCGCGCTTTTAAGGTTAATATTTCGTGCTGGCAATGCGGGAAGTCTTTAATAAACCCATCCGCCAGCGCCGGTATCTCTGTCTTTGTGTCAATCATACATTTCTCCTTGACTGTGATTTGTGATCGGCCAACTCCAACCGTTTCGTCGGCTGGAATCGTGGCCATTGAAATTTCGTAGGGCATCCAGGCGAAACGGATTGTTTTTTTATCATCATCATTGCCCGATACTTGGCCACTTTGCGCATAACCGACGGAAACATGCTTTCGAATGCCGTCCGCCACGTCTTGAAATACCTCGTCCGCAAGCTTTCCTTTTCCGAATCTGACTACAGCTCTGCCTACCTTGCGCCGCCCGTCATTCTCTACGATCGCTGACTCGACTACCCCGATTTGCTGGTCAGGATCGTGATTCAGAAGGAGCGGAGCGGAATTGGCGAGGCGGCTAAAATCGTAGTCACCTTGCCGGTGCGAAAGCACCTCATCATAGGTGCCCCGGCTTACCGGCTCTTCGCTGCTAAACGCAAGCGTAACGCGACGGTTCTTTTCATCCACCGCGTCACGCCCGAATATGCTGTTCCTGAATAGCAACTCTGCCATTTGAGCTTGACTCTACAACACGTCCAGTTTGGAAGTTCTGGAAAAGTCATTCTAAGCTTTCCCGAACTTCCGATTTACCCTGATGGCCGATTGCTTTTGATTTGTGCCTTTTGGCGGTCCAGGCCTTACCCTGAGCGGTCTAGCTCCGTAGAATTTAAACCAATTCGCTACAGTTCGGCGACTAACCTTAAACCCTCGATCCAATAAACCTCGATACACTGGCGTTACGGGGGGAATTGGAAGTCCCCAATTGTCGCAATTCTCAAGTATCCGAAAAACTTGCGAGCGAGCGCGGGCCAGCCCGTCATGGTAAAGCTCAAACGCATCGGCTAGACTGCGTAGGAATGCCGCATCAGGATAGGAAGCCCCCTTGCGATGGCCGTTCACGAGGTAATTGACGAGTTCTGGCGGCATCCGCTTCCGGCAATCGCCAGCCATAACCCAATAGTCAAAAGCTCGAATCGCATGAAGGGCGGCTGTGTCAATTTTCATCTCGTTTATAGGGCGTCGGGGATGCTATCCGCTACTCTGACACTCCCGGCGAATCAGAATCGCTTGTAGCCCCCGCCGCGTTCGCGGGCGGGGCAGGGAAGAGCGTAATGTTAAGTGCCGGTTTGTTTAATTCAGCTATGAACGCCAGGTCTTCGGCCTGCCTATGCTTTAACTCGACCAGGCAGTCCGCATCGCAGTCCGCGAACTCGATAATCAACCCTCGCAGTTCAACGATTTCACGGACTAAATCCAAAATAAGGCTTTTGCCATTTGCCCTGTCCGCCTTGATCTTTCGGCCAAGTATCGCTAGCTGCTTCTTTACGATTGCCAGCGACACCATATCCTCACAATCGGTATCGGGCGCTGGGTCCCTTTGGTGCTCCCGCCCGAGGGCGATAAGCGCCCTTTTATCAGTAAGCGGCACGTTGTAGTCGCTGGCAAGACGGGACAAGTTCCCCTTATCCATTCCAATTGCTTTAGCTGCAACGGTTAAGAACGTTTTATCTTTCATAAGTTAGTTGTAATGATTCCTGATTCCAAATTTTTTACGGGGTAGAGCGTTGTTTTGTAGTTGACTTGGCTGGATATATGACTGGCACGCGGGCCGGCAACCTACTCTCTTCCAATGACTTACGGAAGAACCTAACATTTATACATGACAGCGCACCGTCCTTATACCTCGTCCTCCCGGAAGAGCGAGCGGTGAATACGAGAGTTAAGGAAAGTCCCATCAGCCTGCCGCCTGTAGATTCCTACCCATTCACCGTTTAAAAAGAGGATTCTGCGATTTTCACTTTCATACGGTTTCAACGCTTCCAGGATCACGGCGGCTGGCGCGGCTATATCCTTGCCGCCCGCAGTGGCACTGATTGTTATTCGCACGTCGGCATCAGATTCAACAACTTCAAGTGTGAATTGCCTGCCGCTGTTCTTATCGCCAATAATATGTTTTGCATTCATAAGTTTCCTTTCATTTCAGTTTCCCCGCCTTTTTCTTTAACGCTCTTCCCATCCCTTATTAGTTAAGTGTGGGAAACCAACATCACATGATGTTGGTTTGCTACACAGAAGTGATGTTGGTTTCATACACACTTTCGTGATGTTGGTTGACACATCACCTGATGTTGGTTTCCTACACAGAAGTGATGTTGGTTTGCCATTTTCGTTTTTATTGAATTAGTCGGATTTTCGCAACGGTAGCGGCTCGTGATCCGTCGAATCGAGCAGGACGTAAAACGTCTTACCATTCCTGCCGGTTCTATGAAATCGAAGCCATCTCCGCTGCACAAGCTCATCTGTCCAGTCCTGCAACGAGTGAACATCACAGCCAATTTCTTTTGAGATAGTCCGCTGGCCAGGGCAGCACAGTCCTTCCTCATGGTCGCGATGGTGGTAAAGGGCGTGCCAAAGGCGGAACGCTCCATGCGATAACTTCTTGTCCCGGCAGAGCGCCTTGAATGTTTCCGCGAGAATGTAAGGCTCATCCATTTTTCAGTTTTTGACCGCTTGCGCTCTCGCTTCCTTATCCTTTTTAGGAACGCATTTATCCCAAAGGAATTTGCTGACAAGTCCCGCGTCATCGCAGAATTTACACCCCGCTTGCTTTCCAAGGCACGGACAAACGGCGTAAGGGACTGCGCGTTCCAGTTCCGCAATGGCATCGCTCAAATGCCCCATGACTGACTTGAAGTTGACTTCGCGAAATCCCCGCCGCGTCCGTGAATCGCCGGAACGTTCAACATGCCGCACATCTCCCAAGACATCCTTGGCCATAGCAACCACGATTTTAGGGTCGCTTTGAAATTCCCATAGCTCCTTCAAATCCTCTGGAATTGGGAAACCCAGGCGGTCCGCAGTGGGGGTGTAAAACTTTTGCACCCCCTTGCGGCCGGCGGCAACAGTCGGTCCCGTTGTCCCGCACAATCGGGCAATTTCACGGTCTGACATCTCCGGCCATTGCCTGAGAACCATCTCCACCGCCCGGCGCTTGTCGGCGTTTGTAAATCGCAATCCATGTTGCCGGTTGGCTTCCAGGGCAATCTTAATCGCATCGTTCGGACTCGATTCGACAATTTCGACGCGGATTGATTCGGCGTGAATTTGGCTTGCCGCTTCCAGCCGATGCCGTCCGTCCACCAGGGCGTATTTGCCGTCTCGTTCAATAACTTTGATCGGCGGGAACACGTCTCCGCACTTCATGGAGTCGGCATATTCAGTGACGGTATTTTTATCGACTGCCGCCCGCACTTGCAAAGCGTCATCAATTACAATTGACAGAATAGGTGTTTCGATTACTTTGGGCATGGTAGTAGTCTTTCTGGCCGCGTGTAGGAGCGCGGCCTTTTTGTTTAAGTTTGTTATGCGGCAATAGCAACACGTCGCCGCGCAAGCCATTCCTCAATGTCGGAACGACGGTATCGGATGACCCGTGAGGAAATGCGAATGTGCGGAAGACCGCGAGACTTCCGCCAAAGGCGCAAGGTCCGCGATTCAATCGAGAGAAGCGCGGCTGCTTGACCGTCCGTCAGAATATTTTCCGTTGTTGCTGGCTGAGTTGATTCATTCTTCATATACCCTATTCACCAAGTCAACGCACAGAAGCGACACAACTGGTGTTTAATGAGGCTTTACGAGGGAAAACGAAGGATTTTTACGGCTGAAAAGCGACAACTGACGGTGTCTATTTAGGCACTACAATTTGGGCACTACAATAGCTGGCTCAGTTCATCTATCCAGGCATGGGCACGCTGAAGTTTTGCTTTTACTGTCTGCCGGGTCTGCGAAGCCCATTCGTTCCGGTCGTCCAAAATTTTGGCAATCTTTTCTTTTGTCGATTCGAGGGTATTAAAGACCAGGACGGATGGCGCCGGCCAGGTCTTCGGCTCATAAACGGGCGTTAAATTCTCCTTCAAGCGTGCGATTTTTATCAATGCTTCAAGAGCCTCTTTTTTTTTCTTTGATCTCACGGCGAGATTGTATTCAGTCAGCAACAACAGGAGCTTTCTTATTGGCCGTTTGCCCCAGTAAAGTTTAGTTTTCTGGCGGGGTTTGCGCGTCATCGGATCGCGAACGCTGTAAACCAAAGAGACAAATTTTCCCTCCTTGGTCCGCGTTCGCAATGGGTGAAGAGGCTCGTTCATTGAATTGCGGCCATCGGCACGATGTTCGCCGCCGCTTCTGGCGCAACGGCAAACCACGCCTTTGCGGCGTCCGGTTTCACGACCTCGCGGTAATTTTTAAACACCATTGCCGGGCTGTTGCCCGCTTCCAATGACACTTGCGCGGCGCTCTGAATTTCGGCCAGCCGATAGGAAATGAAGGAATGGCGAAGCGCGTTGTTTTTCCATTCCACGCCAGCCATTGCCGTCGTTTCCGCTCTGGCGTCAATCAGGGCGTTTGCCGTGCCCTTCCAGACGTTGCCGGTCTGCGGTATGAACGATGCAAGCCATTGCTGCAAATTCGGGAGAATTGGAACGAGGCGGCGACTTCGAGTCTTGGCCTTCTTTGCCTTCACCTCGATATGACCGCCTTTCAAATCAATCTCACTCCACTCGAGTCGTTCAATCTCTGCCGTGCGTAGCCCTGCGAATGCGCCAATTGCGATTACAGGCGCGAACGATGCCGGGGCGGCTTCCAGTAGCGCAATGATCTCTGCGGGGCTGTAAATCTCGATTGCGTCGTCGTTCTCCGTTGAGATTTCCTCGGTGTCAGAAACCGGATTTCCGTTTTTGAGGATGTAGCCGTGTGACTCTGCAAAAGAGAAAAGCGTGTTGATGGAAGAGCGGAAGTTTTTCGCGGTGCGCGGCGCGACTTTCAGCCCGTCAAGCCATCCTTGCACGTCCGGCCCGGTAACGTTTCCGATGTCCACGGCGAAGCCATCCGCGAACCGATTCAGACGCGCCCGCAAGTCGGCAACGTAGCGATTTGATTTGCCACGCGCTTCTCTGGCAGTAATCAATTCGGCGACTGTTTGCTTGACCGTCCGGCGCTCGATCTTGTCCGCCCGGTGCAGGGTGTAGAATTTCGCAGCCTCGATAACGGAGTCGCCGCCGAGGATTTCACACGCCTTGACGTAATGAGCCACCGCCAGTTCAAGGGATGTTCCCAACGGTCGCAGCAACTCGATTGCACGTCCGTAGCTTGCCGCTTCACTGTTGCGCATTGTGGCGGCTGTCGTCTCACCGGTCGCAAGCTGGCGGGCAATCCGCTCTGCTTCACGTTTGGCCGCGCCCTCGTCCGTGAATCCGCGCAGCCTTCGGGCCCCGGTGGAATAGTCGGATACCTCAAAGACTGTCCGCTGGCCGTTGTCCGTTGAGCGAACGCGCTTGTAAATTTTCACAGTGACGTTGCCGACAGTCACCGCGCCCGGTTTTGAACTTCCATTGCGTTTCATGCCGCACAGTGTCGGCTAAATGTCGGCAAAAGTCAAAGCATATTTTTATTTTGACTCGTAAGTGGTTTATTATCAGCCTAATCGAATTGGTAGCGCGTACGGGAATCGCACCCGTCTTTCAGCCTTGAGAGGGCCGTGTCCTAACTGATAGACGAACGCGCCATTCTGACACCCCAAGATTATTCGCTTTACGAACAAGTGCAAACCAAATTGCGATCTCCCCACACGTTGTCGATCCTCCCCACGGCGGGCCAGAATTTATGTTCGCGCGTCGAAGGGGATGGGAAAGCGGCGCGTTCGCGGCTGTAGGGACGGTCCCACTTCTCTGTGACAACGGCAAGGGCGGTGTGCGGCGCGTTTTTCAGCAGGTTGTTTTGCGCGGGAAATTTCCCCGACTCGATTTCGGCGATTTCACCGTGGATCGCAACGACGGCCTCGCAAAAACGATCGATCTCTTCCTTCGACTCGCTTTCGGTCGGCTCGATCATCATCGTGCCGGGAACCGGAAATGAAATGGTCGGCGCATGGAATCCGTAATCCATCAGGCGTTTGGCAACGTCTTCCACGGTCACGGTTTTGAAGGGGCGCAGATCGACGATGCATTCGTGCGCGACGAATCCGCTTTTGCCCTTAAAGAGCACGGGGAAAAATTGATCGAGCCTGTGCGCGATGTAATTGGCGTTGAGAATCGCCATCCGCGTGGCTTCGGTCAAACCCACGCCGCCCATGAGCGCGATGTAAACCCACGAAACCAACAGTATGTCCGCGCTGCCCCACGGAGCGGCGGATACCGCGCCGATCGGGTCCTCTCCGCCGAGGTTGACGACGGAATGGCCCGGCAAAAATCCCGCCAGATGTTCCGCGACGCAGATCGGCCCCATTCCCGGGCCGCCGCCGCCGTGCGGAATGCAGAAGGTCTTGTGCAAATTGATGTGACAAACGTCCGCGCCGATGTCACCCGGCCGGCACAAACCGACCTGCGCGTTCATGTTCGCGCCATCCATGTAAACCTGCCCGCCATGTTCGTGAATGATCTGGCAGATTTCGCGAATCTCCTCTTCAAACACGCCGTGGGTCGAGGGATAAGTGACCATGAGGGCGGCGAGATCGGCCTTGTGTTCGCCGGCTTTCACGCGCAAATCCGCGAGGTCGATGTTCCCGCCCTTGTCGCACGCAACGGGCACAATCTGCCATCCTGCCATTGCGGCGCTCGCGGGGTTGGTCCCGTGGGCGGATGTTGGGATGAGGCAGACGCGGCGAACCGGCTCTCCGCGCGTTTCGTGAAATTTCTGAATGACAAGGAGGCCTGCATATTCGCCTTGCGCGCCGGAGTTGGGTTGCAGCGAACAGCCGGCGAAACCCGTGATGGCGCAAAGCCACTGCTCAAGCTGCCGGAAAATAATCTGGTAGCCGCGCGTTTGCGAAAGCGGAGCGAATGGATGGAGCCGGGCAAACTCAGTCCAGGTGATCGGAAGCATTTCCGCGGTGCCGTTCAGTTTCATTGTGCAGGAGCCAAGCGGGATCATCGACGTTGTCAACGATAAATCGCGCGATTCCAACCGGCGCAAGTAGCGGAGCATTTCCGTCTCCGAATGATGCAGGTTGAACACCGGCTGCTGAAGAAACTGGCTCGTGCGAGCGAGCGGGGGGGGCAATTCAGTCACGGTTTTAGCCGCGAGTTCCGAGAGGGAAACCACCGGCGCTTTGCCGCCGTTGAACACCGCCAGGATGTCCACAACGTCCTTCTCCATTGTCGTTTCATCCAGCGAAATGCCGATCGTCCGATTGTCAAAGATGCGGAAGTTCATGTGCTCGGCCTCGCCCGCCTTGAGAATTCCGGCGGCTTTTTCACCGAGATTGATTTTTAAGGTGTCAAAGAAAGGAGCGGATCGATCGGGCTGAAAACCGAGTTGTTCCAGCGACGCCGCAAGGACGGTTGTCAACGCGTGGATTCTCCGGGCAATTTCCGTCAAGCCTTCCGGCCCGTGATAAACCGCGAACATGGAAGCGATGTTCGCCGGAAGCGCCTGGGCCGTGCAGATGTTGCTCGTTGCTTTTTCCCGGCGAATGTGCTGCTCCCGCGTTTGTAGTGAAAGACGCAACGCCGGGTTGCCGCTCGAATCTTTGGACACGCCGACGAGCCGCCCCGGAACCAGGCGTTTGCAAGCTTCAGTCGTCGCAAAAAACGCCGCGTGCGGCCCTCCGTAACCAAGTGGCGCTCCAAACCGTTGGGCGCTTCCCACTGCGATGTCCGCGCCAAATTCGCCGGGCGGCCGCAAAAGCGTCAGAGCGAGCAAATCCGCCGCGACGGCCACCAAAACGCCCGAAGCATGGGCTTGTTTCGCAAAATCTTCGTAGTCGAAAATCGCGCCGTCCGTCGAGGGATATTGGACCAGCGCGCCGAACACCGTTTCGTTGAACTGAAACGCGCGATGATCGCCCACGACCACTTGAATTCCCAGCGGACGGGCGCGTGTCCGCACCACTTCGATGGTTTGGGGATGGCACGCTTCCGAAACGAAAAACGCCGAGCGTTCGGGATGGACATTTTGGCAAAGATGCATCGCCTCCGCGGCGGCCGTCGCTTCATCCAGCAACGACGCGTTAGAGATCGGAAGTCCGGTCAACTCAGCCGTCACCGTTTGAAAATTCAGCAAAGCCTCGAGGCGGCCCTGGGAAATCTCAGCCTGGTAAGGCGTGTATTGCGTGTACCAACCAGGGTTCTCCAGGATATTCCGTTGGATGACCGGCGGGGTGACGCAATCCGAGTAACCCATCCCAATAAAGGAGCGGAAAACCTGGTTCTTTCCCGCGATGGCGCGCAATTCGTTGAGCACGGCGTGTTCGCCCATGCCCGCCGGAAGGTGCAGCGGTTCGTGACTGCGTATTCCTTGAGGAACGACCGCATCAATAAATGCGTCCATTCCGCCAAAGCCCAGTTCCTTGAGCATTTGCTCCTGTTCTTCGGCGCTGGGTCCAATGTGACGGCGGACGAACTTGTCCGATGGTTGAAGTATTTCAGACATTGGCGGAAAATAAAATGAAGTTGGCGCAATGCAAGTGAGATTTGAAAATTATCGCTGAGCTTTCAGCCGAATTCCGCGGCCTTCCGTTCCGGCCCCAAAATGATGACCAGCGCTCCGGCACAGAAAACGGTGAAAGCCGTCACCTCCATCGCGCTTGAATAAGTCCCGTGTTTCGACAATTCCGCCTCGAAGTGCGCCGCATTGCCCGCGATCAATACGCCGCATTGGTAGGCAAAACCAGGAAGAAACCCGCGAACCGCGCCCGGCGAAAGTTCAGTGATGTGCGCCGGTATCACCCCCCACGCGCCCTGCACGGTAAATTGAATCAGGAAAGCGCCCAGCACCAGCAATCCATTGCCCCAAACGCCGCACCACATCGGAATCATCCCAATTGAGAGCAGCAACGCCAGAGCCATGCTTCGCCGCCGCCCAAACCGGTCCGACAGCAACCCGAAGCAGACGCCGCCGAGCAAAGCGCCCAAATTGTAAATGATGGCCGTGTTGCCGATCTCCGCCTTCGTGAAGTGCCGTTCCTGTTCCAAAAAACTGGGATAGAGGTCTTGCGTCCCGTGCGAAGCGAAGTTCATCATCGTCATCAATACTGTCAAATAGAGAAAAATCTTCCAGTGCCGCGCGATTGCCCTTGCCAGGCCGCTCCAGGTCTCGGCCTTGTTCCGGCGCCAGACGTCTGATTCCTTGACTTTATATCGTACAAAAACAGCCAGTAGCGCCGGCAGTCCTCCAATGTAAAACAGGGAGCGCCAGCTCCAGTCCGACGGCAAAAAACGAAAACAACACGCCGCCAGCAGATATCCGCACGGATAACCTTGTTGCAGCAAACCGGAAAAAATGCCGCGCCATCGCGGTGGAACTTTTTCCATCGAGAGCGCCGCGCCCACTCCCCATTCTCCTCCCATTCCGATTCCGAACAGCGCGCGGCAAACCATAAATGTGGCGAAATTCGGAGCAAGACCGGAGCCGACTTCCATGATCGAGAAAAAGACGAGGTTCGCCATCATTGGGCGTCGTCGTCCGTAGCGGTCGGCCAGCAACCCGAAGATCAGCGCCCCGATAGGGCGGAAGGCCAGTGTCACCGTGATGGCCAGAGTCATCCGATCTTTGAGCGAGACGCCGAAATCCGCCGCGGCTTTCGACAGCACAAAGACCAGAACAAAAAAATCAAAAGCGTCGAGCGTCCAGCCAAGGAAACTCGCGATCAGTGCATACGAGGCGTCGCTACGCGGTTTCAAATGGGGGGAAGAACATATAATCAACATGTTCAAAGAAGAAGTTTGCGCAACCGCGCCGTCGTCTCTTCGCGGGTGATCGCGCCTGAGGCGACCTCCAATGTGAGTTGTTCCCACTCCGGCCCGTCCTTTTCCGGCTCGATGTCGTTTAATTGCAGAAACACAAGACACGCTCCAAGCGCCGCTCGCTTGTTACCGTCAACGAAGGGGTGATTTTGGCAAAGGTAAAACAAATACGCCGCTGCCACGTCCGGCAGATCCTGATAAGGCGATTTGCCGCCGAAGCTGGCCTGTGGCGCTGCCACAGCCGATTCCAGCAGGGCAAGGTCCCGAACGCCGTCCGACCCGCCAAAGCTTTCGATGACCCCCGCATGAATCTCCCTTACAATGTCCACCGTCAGATGGAAACAATTATCTGGAGTGATGCTCATGCCAGACGTTTCATGGTCCGGGCATAATTCTTCAAGGTCGATTTAATCGTTTTTGTCACTTGTTCGGGTGAGCGGCGCGGATTCATCGGAGTCAGGGTAATCGTGCCTCCCTCATGAATTTCGACATTCAACTGGTCTCCCGCCTGGAGATGGGCTAAATCCATCAAGGTTGCGTCGAAAATGATTCCGTTCGAGTTGCCCACCTTGGAAATAGTCTTAATCATGACGTAATACTACGTATTACATCGCGGATGTCAAGCGCCGCCCTGTCTCTTTTTTGTGCGATTTGCGGGCTCGCGGGCATTATCCTATGGAAGCATGACCAGCGAAGATTCCGAATTATTGCGACGTTACGCGAACGGCGGTTCAGAGGCCGCCTTTGCGGAATTGGTCCGCCGCCATGTGGATTTGGTTTACTCCACCGCGTTGCGGCTCGTCAACGGCGACGCGCATCGCGCGCAGGACTTGACCCAGCAGGTCTTTTCCGAGTTGGCCCGGCACGCCAAGTCTCTGGCCCGGCATCCCGCTTTGATCGGGTGGCTTTACACGACAACCCGGCGGATGGCCTGGCACACGATTCGCTCGGAGCAGCGCCGCGCCGCTCGCGAACAAATGGCTTACACCATGAACGATTCCACACGGCGCCCGGAGGCTGAACCGGATTGGGAACATCTCCGCCACATTCTTGACGGGGCGATGCACCAACTGAGTGACACCGACCGCGTCGCGGTGCTGGTCCGCTTTTTCAAAAACAAAAGCCTGCGTGACGTGGGGCTGGAATTAGGATTGACGGAGAACGCCGCCCGCATGCGCGTCGAGCGCGCGCTGGAGAAACTGCGCGTCCGGCTGGCGCGCAAAGGCGTGACCTCGACCTCCGCCGCGCTGGCGCTCGCATTGTCGGGCAACGCCGTCAACTCGGCCCCGGCGGGATTCGCGGCCGCGCTGGCGGGGGCGTCCCTGGCGGGCGCCGTGTCCGAAACGGGAACCACTTTGGGAATATTGAAATTTATGGCCGCTACCAACCTCAAAACTGGACTGGCCGCCCTCGCCATTGCGGGCGCGGTGGTTACTCTTGTAATCGAACATCAGGCGTGGCTCAACGCGCGGGACGAAAACGACGCTCTGCGCGGGCAAATCGCCCAATTGAAGGCGGACAACGACGCGCTCTCCGCCCGTTTGGCGAAGGCGAGCCGCGCGCGGTCTCAACGGAATTCCGCCGTGTCGTCAAGCGCTGGCGCCAATGTGGATTCCTCCAGTGGCAGTGTCCGCGCCCGCCTTCTCGCCAACCCGATTCAAGTGACGCCCTCGCAACTCGAGGGCTATCTTGCGGCGCATCATCGGGATGCCGCCAGTCTTCTGGCCGCTTTCCGAGTTACTCACGATCCTGCGTTGCTCGCGGAAGCGATGCAAAAATATCCAAACGATCCGCAAGTGGATTTCGAAGCGGCCGTCAATACCAATTCCACGCCGGACGGACGCCGCCAATGGTTGAACGCCTTCGAGAAATCCGCGCCGGACAACGCGCTGCCCAATTACCTTTCGGCGCTTGCTTATTTCCAGGCCGGCCAATCCGATCAAGCCATCCAGGAAATGGCCGCCGCCTCCGCCAAACAGGGATTTCAGGATTACACGACAGATCGCGTAATGGACGACAAGGAAGCCTACCTTGCGGCCGGTTGTTCGTTCTCGGAGGCGGAAGTTTCCGCCGCCACTCAACTGATGCTGCCCCAGCTTCAACAGGTGAGAGACCTGGCGCTGGACGTTGTTGACTTGTCAAAAACATATCAGCAGTCGGGGGATGCCGATTCCGCGCAAGCCGCGTTGCAAATGGCCGCCGCGCTTGGCCAGCGTTACGCGGCCGCGGAGCCTGCCGAGGCCGAAGTCAGCCAACTCGTCGGGATGTATATTGAACAGAAGGCATTCAACGCGATGGATCCCAACACTCTCTACGGGGAAAACGGGCAAACCGTGCAGGATCAAATCGATCAACTGACGCAGGAGCGCGCGACGCTCCGCGATCTCAATCAGCAGGCTGATCCATTACTGCAAACGATGACCGATCAGGATTATCTCAATTACAAAGAGCGCTGGATGGCGTTTGGCGAAGAAGCTGCGTTGCGATGGGTAATCGAAAAGTACGGTCAGCAGTGATTTGACTTTACTGTGGAAAAACCTGGAGACGGAAAAATCTTGCCGGATCGCCGAAGTTGTTGGTTCTTTGCGTTGTCGTCCCGGAGGCGGTGATAGTGCCGCCCAAAGGCGCGAATGGCATCGCCAGATTTGTGGTGGACAAAATTTGGTAAGCCATGCCTGAGATACTTGTCCAACTCAGCACGCTTTTGTTTTCCATGTTCAACACTGGAGCGGCGAGGCTTGTCGGCGGGGTCACATCGAATAGTTTGAGATATTGCGCTTCAAATGGAGAATTCGTCCAGCCGGCATTGTTGGCGGGCACAGGATTAAGTTGGATGGAAAGGCCATTGGACAACAGGTTGCTGCCAGCAATGCCGTTCGATAAAAGAAATTGAGGGCGGCGCGAGGGATTGATCGCCGTGTAGGCGGCGAGGTTTTTAATGTTGTACAGCCTGTCGGGCTGGATGCCGAAGAGGTTGGAGCCGTTCTGCGATACGTTGACGTTAAAATTTCCCTGATGGCCGTTGGTGACATCCAGATTGACGAATGCGAAAACAACATCGTTGGAATTCGGCTCGCCGCCCGCAGTCTGGTATTTGGCGACGGCATATATGTTGGGTTGCGGGGAGCCAATGGTGTTCAGGAAATAACGATTCTCGCAACACAGCGCCGGGCTGGCCTGTCGAGCCTGGCCGACCGACGAGAAGAGAGGGTATAGTTGATCGACCCTGAGATTGCCGGCGCCTGCGGCAAAAGCCGGCTGCAAGGAGTTAAACGTGAAGAGGTCCGGAACCTCTTCAGTGCCGCTCTTGGTATAAAGATTGAAGCCAAATCCCGCTGTGGTGCCCGCCTCTTGGCCGTAAAAAAGATGAGGCGCGCCGTCGATGGTTGCGCCCACCATGAAACGGATCAATGCCTGATAGGGATCGGTGTAATAGCCGCCAACATCGTGCGAAGCGCTGTTCCAAAGCATGAGGCATTGCCCGTAACTGCTGCGTTCGGTATTGAAAATGTTCTGGTAGTCGGTGGCTGAGGCAGCCGTCCTGAAATTGTAGAGAACGCTGTCATTTACAATGTCAAAATCCCTACTCGATCGATAAGTCGGCGCGCCGCCGTTGAGAGATTCAGCCAAAAAAACAAAATCCCACTTTTGCGACCGTACTTTGTTGATGATGTATTCCCAGCATTGTGGCGGAAGTCCCTCCCCAAAGTCGGCGCGAATTCCATCTATTCCGACGGAGGTCTGGCTGGCCGGTGTGCCGTTGGTGCAGCCGGTTTCGTTGAGCCAAAACAAAATGGAATTGGCGAAGTATTTCCAGACGTTTTGCGTTATGCCGTCAAAACTTCCCGTTGTGGCGCTATAATCAAACCAATCGTCGGAACCCCAATAATTATTGTTGTCTTGGGGATTCTCGCATACAAGCGCGTCATAGACACCATAAAAAACATCGCTCACATCGGTCCATTTCGAGAAGTCCCCGCGGTCCGGCGCTATGGCGATGTCATTGGCGCCAGCCGCGCGCGCGCAATAATCTCCCGTGGACGAAAAAAACTGAGGCAGGCGATTTGAAACAAGATCAGTCGGCGTCCATTTGCCGGGATTTCCCGCTCCCGCGAAATCGATGATGCCCTCTATATCCAGTTCAACATCATGGGCAGTGTGATCGAATGGGACATCCATCATCACATTCACGCCCGCGGCGTCCGCCGCCGCCACAAAACCCTGAAATTCCTGCAATCCCGCCGCTCGCGTGTTCGCCTTGCTCATCCAGGGCGAAACGGCAAAATAATCTTTCACGCAGTACGGACTGTTGATGCTTCCGGCGATGCCGATTGGATGAATCGGCTCGATCCAGACCCAGTTGACGCCAAGGTTGGTCACATAATTGAGATTAAAACGGTTGGTGACCGGATCGTAGGCGCGCGAGCCGGGGCCATTATAAAGATCGGTGAAAGTGCTGCGCTGCGAACCGTTCGCGGCTACCCCTTGCGCTCCGATATTATTGACAGCTAGCTCATAAATCACGGCTTGCTCCGCTTTTTTTGGCGAAACGACAATTCCAAAGTCTCGCCGCAGACCGCTGATATAGGGAGCGTTTGTGCCATACCAGATCCAATTCGTGCCGCCCGCGACCTTAAAACGCGTGGTCAGCCGATAGGCGCCGGTTTTTTGCGCGTAGAGCGTGAGGGCGTATTGACCGGCGGTGCCTGTGGGAGACATCGCGTAAGCCTCGTAATAATTGTTCGTGTCGCCGGTGGCGATGGTGTTTCCATCCGGAGGAAGAATCCCGTCTTCGATGCCGTCGCCATTTGCGTCCAGTCCCGCGTGGTCGCGCCGGTTCAGATTGGAAAAAACATCCGCTTCGACCACGTTCGATGCGTTGGGCGAAAAAAGAATCGTAAGTGGCGCCGCATCATTCGCAACTTCATCCACAAAGACATGCGTTGTGCCATAATCGGCGTTGATGCCATTGACCGTGAGCACCGGCGCTTCTTCAGCAGACGCGGAAACGGGCGCGGTAAAATATTCGCCGGTTGTTGACCCAAAATTAAACGCGCCGCCGCCATTGGCGCCCAGATTTCCAGTCCCGACAGCCAGACCGGGAAGAAATTGATTTGACAGGTAGGCAAAGCCGCTGCCATTAAGACCAACGAGCACCTCAATCGAGTTTGTCGGATTGCCAAGCGCCGAGAGTGGAATAGCCAGCTCAAGACCTGTCGTCACGGCCTTCGCGGCGGCTTGATTGGCCGCGGTCCCGCTGTTTCCATTGACGCCAGCCGTGTTGAGATCGTTAAAACCAACTTGAAAACCGCCCGGAAGGTCCTGGTTGTTTCCTACGCCGCCAATCAGCGGGATACTGCCAAGGCTGGCCTCGACGCCGGAAGCTCCTGAAAGCACAACTTCATCCACGGATAGAGTAGTGTTGCTGACGATAAACGTGAGCATGAGGTGGGGAGTAAACCCGGCGCTAAAAGTGGAACCATTCATGGCCGCTTCGCCCGGAGAGCCGCCAATTTCCAGAATATGCTGACCGCCGGATTGTCCGCCGGCGATGAAAACGTCGATGTTGTTCCCGTTGTTCTGAACATTGCCCGCTATGAAAAGATAAAGATAACCGTTCGTCGCGACGGCATAAACAGCATCCAATTCCGAACCACCGCTGGACGCTCCGTTCGATGAGGTATTGTCGCCAAACCCAGTGTTGACTGTCTGGACGGCAAAAGGATTCCCGTAGCCTTCCGAAGGATTCAAAGTTCCGTCAACTGTCACCTGACCATAGGTGCCCGCAGCTATACCTCCAATAGTCATCAACAACAGGAACTTTTTCATCGCCAAGGCCAATGGTCGCCGCAAAACTCAATTATTTCAATGGCCCAAACACGGAGCTTCGGCTTGCTGCTGGAAGTTTAAAAACATGAGTGAAGCGCCAAAATCCAATACATTGAGCCCTGCGGATTTGCCTGACGGTAAAACGGAGGGCAACGCCCCGGTCAATGTTGATGCCATCCTGCAATCGATACTCGGCAGGGAAGGCGAACGTTTCGGCATGGTCGCCGCCGTTCTGCGGGGCGAGCGCATCATCGCCCAAGGTGTCGCGGGGGTTCGAAAGAGAGGGACCGCGGAGCGCATCACGCTCGACGATCGATTTCACCTTGGTTCCTGCACCAAAGCCATGACCGCGACGCTTGTCGCGATACTCGTCGATGAAGGCAGGCTGAATTGGACCACCGGATTGGGCGAACTTTTTGCCGACACGGTGAAGCCCATGCACCCGGCGTGGGAGAAAGTGACATTGCGCCAAGTTCTCGCCCACCGCTCCGGCTTGCGCGTTGATCCGGACGGTCTGGTTCGGGTGTTTAGCTACCTGTTTCTCGCACCCTACGCCCGCTTGCGCAGCCGTCCCGAGTCGATGCTTTCTTCCGGGGAAACTTTGCCGCGGCAACGCCTGGAAATCACGAGGCAGGCCCTTTCGCGGCCGCCAAAAATCCCTCCGGAGACCAAATTCCTCTATTCC
Source organism: Verrucomicrobiia bacterium (assembly GCA_036268455.1). Lineage (GTDB taxonomy): Bacteria > Verrucomicrobiota > Verrucomicrobiia > Limisphaerales > Palsa-1400 > DATAUD01. The sequence goes on from DATAUD010000010.1 coordinate 87,792, forward strand.
AATCTCGGCTACATTCTCGCGGGGGCGGCGCTGGAACATTTCACCGGTCGTCCGTGGGAAATCCTGATGCGCGAACGACTGTTTCAGCCCCTGGGCATCAGCGCGGGCGGATTCGGGCCGCCGGGCACCGCTGGTAAAACCGATCAAGCCTGGGGCCACTCCTCGGTCATTGGCAAACCGCTTGACCCGGGCAGCCCCGTCGCGGAACTCCCGTTGTTCTACGGCCCCGCTGGCCTGGCACACATGACAATTACAGATTGGGCAAAATTTATCGCGCTCCATTTGCGGGGAGATCCGGCCAATCCGCATTGCCAGGCCGCGCTGCTCAAGCTGGATACCTTTGCGGAGTTACACTCGGTCGAACCCACCACAACTTATTATAAGGGGAGGATAATGCGCGGGATAAACTTCCTGGCAACTGGCGATGCCGCGCCCGCCGTAACTTACTGTGCCGGATGGGCCATCAGCACGGCCAGTTGGGCAAAAGGCACCCGGCCTGGAGACACTGGCCGCCGTCTTTGGCACGGCGGAAGCAACGGAATGTGGAACTGCGGCGTGGCCATCGCACCCGAAATTGACTTTGCCGTGCTCGTCGCGTGCAACCGCGGCCTGGACATCGCTAGCTGGAAAACCCGCCAGGCGATCAAGGCATTAATTCGGACATTTGCGCCCAAACGGACCTCATAGCCGTGGACTGTTCAGCCGCATACCAAACACTTACTGTTTTTTAATGCGATAAAAGAGAGGCGAACCGTTGCCGGGATTGGTGAAGAACTGAAACGAGTTGGTCAATGTGTAGTTCAGCAACGGACGCCACACAACGACGCCGGAAATATTGCTGGATGTTTGCAGACTGTAATTCGCGCCGAGAAGTCCGTACGTGAGTATCGATTGGTTGGCGCCCAAAAGCCGGGCCTGGATTTGCGGGGGATCGGCATTGAGCACGTAAGCGCGAAAATAGAGGGCGTTGGGAGTGGGGGCCAAATTCGGAATCATGTATTCAACATCGGTCATCGGAACGGTGAGGAAATTCGTCCAGGAGCGGGACGCGAGATCGGTCGTGGATTGAATCTGGTAGCTCTGGCCTGGGTTGCCGTATAGAACGAGGTTGCGGACGCCACCGGTCAATTGCATGTCCAAAACCGGCTGTGGTCCAACGATAATCACGCGGCCGGCCACGGCGGAAAAGACATCAACAACGGCGGTGACGTTGGTTCCTTGCGGCGACTGCGGCAGCAATGGCACGGAAGCGGAGGGTTTGTTTAAGGCGGCGGTGAGGTTTAGCTGCGCGATTTCCTGATTGCCCTCGAGATTTTGTCCCGGTGCGGCGGTGAAGGAAAGTTGAACGGCGTTTGAAGAGAGCACGTTCAGAGACGCTGCGCCCAAGGCCGACGCGGTCGGTTGCACAGACATGGCGCTAAAGAGATTTGTGGGCAGGGCCAGCACGAACGAAAGACCGACAAGCGCGCTTTGCGAGTTGAGCGAAATAGGAATGGAGCCGCTGGCGCCGGTCTGCATTGTAACCTGGCCGAGAGAAATGATTGCTGCAAGGGAACCCAATGACACCGAACCGGCTTGGCCGACCGAAAAATTATTGGAAAAGATAAGGTCGTACGTTTCTGTCGGGCCGGGCGAGGAACCGAGCACGAAAGCCGTAAACAATTGGATGCCTTGAGGCGAATAATTGGTGCCGCCCGAGGCGGCGATCAAGTCGTTGACGTCGAAGAAAGCCTGGTTGGTCGGCACTCCATCGCCAACCACGGCGGCAAGGATGGTAGGGCTGTTGGAGGTTGTCAGCAGGATGATCGAGCCGGGCGGATTGGCGTCATTCAGCGTTACAAGCAATTGCTGCGATTGCAGGACGAAGGAATTTTCCACGGCCGTAGTGACAGAGGGCAGGGGACCGGACGGCGGATAGACTGCGGACTGGCCGTTCGTATTGGTCACGGTGACTTGGTAATAATACGTCGTGTTTGCGGCGCAATTAGCAATGCGGGCATAGATCAATCCGAGGCCCATCGAATCCTGGCGCAATGCGGCCTGGCTCAAAAGCCCTTGGTAGGAATTGGTCGCCGTAGGATCGCCGGAATTAAGCGGATAATATTCGATGCTGACCTGGCCGGTCAGATTGCTGACTCCCGCCGGGTCGGAGAATATGGAAATGACCGTTGTGGTTGAAGATGTGACGAGCGGCGAAACGGCGGCCGCCAAAGAAAAACCCACAGGCGTGACGTTGACGGGCGCCACGTTGGTAATGGTGATCTGCGCGGTCGCCGGCCACGCGCCAAGCAGCAAGAGCACGAAAGCCATCGCTCTTTTCAGAATTAATTTGTACTGTGGCGTTGGCATTTTATCTGGAAAGTGGAGATGACACGCCGTGGCGCTGCAGTCCGGCTTCTCCGTGACGCGAGAGGATCATCTCACCGCCGGCAAGTATGACGTAATTGTGCGCCCCGCCGGCCTTGAGCTTTCGCGCAATGTCTTCGGCCGTTCCGTCGCCGCTGTCAATCAAAACGGCCAGGGACGCCGCGCCCGAGATGGCGTCTTTCGCGGTGCGCGATTGTTTTGCGCCGGGAAATTCGGCGTTCAAATCCGTCAGGGGATCATCGCCGTGGCGGGGCCGTTTTCGCAAATCAACCAAAGCAACGCGGGCGCGCTTCATGGCTTTCAGGCGCGCATAGGAAATGTAATTCAACGATTCGCGTTTGAATCCGGCTCCACGGGTGCTGATGCCTTGTGAACTTTTCCATGCGGCGAAGCCTCCTTGCAAGATGGAGACAGTGAGGCCGGGTTTTTTTGCGAGGGCGGCAGAGGCGGCGGATTCATCCTGGCCGATGCCGTCGCCGTAGATGACGACGGCGCCGAGGCGGGGCAATCGCTTTTCGGGACAGACGGCTGCGGGAATGTTGATCGCGCCGGGGATGTGGTCCTCGCTGAAGTCTCGGGGGCTGCGAATATCGATCACGGTGATTTTGCCGAGTTCTTTTTGCAAATCGGGCACGGTGGTGGCCTGCAATCCGAAAATTCCCGAAAAAATCCAAATTCCGCAAAGTCCCAAGTTTTTCGGATAAAAGCGCATAATTTATGGGGATTGAGGGGTGAATTGCGACACGGCATTGCTCACGCCGACCATCAGGACAGCGGTGCTTGGAATGGGGAAGTTGTCGCCGACAACCGCGCCGTTTTGAGCCAGGGCGACGCGCCAACGGCCGGATTCGGAGTCGAGCATTCGGACGGACGGCGTGTTGGCCAGGCCGATTTGGCGCAAAAGGGCAAAAGCACTGTAAGCGTCGGGATATCCGGTGTATGCGAAGACGTTCGCGCCGGGGGAAAGGCTGATCGGCCCGCTGGAATTGACGCCGAGGTCGAGCACGAGGCTGCTGTTGAATCGGATCCAGAGGAACGAGCCGGGAACCAGACTGAAATTGGGGCCGGCCGCCGCGCCATTTGTGAGATAGGCGGTCTGGGTAACGACGGTGGGGGTCAGGGACGTATATTCGGTAATCGACTGGACGCCGTTTGAGGCCCAATCAGCGAGCAATCCGTAGGCGTTTTGAGCGTACGCGATCATGGATTGAGTGACGGCCACGACGTTGCGGTTTTGGAAGACAGGCTGCAACGACGGGAGTGATACGGCGGTAATCGTGGACTGGTTGCTGATCGTCTCCTGCCAAACGGCGCGGCCATCAGCCAGGGCGGGATAGGATTTAAGCGTTGCGGTGCGCGTGACTGGAACGATGGCAAGATCAGGCAGATAGATCAAACGTCCGTTGCCGGTTTGCGGTCCCAGAGAATCCTCCATGCAAAGCACCCATTGCCCGTCGATGTATGGCTGGCTTTCATTTTCAGGGGTATCGGTTACCTGGATTTCGCGCCGGCGGAAGAAGTCATAACCGTAAATATCGACCTCGACGTTGCGGCTGTCCTGCCAGACGACCCAATTGCCGCAAATGGCCGGGTGAGATTTGTCCGCCAGGTTCGTGGTGATCCTCAGCAAATTGCTGGTGTTCAAATCGAAACAGTAAATTTCGCCTCCGCCCGGATTGCGCATGTCCTGCCATACGATACGTCCGGCCTGGACATCGGGACTTAGTTCGTCCTGCGTTGTTGGGGAAATGGCGATGGGCGGGAGGTTGGAGGCGAGATTGATCGCAAAGAGTTGCCACGGGGCGCTTGTGTTGCCTGTGGGGCGGGTCTGATAAACCACCCACGGCCAGTCAATCGCGGGATAAGTTTCGTCGGTGCCGGGGGTGCTGGTGATGTCTTGCGGGCCAGCGCCGCTTTCCATGTCGTTGATGAAAATGTCCCAATTGCCATCGGTCTGCTGGCCTTGCCAGACGACATAGCGGCCATCGGTGCGCGGGTTTTCCTGGCTCAAGGGGGTGCTTGTGACCTTGACGATGGGGGTGTTGGAAGTGACGTTCTGCGCGTAGATTTCCCAATTGCCATCGCTCTGGTCCTGCCAAACCGCCCAACGGCCGCGGGCCGATGAACTTTGCGGGCCGCGATTGGAATTGGCCAGGACGGACGCGCCTCCGGAAAGCGAACCGACTTGCACGAGGACAACGGCGAAATTTGTATCGCCGAGCGAATCGCTCAGCGTGATGCGGGCGGTGTACCAGCCGGCAGGCTCCAGGACTCCACTGTCGCTTGTGCCATCCCAGTTAAACGTGACCGTTCCAGAACCAACGTTGGTGTAATTGATGGTCCGGACTTGGGGCAGCGCGCCCATGTTGTAGCCGTAAAGCGGATTAATCGACCATTGGACGGTGGTTGCGTTATTGGTGGGCTGGAAAACGCCGCCAACTTCGCCGAGCACGCTGACGACCGCCTGCGTTACGAGAAGATTTGACAAGACGATGGGAGTGGCCACAGGGGTCGAGGGGAGGTAGAAGCTGCCGTTCAAGGTCCAGTGATAATTGGTGACGCCCGTGCCGCCAACGGTCAATTGCGCGGCGTTTGCCGCCGTTGGCGTAGCGGGTGCGCCGGTGATGGTCGTTGGGGGCGCGGAGGCCGAAACCACCCAGCTCACCTTCAGCGCATTGCTGGGAGGCAGATAGCCGCCGAATTGCGAACGGCCCAGGATTGAAAGCGTTTGTGTGCCGGAAGACAACCCGGTGAGTGTGAGTGGTGAACTTGAAGGTTGCTCGGCGCTCCACGAACCGCCGTTGAGTTGATACATGTAGTAATCAACATTTTGTCCGCCGACCGTCATTGACGCGGAAGTGCCGACGGTTGGGGAGGAAGGCGCATTCGAGACGGTTGCCCATCCGACCACGCCCTGGAAAATATCGATTTGCGCATTGAGCGCGGTCGGGTTGAGAGCGGCCTGGAAGCTGATTGGAACCGTCGCGGGCCGGATGGAAAGGGCCGCGCCGGGATCAAACAATGGGTGGGAAGGGGCGGTGACCGAGGCGAAACCGGTGGTGGTGGCTCCAGGCACAATCAAGGTGGCGGTATGGACCGCTTCATCGACGCCGGCGGTGTTGGTCGCGTAATACGACAATTGGTAAGTCCCGGGATTTGGCAGACTGAACGGCAGCGCCAGCGTGAATGGATTGCCGTCGAGGCTGTCAAGAATTCCCAACGGGAGAACATCCTGCGAAATGAAATACATCTGGGTTTGCGGAGTGATGTAATACGTTCCGTTAGTATAAGTGGAAGCGCCGTCAAAGAGGAGGGTCGTCACCGGCGGATTGGTGCTGGTGGGAGGATTGGTGTAAGTGACCGAATAAGAGTAGGAGCCAAGGCCGACGTAATCAAAAATGTTGAGATAAGTGTCCTTGAAATTGGTGACCGGCTCGTAATGGAGGCTCGTCCAATAATTATTTGTGTTCAGCACCTTGCCGTCATTGCGGACGACCTTTGCGATGGGCAGCTTTGCCTGGAACGGATCATTGAGCCGCATGTAACCCCAGCCGGAGACGGTGGCGTTTAGGCTGACGGTGGCGGGATTGTTCGCGATGGTGACGGCGGCGTTGCTAAGCGTGTTAACGGGATAGACTCCGCCCTGGCTTTCGTACAGCGAATCGGGAATGAGATTTTCGATGGAATCCAGCTTCCCTGAAGTGTCCGCCAGAAAATCACGGACGTTGTCGCGCCCCGGTTGGTCGTCGAGGACTTCGTGGAGAAAGAGGTAAGCATTGACGGACTGGATGAGCGAAGTCTCCTGGCCGCCCAAGGCGGTGGAGTGCTGGTAACTGGCGCTTACCGAGATAAATGTGCCGGAAAGAGAAACAATCATGTCCCATGCGCCCTTGGACGCCTGGCCGGGTTGAAGATTGCCGAGATTGACGGTCAAATCCGCGTTTGAGAGCGGAGAATCATTCACGCGCGAGCCGAGCAATTGCGCGACGAGCAGCAGATTCTGAACGTTGGCGGTGATTTTTGGCTGCTGCGAATCAATCATGACGCTGGCGGCGGGTCCGTAGCCGACGTTCTGCACCAGCACGCCGAAAGTGAACGGAATCGGACTGCCGAGACCGGTGTAAGGATCCGTTCCGGTAACATCGCGCGGCTGGAAATACGTAATCTGCAATTGCGCATCCGGCTTAACGGTGATGATGGCGGGAATGACCAACAAAGCGGAGGCCGGGATATTCACGCCGTTGATTTGGCCGCTCAAATTGGCGCCGACCTGGTATTGAATGCCTGTGGCGTTTGTGCCGCCGGCATTGACCGTCGGAATGATGAACCAACCGACGGTCGCCGTCTGCCCCGGGCCGATAATTCCGTTGCCCCCGACATCACTGATGTTCTGGAGAGTCGGAGGCTGGACGAAGAAAAGGCTGGAGGAATCGTTTGGGCCATTGGTGGAAAGGGTCGGATTGGAAAAGCTCAGATTTGCCGCGAAACCGGTGATGGGATTATTGGGATCGTTGTCGGTGATTTGCAAAGTGGCCTGGAAGCCGACCCGTTCGAGAGTCAACTGTTGCAAAATCTGAATCGAGACTTGGGCGCAAAGGCCAGTCTGCTGGGATTGGGCCACAGCGGTTCGCGCCAGGAACAACATGCAAAGAACCAGAATGCCTCGGAGAATTTTCATTTCGCGGCCTCCGAGGCGGAGGTTTGGATGGAGATCGGTTCCGGGGGCGGCCCGCAAAGGTCATGCACCAGCACGCCGTCGGCGTAAAAAGCGTCATTGCCGGAGAGTTTGAACGTATAGACCTTCGTATTCTTGTCGAATATTTTTATTCCGGTGATCTGGATGCGATGGTCGGTCGAGTTCAACAGCCAGTCCCCCGCTTTAAGGCGGGAAACGGCGGTCCACCCCTTGCCATCAACCCAGAAGAAATGTTCGGGAGTGGCGAGCACTTTGGAAGTTGGGCCGGTTAGGTCGATTTCTTCGATTTGCGGCGCGTCCAACGAATAAACTCCTCTGACGGTTGCGATTTCGTTGAGCCTGGAGCCGGAGCGGACGATGTCGTTTGTCTGAATTTGGGAAATCGGTTTGGACGAGCCATCGGCCATGAGCACGAGGGTATAGGGCGCCAGGCAGCCGTCGCCAGTGGGGACGAACGCCGAATTATCGGCAAGCGCCCCGCCGCCGTCAACCGCAAGGCCGCCTCCAGAACCGAGCAAATTGCCGAATACACAGACGATGAACGAGGCGAGCGCCTTGAGAGGGGAGGTGATGATCTGTGCGGCTTCCTCGGCGGCGTTGTAAGCAGCCAAAGCGATGACGAGTGCGCCACCGACCGCCAATTGGAGTCCGCTGATTTGACAGAGGCCGGCTCCCTGGAGCAGGCCGGCGAGGCCTTCTAAAAAGGCGGAGAAAAGCTCGCCCAGATCGCCGCCGGGCAGGCAGCCGACGATGGCGCTGCCCACGCCATCCTGCTGGCTGGGCGTATTGGTTCCCTCATAGGTGACAGTGAACGGGATTTCGACCGTTTGCTGCGGCAACAAGACGGGCATGTAGGTGATTAACGGCGTCAGAGTGGCCTGGTTGTCCTGCTGGCCGGTGATGTTAATATCGCTGATTTGAATCAAACCGGCATTCATCGCCGAGACATTGAGAGTGGCCTGAAAGCCCGGAGTGACGTTGTTGAAAGTGGTCGAGGGAGGGCTGACGACCAATACGGGCACGGGAACAAAGGTGGAAAAAGTCTGCGAGACCTGGATTTCATATTGGTCTGTAAACGGCACGGGCACGACGGAAAAATTGATCGTGACCAGGCTGCGGCTCAGAACGGGGTTCTGATACACTGTTTGATCGGCCTCAATTGTCACTGTGCCCGACTGGGCCGAACAACCCGGCGCGGTGACCTGCCAATCCCAGACGCCTTCCTCGAGATTGGTGATGGTGACCAATCCGTTGCTGTCCGTCGTAAAGGGCCCGAGGTTGGCTTGAATGAGATTGTTCACCAGCCGCACGCTCGCGCCGGAAAGGTAATCGGCCAGAAAATCCTCTACCTGGAATTGCACCGCGCCGGTGAGGTCGGAAGTCACGTTGGCATAGAGATTAATGTGGAAGGGAATGGCGAGGTTGGTGGCCTGGATGAGCAAATAGTCAGAGTACTGGGCCAAAGGCGTATTGGTTGGAGGCGTGAAGACGACCGTGAAGGTATTGGATTGGCCCTGGGGCAAATCGGGCAATTGCAGCACGCCATTGCTGGAGACGGGGACGTTCAGTTGCATCCATGTTACGTTGGTGGGCGGCTGGATCGTAATCCCTTGCAACGTGGTGAATCCGTTGTTGGCAATGGTTATCTGGCTGCTGACCTGTTCGCCGCGGTTGACGTTGACATCGACGTAGCCCGGCGGGGGATAGAGAATATTGACGATGGGTACGGCGGGCAGCAGTGTCACGGTCGCCGTCAAAGTCGCCACAGCGCCTTCGGCGGATGTAAACGTGAAAACGGCCTCTGCGCTCGAGGGCGCGTTGATTGAGGAAGTCAGATGAAGCGCGATGGTTTCTGTCTGATTTGGAGCGAGGGAGAAGCCGGCTGGAGTGATGCTCGTTCCGACAAGGCTGGAAATGGGCGTCATGTTTGTGTCGGCAACCTCGTAGGCGACGCAACTGACGCTGAAATCCGTGAGCGGGACATTGCCGGGGTTGACGAGTTGGACGGAGAAACCGACCGTGCCGTTCTTGGACATATCAACGTCGCCCGTCGATGGACTCGCGTAAACGCGATAAACGGTCACCTGGACCTGGTTCAATTGATCCACAACGAGCGGGTTGGCGGCCCAAATCGAGAGCGTTCCGGCGAAACCTGGCACCGGGGTGTAACTGTATTGGTAGTTGCCGTTGGAATCGGTCGTCACAGGTTGGAACCAACTGCCTCCGCGGGTGGCAAAGCCGATGTTCAAAGCCGCATTGGGGACCGGCAAGCCCGTGGTGGTGCTGATCGCCTGGCCGCTGATGATGATAGGCTCGTTATTGTTGTAAGAGGCTTTATCCGTCTGGGCGGTTCCATAATAGGGCGGCTGGGCAAGGCTGGGTGAAATCATGGTGCCGGTGAGCGGGCCGGAGACGGTTTGGTTTGGGGTGCCGATCTGGCTGTAAATGTTGCTGACGAGCGCGATGAATTCCGTATTGGTCGCGCCGCCCAACGCCGCCGGAACGAGCACGCCTGGGACGGTAATTGTGGAAGAGGAACCGGGGTTGATTTGCACGTAAGCGCGGCCATCCGGCAGGAACGTCGTTCCCGATGGAGTGCCGAGGAAAGGCGTGACGCCCACCACCTGGCCCAGATTGTTTTGCACGGAAATGGAAAGGTCGCCCGGCTGCGCGCCGTCGCCGCGCGAGACGATCACATCAATGGGCACGGTGCTGGGATTGTTGATTTGCGCCTGGAACGTGGTGTCTCCGCCCGCCAGTGGCAATTGGTTGGGAGAAACGGCGATTTCCACCCCGGGCAGTTTCGCGTTCGTGAAGGTAAAAGAGTTCTGATAGACAACCGTGCTGCCCTCGCTGTCGGTTTGCTGAAACGCGCTAAGTTGGACAGTTTGCTGCGCAGCCACCGTCGCCTCCGGAACGATCACGGTGGGCTGGACATTGGCGCCCGCACTGACAGCTGTGGCGACCAATTGCGTGACGCTCAACGGGCTGACCCCGCTGACGGCGCGATTGAGGACCAATTGCGTCAATGGGAAGGAGGCGGCGCTGCTCAAGTTGGTGACGCCAGCCTGGTACTGATCAAAATAATTGATGTAAATGGGATGGTTCACCGGGTTGATCAGGAGGTTTAGCCCGACTGGATAAACGGTGACCAAACGCGGCGGGCTTTCCTGCGCGGAAATATTGACAGCCGTGACGGCGTAAGTCACCGCATCGCTTAGGGGCAGATTGTCGGTGTAATTACTGGTGGTGAGCAACGAGGCGTTTTGGAGAATGCCGTTGCGGTAAATGTTAAAGCCAATGCTTGATGAATCGGTGGTGCTCCAAGAGAGGACGGGCGCCTGGTCCTGTTCGACGACCACCGCAAGACTGACGACCGGCGCGACCAGCAATGTAATCGTCGCCGGCGCGCTGAGATTGGTGTTGCCGATGGCATCCGAGGAGGCAACAGCGTAAGTGTTGGTGCCTTTGGGTGGATAATCGATCACGGGCATGATGGTCCGAGTCGAATCAATCTGCGCGCCGTTGCGGTAAATATTGTAGTGATCGGGAATTTCGCCTGGCGACTGCTGCCATGTGATCTGGACGCCGCTCGCGGCCAGGACCACGGTGACATTCGTTGGGGCGGGCGGGGGCGTACGGTCGGAAATCGCAATCAACGCGCTGGCAAACCCGCTTTCAGATCCAAGACGGCTCGCGCTGACGGCATACGCATAGAGGCCGTCGTTTGTCGGAAGGTCTGTAACGGTGGTATTGGTAATGTTATCGATATCAAGCGTGCCTGGGAGGGTGAAATTTGTGCCAGGCTCGCGGTAGAGGCGGTAGATTTGCGCGTTGCTCACCGAATTCCACGTCAGGCGAATGTAACCGCCGGGCAGGCTGACCGCGGAAAGGCCGGTTGGGTCGGCGGGAGACGAGGGGAGGGCGGTATTGTAAATTTCCAACTGCCCGCCGGAGGTAATGTTAGTGCCGACATTTCCGACGCTGTCCGCGGCGCTAAGGAAAAACACTCCGAAACCGGAACCCATCCCGGGCGTAAGCGAAAGCGTCCCATTCCAATTGCTGCCCGCGCCGGACAATGCAATGGAGACATTGGTTCCGATGGGAGCGCGGTAGGTGAGCGTTGGAGTCGTGCCGGACCCCGCCAGCTTGGTCAACGTAAGATCGACCGTGACGTTGGTGGGGTTGAGGGTTTGGACCGGACCAGCCGGCGCGGTCACGATCGCACCGCGGGGCGGCGTGGTATCGATCACCAATTGCGGGCCGGTCGGCGCGCCGTTGAACACATTGCCAAACTGGTCCTGGGCGGACGTCTGCACCGCGACTGTTCCCGACGGCGTGGAATTGGAAACGACGAAGGCGGTTTGCCAGATGTTTGCGGCCACGTTGGTGAGGTTTAACAAAACCGGTGACGACCCCCCGGCGGGCTGGAGAGTCAACGCCGGCGTCGCGGCCAGGGCGGTGGTGGAAGAAAGCGTGATTCCGATCGCGCCAATACCAACCGGCGACGGCTCGGCGTAGGCGATGGTGAGGGCCGGTGGAGTGGAATTATATACAGTCGAGACCAAAGTGGAGAGGGGACTCGGGTTTCCCGCCGCATCGAACCCAACGACGCCAAAATAGTAAGCGCCGTTCGTCAAACCCTGGAGGGTGTCGCTCATCAGGTTCAACATCACGGAATGGAAGGCGGCCTGGTTGGTGGCGGTGAATGGGGAATTGCTCCAAAAGAGTTGGAAGGTGGTGGCCTGCTTGCCGGTCGCGGGAAAGAGCCAGGTCAAAGTGAGGCCCGTCCCCGGTGTGTAAATCGGCTGGCCCATGACCAATTGCGAGGGAGGGATCGTCTCGACCGTGATCTGGCGGGCGGCGGACGGGGTGGTTCCGGTGCTGTCCGAAGCGACGGCGACGACGGTGTCGGCGCCTTCCGGGAGGGTGGCATTGGTGACGGTGAAAGCGCCGTTGCTTGATGTAGTGGTCACGCCCAATATCTGGCCATTCGCCGTCACCTGAATGTTGATGTCCGGTTCCGCGGTTCCGGTGATCGTTAGTGTGGCGTTGTTGGTGATGTAATTGCCGGCGGGAACGGTGATGACCGGCGCCAGCGGCGGCGTTATGGCGATGATGACGTCGGATTCGAGCGTGGCGATGTTGCCCGCGGTGTCGCGCGCGAGCAGTTCGGCCTCGTGAACGGCGTCGGTGAGCTTGCGGATGTCAAAATAATAAGAGAACGCGCCGCCGGTGTTGGTGGCCAGGCCGACGCCGTCCAGATAAAATTCAATGTCCTGCATTCCGAGCGTGGCGGTGGCGGAGCCTGTGACAGTCAAGGGACGGTTGAGGGTCTGGCCATCGGCAAGGCTGAATGAGTGAATGACAGGGCCGGCGGTAATGTAATTGACGTCCAATTCGACGGGAGTGTTGGTTGCGCCGGTGACGCTGCGGAATTGAGCGAAGATGTGCTTCAAGCCGCCGCCCGCCGACAGCGGAAAGAGATCATAGTTTGTGAACGGCGAGAAAAAGACGTCGCTGAACGAGAGGTCCTCGCTCACGCGCATCGAAATGGCGGTGCGGCAGGCCAATTGCAGAAGGACCGAAGAACCGCCGACTTGCGTGGAACCGTTGGAGGTGCCGAGCGCGGGCGTGAGCAACGGTTCGTAGGTGAGGATAGGATTGTAGAGGACATTTCCAGCGAGGGTGGCCGTCACCCCGGCGGTCGCGGAGCTTCCCCACCAGTTGGACGGGGCGTTCATGGCGAGGCTTCCGCCGGCCAACGCGTTGGTGGCGTTGTTTTGAATTACGGAGTTTTGAATGGTCAGCGAGGCGCTGTCGAGTTGCGCTGCGCCGATTCCGTTGCCCGTCAACAACGCCGCGCTGGTATTGAGCGACGCGCCGTTGCTCAAACCAAGACCCCACGGCGAATTGGCGTTGGCCGTGAAGGCTTGCACGGCAGGCGAGCATGTGTCGAGGGTCAGGCCGCCTCCATAGAGAATCTCAACGAATTGCAGGCTGGAAGCGCCTGCGCCGCCTTCGAGGATCACGCCGCCCCAGTCGCCCGCCGCGGGCGTCAGGCCGGAAGTGTCGTTGGCGGAATCGAAAATTATAGGCGATAGGGCGGTGCCGTTGGCGATCAGCGCGCCTTGCGAAACGGTGAGGCTGGTTCCCGGCGAAAAGAGCAGGGTGGTGCCAGGCTCGATAATCAACTGGGCGTCGCTGACGACGTTGATGCTGTGATAGATGTTCACCACGCTTGGTATGGAGCTTCCGATGGTGGTGGTCACGCCGATGTTTCCGGAGTAGGGATCGGACCATGAGGCGGTGGTCACATTGGGATTGAAGCCGTTGGTGTTGTTGTAACCGACGACGGCGAAATAAGTCGTTTTGGTGCGGTCAAGCCCGTTGACCTGAAAGGAGGTTTGGTTCGCCGCGACGGTTGCCAGCGGCGTCAAGCCGGCCACGGTGGTGAAATTCGCCTGCTGAGAATAAACGAGAAAACCGCTGAAGCCGAGGAGCGAGGACGTGTTGTAGGTGTTCCACGAGATTACCGCGCCGGATGAACCCGAATTGGCCACTTGAATGGGAACCGGAGGCGGAAGGGAACTTGGCAGTTTGACCGCGAGCGGAGTTATAGCGGTGAGGGCGTTTCCCGCGGTGTCCACCGCCTGGATGGCGACGTAGTAGTTCGTATTCAGCGACAACCCGTAATACTGGTAGCTTCTGGCGCTTGAACCGAGTCCCGTGTAAACCGGCACTCCCATGAGCGAAGTGTAATTGGTGTTTTCGATGTAAACACGGAAGCCGGCGAGATCGGCGGGGGCGTTGTAGCCGGACCAACCGACCGTGACCGACGAACTGTTCGACGCGATGACGCTTAAAACCGGGGCGGGAGGCGGAGTCGCTTCGACGGTGTAGGTGGCGGGGTTGGTGATGGCGAGCGCGTCGCCGTTCAAATCCTTCGCAACGGAAACAAAAAGTTGCACGGCGCCATCCATGCCGGGAGAAAAAGTCACGGGCGGAACGTGATAGGTGTCGTTGCTTGACGCACTGGTTGTCCAGTAGCCGTTGGAGGCCACAGTGGGTTGCAACGTAGCGGCGCTGTTTGTCAGGAGAACCAGCGGCGCGATGTTGGTGTTCATCGTGCGGTCAAATTTCAGCGCCAGCAGGAAGTTAGTCGTCGCGGGAATGGGGTTGACGAAATTTGCGGTGACGTTGGTTAGCAGCGGGAGGATTGTCGTGGTTTTGTAGTTGGCGACGTATTGGAGATTTGTGGCGTCGAGGGTGGAAAACGTCTTCGCGAAACTGGCGTTCGTGCTGACCACGGTGTTGCTGAGGGTGTAGTGGAGGAACGTATAAAAATAGGGGGAATTGGTGACGGACTGCGGGGCGGTGAAATTGGCGGTTTGGCCGTTTGTGTAACTCCCGGCTCCCGTGACGACCGCCAGGCCCGGTGGCGCGGTGACGGTGGTCACGACGTGAAGGAGGTTGGCGTCAATATAATTTGCCGTGAAGGAATGATTGGTGAAAACGACGGCGCTCAACTGAACGTTTGTGCCGACGATGTTGGCGCCCTCAGTCCAATTCGTGAAATTGAAACCAAAGTTGGGGGTGGCGATGAGCACATTGGTTGTGCCGTAAAAATAGGAGCCTGCGCCGGTGATCACGCCGCCGTCCGACGGGTTGTTGCTCGCGGCAATCGAGTAAAGGGGCAGCGTGAAATTGGCCACCAACTCGCGGTTGCGGATCACCGTGAATGAATAAATGTTGGAGGCGCTCTGGAACACGCCGTTTTCCGTCCAATTGGCGAAAACGTAGGGGAGGATGTTGGTGGCCGGCGTGGCGGTGAGAGTCGCGGTGGCGCCCGCCGCGAGTGTTCCGCCGCCGGATGCAGCGCCCGCGCCCGGCGGGTTGACGGCCGTGGTGATGGTGAACAATTGCGCGCTGGTCAGGGCTTGCGCGGTGAAATTGACGGTTTGATTGGTGACAATCACCACCATTTGTTCAGCGACGTTGTTGTAGCCCAGGGACGGGAGATTATTCACTCCAACCTGGAACGTTCCATTCGCGACACTGATTTGGTAATGGCCGCCAGCGTCTGTCACCGCTCCCAACACGCGGCCCGAATCCGGCGGAGTTACCTGCACGTTATCAACAAAACTGTTGTCGGAATCGTTGAGGGTCAGTGTCTCGAATGAGACTGTGGCGGAGCTTGAGGCGGCCGTGAAATAGATGGATTCCGGGGTCCAATTCAGGCTCCCCGAACCACCGGGGAGGGCGGTGAAGGCGTTGGAAATGCCGTTGACGGCGACGCCGAGAGAAACCTGGCCGGAATTTTCGTAATAGCCGAGGTAAAAAAGTAATTTATAATTTACCCCCGTGGTCGTCGGGAACGTTTGCGTGATGCCGCCGCCTTCGCCGCTTGAATTGCCGGTGGGGTCAAAATATTGCGCGCCGTCCTCTGCTGCGCCAAGAAATGGCCCCGACAAATCAACCGCTCCGGGACCGAGGACCGTCCAGCCGGGAATGGCCGTCGAACCGGGGTTGTATATCGTATAACTGACTCCGTTGTTGGTGGGCAATTCAAAGCTGCCGTTGACGACCGGGTTGGTAAAAGTGTTGGTGGGAATGTACGCATAGACGGACGCGCCAACGATAGGATGGCCATTGGTGTCCGTTACGGAGCCGCTGAGAAGCAGCGTGTCGTTGACGCTTGCGGGCACAACGCGAAGGACCAGGCTGGCGGTGGTGTAATCCAACTCCCAATTTTGACCGCTCGGCAACGGCGGCAAATTCAGGCTGCTGAACGAGCCGGCGTGAGAACCGTAATTCATGAGCGTCAGGGTGTCGCCGGTCTTCGGGGTGTAACCGCTGAGAAAATTAACGCCCAACGCGCCGTCGAAATTGATGTTGCCGGGAACCTTGGCGCTGCCGTGGCTGTTGGTCGCGGCGACGCCAAAATCAAGCGTCTCGCCGGCCTGGACGTATGCGGGATTCCCCGCAAAGTTCATCACTCCGCTTTGCGCGTTCAACGTGCCCGTGTTGGTGAACGGCACGTTGAAAGTCGTGGTGTTTGACGCGACCGATTTCTCGACAGTCCCCTGGTTGTTGAAGAATTCGTAGCCGTAGCACGCGCAGGCAAGTATCTGGTCGTTTTGAATTTGGAACAAACCGCCTGGCTGGTTATAGATGCTTCCCGTATATGAGGAGTTGTTATTGTAAACAGACACGTTGCCCAGGCCAGTCCAGTTGACCGTCCCGGCGTTTGTGAGCGGGCCTTCGAGATACTTGGCGCTGTTCCCGCTGATGACCAGCAACCCGTTGCTTTCAACAGTCACCGAGCCGGATATGGCCCCGGCGGTCCATACCATCGTGCCGCCGACTGTGACGTTTCCGCTCAATGTGCTGCCGGACGTCGTGAGATTGGTTATCACGCCGCCCTCGAAATTGGTTCCCACCGCGACCGTGCCGCCAGTCAATTGCAAATTGGCGATGACGTTGGACAACAACGTGAACGTTCCGCCGGTTACCGCGACCGGCCCCGGGCCGTTCACTGTGGGCGCGCCGGCGGCGAAGTTTCCGCCCGTGAAATTGATCGCCGTCGAGGAAGCCGCGTTGTAACCGCCGCCGACACTGCCTCCATCGTTAAAATTCAGCGTGCCTTCCAATGCTTCCACTGTGCCCGTGTTGGTGACCACAACATCGATATAGGTCGTTCCCGTCCCCGCCGTTTTCTCCAGCGTGCCTTGATTGTTGAAAAATTCGTACCCGTAGCAGGCGCAATTGATGTTCTCGTCCGTGGCGATATTAAACGTCGCGCCCGGCAGGTTCCAAATCGCTCCAAAAAGGCTGGAGGCATTGTTCCATACCGATAAACCACCGGTTCCCGTCCACGTGATTGTGCCCGCATTGGTCAGGACGTTCTCCAACGTCTTGGTGGCGGTCCCGCCGATGTTCAATATGCCGGTGCTGGCGACCGTCAATGGGCCGGCCATCACACCGCCGGTCCATGTCAATGTTCCGGTGACCCTGTTGTTTCCGGTCAAGGTGCTGCCGGAAATCGTCAGGTTGGTGATTGAGCCGCCTTCGAATTGACTGCCGAGCGCCAGGGACCCGCCATTGAACTGCAGGTTTGCAATGATATTGCTCAACAGCGTCAACGCGCCTCCCGTCTG
This sequence comes from Verrucomicrobiia bacterium, assembly GCA_036268455.1. Classification (GTDB taxonomy): domain Bacteria; phylum Verrucomicrobiota; class Verrucomicrobiia; order Limisphaerales; family Palsa-1400; genus DATAUD01. Next base: position 105,015 of record DATAUD010000010.1, read on the forward strand.
TGCCACCGTTCCCGTCCCGCTGACGGCGGGCGCGCCGACGCTGAAATTTCCCGCGCTGAAATTGATCGCCGCGGAAGACGCCGCATTATAAGCGCCTCCGATTGCGCCTCCATTGTTAAAATTCAGCGTGCCTTCCAGAGCTTCCACTGTGCCTGTGTTGGTGGCCAGAACACCAATATAAGTCGTCCCCGTCCCCGCCGATTTTTCCAGCGTCCCCTGGTTCACAAAAAACTCATAACCGTAGCACGCGCAGTTAATGTTCTCGTCTGTCGCGATATCAAACACCGCGTTCGTCAGGTTCCAAATCTCGCCAAGCAGGGAGCCGTTGTTGTTCCACACACCCAATGCGCCGGCGCCCGTCCATGTGATCGTTCCCGAGTTGGTAAGAGGACTTTCCAATGTCTTGCCGCTCGCGCCGCTAATGTTCAGCAATGCATTGCTGGCGATGGTGAGCGGACCGGTGGCCGTCCCACCCGTCCAATTCATCGTTGCTCCCGATTCCACCAGTAGCGGCCCGGTAAAACCTCCGCCGCAAGTCAACGTTCCTGTGACGCTGTGACTGCCATTGAGCGCGCTGCCTGTCAGGGTCAAATTGGTGATCGTGCCGCCTTGGAACGAAGGGCCAAGAATCGTTGTGCCGCCGTTCATATCCAAATTGGAAATGGTGGTGCCAGTCAGCGTTATCGAGCCGCCCGTCTGCGCGACTGTTCCCGCTCCAGAAATGGAGGCCGCATTTGCGGTAAAGTTACCGGCCGTGAAATTGATGGCCGTCGCCGCCGCCGCGTTGAAGGCGCCTCCGATGATTCCGCCGCCGTTGAAGTTCAACGTCCCTTCCAGCGTTTCGATGGTTCCGATATTTGTCAGCAGAATACCTATGTAGGTCGTCCCCGTTCCCGCCGTTTTCTCCAATGTCCCCTGATTGTTAAAAAATTCGTAGCCGTAGCAGGCGCAGTTGATGTTCTCATCTGTGGCGATATCAAACATGGCGTTGGTCAGGTTCCAAATCGCGCCAGAAAGGCTGCCATTGTTGTTCCAAACACCCAATGCGCCGGTGCCCGTCCATGTGATTGTGCCCGCATTGGTAAGCGGGCTTTGCAATGTCTTGGAACTCGTGCCGCTGAGGTTCAGCAATGCATTGCTGGCGATGGTGAGGGGACCAGTGGCCGTCCCGCCCGTCCAGTTCATCGTCGCGCCCGCCTCCACCAACAGAGGCCCGGTAAAACCGTCGCCGCAAGTGAAGACGCCGGTGACAGCGTTGCTGCCCGTCAGGGCGGTGCCCGAAAGAGTCAGGTTGGTGATCACGCCGCCTTGGAAAGAAGGCCCCAGGACAAGTGTGCCGCCGTTGAACAGCAAATTGGGGATGACGTTGGTCAAGAGCGTCACCGTCCCGCCCGTTTGGGCGACCGTTCCCGCTCCAGAAACGGACGCCGCATTTGCGGTAAAGTTACCGGCCGTGAAATTGATGGCCGTCGCCGCCGCCGCGTTGAAGGTTCCCGCAATGATTCCGCCGTCGTTAAAATTCAACGTCCCGTCCAGCGTTTCGATGGTGCCGCTATTTGTCATTAGAACACCTATGTAGGTCGTTCCCGTCCCCGCTGTTTTCTCCAACGTGCCCTCATTGTTGAAAAACTCGTCACCAAAGCAGGCGCAATTGATGTTTTCGTCGGTTGCAATATTAAACGTGGCGTCCGGCAGGTTCCAAATTGCGCCTGAATAGCCGCCGTTGTTGTTCCACACACTCAAAGCGCCGGCGCCCGTCCATGTGACCATGCCCGCGTTGGTCAGGGTGTTTTGCAATGTCTTTCCCGCGCTCCCGGTGATGTTCAGCAACGCGCTGCTCGACACCGTCAAAGGCCCGCTGATGGCCCCTCCGGTCCAGTTTATCGTCGCGCCCGGCTCCGCCAACAAAGGCCCGGTGGAACCGTTGCCACAAGTGAAGGCGCCGGTGACCACGTTGCTGCCGGCCAGGGTGCTGCCCGGAAGCGTCAGGTTGGTGATCACACCGCCTTGAAAAGCGGGCGAAAGGATGACCGTGCCGCCGTTGAACAGCAAATTGGGGATAACGTTGGTCAAGAGTGTCAGCGTCCCGGACGTTTGAGCCACAGTGCCCGCTCCGCTGATGGACGCCGCGCCGGCGATGTAATTTCCCGACGTAAAATTGATGGACGAGGCGGCCGCCGCATTATAAACGCCTTCGATCGGCCCGCCCTCGTTAAAATTCAATGTGCCCTCCAGCGTTTCGACGGTGCCGGTATTTGTAAATAGGATGCCAATGTAGGTCGTCCCAGTCCCCGCTGATTTCTCCAAGGTTCCCTGATTGTTGAAAAACTCGCCGCCAAAGCACGCGCAGTTGATATTCTCGTCTGTGGCGATATTAAATGTGGCGCCCGGCAGGTTCCAAATCTCGCCAAGATAGGACGAATGGTTATTCCAGACAGTGAGCCCGCCAGTGCCGGTCCATGTGATTATTCCCGCGTTGGTTATGGTATTCTGAAGAGTCTTGCCGGCGGTTCCACTCAGGTTGATGGCGCCATTGATTGTCACGGTTAATGGTTGCCCGGAAATGGCGCCGCCCGCCCAATTAAACTGCGCGTTAATGGTGACTGGCGCGGAGAGGTTGATTGCGCCGCTGTTGAAGTTAACAGTATCGTTGGAACCTGGCAAACCCAGGGGACTCCAATTATTCGTATTGAACCAATCGCTGGAAATCGAACCTGTCCATGTGAACGTGGCTGCCTTTCCAGATTGGACAGACAAAAGCAAACACACAGCGAAAAAATAAATATGGTTTTTAACTACCCGCATACCCATCAAGGCACTTGCCTCATGGCATTTGTATGTGTTTCTGATCATCGAAGTCAAGGCCAATCGCGGGCAAAGTTGGGGAAAGGTTTGGACAAAATCCCACTGATTGATGGGGTTGCAACTTTCTTAGGAATGTCCATGTTCATTTGAATGGACGGCCCCTTGGCCGATCCGGGCGCAAGCGGGCCTCAATTAATTAAGAAGAGTTTTGGATGCGAGATTACAAAATTTCTTCGCTCCCGCCGCGATGGCGTCCAGGCGCGAAGGGTTGGATTCCGGGCGGAAATGGGCTAGATTAACTCATGAGAGAGAGGTTGCGAGCGCCGGCAAAGAGCGAACATCCAGGCAATCACAATGGCGGGTCGGATCGAGCGGACGAGCGCGCATTCGCGTTTCTCGATTTGAATCGCCGGGATGAAAAACCACGGAGCGTTGGACTTACCGAAATTCGCGGTCCGTATTATACCCCGATGGGCAGGCGGTATCTGGAAGACGTGCTCGAAACAATGGGCGACTATGTTGACTCGTTGAAATTTGCGGGAGGGTCGTTCGCTTTGATGCGCCGGGATCAATTGCGGGAGATTATCCAGGTTGCGCATCGTTTTCAGGTTCAGGTTTCCACTGGCGGTTTCATCGAACATATTCTTACAAAGAGGGCAAAACAAGTTGAGCGATACATCGCGGAATGCGCGGAGTTTGGCTTCGATATCATTGAGATTTCATCGGGATTCATCACCATTCCAATGGAGGACTGGGTTCGGCTGGTTAAAAAAGTTCAGAAAGCCGGACTAAAAGCGAAGCCGGAAGTGGGCATTCAGTTCGGCGCCGGCGGCGCAAGCGAGGCGGCCGCGCTCGAAGAGCAGGGGACCTCCGCGCCGCAATTGGCGATTGACCGGGCGCGCCGCTTTATCGACGAAGGCGCGTCGCTTATAATGATCGAATCGGAAGGAATCACCGAATGCGTCAAGACATGGCGCTCCGAAGTGCCCGCGCAGTTTGCGAGCGCGCTGGGTCTTGAGCATTTGATGTTCGAGGCCGCGGACCCGGCTGTCTTTGCGTGGTATGTGAAAAATTTTGGTCCGGAGGTCAACCTTTTCGTCGATCACAGTCAGATTGTGCAATTGGAAACATTGCGAAGGGGCATGTGGGGAACAAGCGATCTGTGGGGCCGCGTGGTCACCTTTAAGGAAGGATAAGCGCCCTGACTAAAGCAAAGGCGCTTCGGCAAGCTTGCCTCCCGGTTGCTTGAAACGCAGCGCCTTTTTTCCGGCTCCCTTATCGACTTTGCAGGATCGCGCCAACGACGAGGTTTCTTTCGGGCCGGCTTCCACTAAAAAAATGACGATGCGATGCGCCACTTCGTCGCCTGCCTTGAACTGTCTGGGGGAATCAGAGGAAGAAAGATAAAGAATGTCGGAACATACGGAAATGCCGGGCGAATAGCCGGTTGCTTGAGCGTAAGCCATTCCGGCTCCGGCCATTACGATGACGCCTAACCTGCCATCCACATCGACCCACGATCCCGGAAGAGCCACCGGTTTCTGCGGCTTTTTCCATTCAAAAGTTTTTGGGCCATCCTGCGCGCTGATAACCCGCGCGCCGCCGGTAATCTCGTCGTTTTCGATTCCTACCGGCACGCCCTTTTCGGCGCGCACCGTTACATTTGAGAGTGCTGTGACATGATCCTCATAGATTACGGTTTGGCTTCCGATCGAAGTCATCTTGAGTGTTTGTTTCAATCGACCGCCGTTGAGCAGCAAGGCGCCGGTGGTCTCAAACCCGTCCGCGGTTTTTTTCCAGGAATGTTCTACGACGCTCGTCTTGACGCTGCCACGAGGCTCCAATTCAAAGGAGCCGACCAATCCATTGTGTATTGGAACGGTGAAGTCGGGATTGGCCTCGTGCCCTTTTCCGATGGGAATAAGCATGCCCATGATTCTGTTTTTCCAGGAAAAGGACGCAAACTTTTGCGCGGTGCGATGGACGATAAAGTCCACGTACGGATATTCCCAAACACCCTCTTCCTGGGCCAGGGCGGCGCTTTCGGTCAGTTCCCGGGCGGCGGGTCCAAAAATTTTGTGCGCCAGGAAACCGTAAGCGGCCTGCTCGGCGTTGATGGCGTGGCGCGTGATTCCGAGTTTGGAGCCGGGAACGGACAAATCGCCATGGCGCATCAATTGCCATGCGCGGAGATATTGCAGGCCCGCCTGCTCAAGTCGGGCAGCCAGCGGGTCCTGTTCCCGGGTGGAAAGAGAAGCAAAAAGGTTGATGTAAGTCAGACTGTGCAATTCCCAGTCCATGCCTTGAGGATAAGCGGATTCGCCCCACGGCAGAATGACGGTCTGAAACATCCGCCACGTGTCGATCAGATGGTGCATGGCCGCCTGCGGAATGGGCCGGCCGGCATACGTGTAATACATCGCCGCCTGCGTCAAAAAATAGGAACTGCACGCGACATAGGAGGGATGAAAAATATTGTGGTTTTCGAGGGTGAAATCCGGTTGCAAATTCGGGCCGCCGACCCACTGGTTGGCGGGCCGTCCGTCCACCAAGTTGGTTTCGCGCAGGTCATCCGCCGTGCAAAGGGTGTTCATCATGTATTTGACGGCTGCCTCGTGCCAGGCGGCGGCGCGCGGATGATTGGGAAACATCAGTTCGCCCAGAACAAGGCACGGCACTTCCCAGCCGTTTTCCTCGGCTTTGGTATCGAGCCAAAGTCCGTTTGGCGGTTTGCGGTTGGCCAGAATGTCGGCTTCCCAGGCGACTACCCGCTCGACACCTTGCTGCGACGTGGAATCCAATTTGTCCCAAATCAACCATGCGCCCCAGGCGAGCGTGCCCGTCCACATGCCTGACTGCCAGCTTTCGGGGCCAAATTTAGGCGTCGCTCCCCACTGTTTGCCATTGGAACACTTTTGCGCGCCGGTGACGTGTGTAGCCGTGGCGTAGCGAATGGCCGCGGCGGCTTTGTTCAACAAGTCCCGGCGATCGCCCTCGCCGAGGCCATCGTCATATTTGAGCAAGGTTCCGCAGGCCAGCACCATGCTGACGATGGTCCGGATGCCTCCGTTCCCTTCGCTGACGCCGTTACCCCAGTAGCCTTCCGAAGAATTCGACGGCGCGCTTTTCCAATCCTGATCGGCATGGTGGCAGGCATCGACCAGGAGGCTGGTGTAGGTTTGAAGGATTTGGGCCTCGGTCAATTGGCGGATTTTGTATATATCCTCGGCGCGGGCGCAATAAGGCAGGAAAAGAAACAGCAGGAGAAACTTCACCAGAACAGGTAATTTGGATTGGGCGTGGTGTCGTCGGACTCGGTGATGTTCACAGGGAATTGGAAAAACGCGACATGACTGTCGCCCCACAGCATCGCCTCCTTGCGGTCGCCGGAATTGTTGTGCCACAAGGCCGGTTGGGTCGATTCGTTTCGATTGTATTGCCAATTCCAGTCCCCCTGAATGATCTTGTTGACGGGACGGGCGCTCACGAGGGACATTTTGATGCCGTTGGTGGCCGGAGTGATGTGTCCCAAACTTCCGGTGACTTGCATGACTTGGTTATAGTTGGCGTTCCATTCCACGAGATAACTGTTGCCCCAGCCATCCCAACAGGTTTTGGCGTTGGGATTGAGCGGGTCCCCGGCATCGGCCGGGCAGTGAAACGTGTTCACATTTTTGACGTAGATATTCAAAGGCCGGTTGGTCTCAGTGCCGCCGTAGGAGGGATAAGCATCAGGGTCCACCAAGTCGGGCTTGGGCGGCACTTGGCCGCCGACGGAGGCCCATCCGTCGTGACTTGGGAAATAGTCCCGGTTGTCATCGCAATACATGCGGTAGGCCAGGCCGATTTGGTGCTGGTTGCTGAAGCATTGGGTTTTCTGCGCCTCCTTCTTCGCCTTGGCCAAACCGGGCAGGAGCAGCGCGGCCAGAATGGCAATGATGGCGATGACCACCAGAAGCTCGATCAAGGTGAAGGCATGCGCCTTTCTGGCGCCTTGATACTCAAAGGTCATATTCCCGGCAATTTGAAAAAGAGAAGCCAGGAGCTCTGGGTGTTGCCCAAGTCAATTGTGCCGCGGGCGTTGTTGACGTCGAAACGGGACCATGTGACGTGAGCGTCCTCAAACAGGAAGTTGCCGCCCTTGGGGACGTCTCCCTGGGCGACGTTTGGATGGTTGGCGGAGGGAACGGTCATGTTGTCCTCGGTATCAACCCAATTCAGATTGGCACCTTTGTTTGCCGAGGTGCTCCAGCTTCCCTGTCCTTGCAAACGGTCACTCATGATCGGCGCATTTTTGTAAAGCCCCCCTAACTTTTTTTTGGTAAACCAATTAGCGACCTCGGGCCAGGGATCGGTGTAATCCCAGCTATCACCCCCCCCCCCTGGCTGGGTTCGGCCGGGCATGTAGAAGTAACCGACGAGATTGGTATCGTTGTTCGCCTCAGAGTAAAGGCGATGCCATTGATCGGTCGGACAAAAGATAACGTCGGTGAGGGGACGGGGTTTTGACAGCGAGCCCGGGGAGTTGCGAATCATATAGTTGGGATAGAAGTTGGTTACGAAGAGAAATGAGAGCCAACTAAGGTCGCTCCCTGTCGTGTTGTCGGGAAAATAATCGTGATTATCGCCCGCGTACAAGTTTATCGCCGTACCCCACTGCTTGAGATTGCTGGTGCATTCGGTTTGATAGGCCTGGTCCTTGGTTTTGGCCAAAGCGGGCAAAAGCAGGGCGGCCAGGATGGCGATGATGGCAATGACGACCAGCAATTCGATAAGCGTGAAGCCGTCTGTCACCCCTGCCGCACACGGCCGTTGACGGTGAGTTCTGGATAGCTCTGCTTTCATTGTGACTGGTTAGCGCAAGGTTACAGACGTTTATTGAATTTGCAATCGATAGAATGTCGCCTTGTTGGTCGGGTTGACAGTCAACTGGTTGTTCGGCGGATTGGTGGCTATGGCGGTCCATTTTACGAGGTTGGAGGAACTCTCCAATACCCAGCCGGCGTAGCCCGCGGGCCAAGCAAAGGTGATCGCACCCGGAGCGGCTGCGGCAACATCCACTGACGGCGGTTGCGTTTGCAATTGAACAGTCGCGACGCCGTAGCGTCCGGCCAAATAGGTGTTGGCCAGTTGGAGATCGCCGCCGGTCAGAGCCCGATTGTAAAGGAGAACCTCGCCCAGATTACCGGCAAGTTGCGTCTTAAAATCATCTCTTGAACCGACCTTTAAGGGGGTGCCTCCATCTTCAGCGCCGTAGCCGAGCGTGCCACTGCCGTTGGTGACAAAATTGAGGTAATGCGTGACCACGGAACTTAAAACGGTGACCCCGCCGACAAAGTACTGCCCGGCGGGCAGGGCCCCAACACTGTTGATGGCGCTGCTTCCATCACTATCGGCGCGGACATACGATGCGTCGCTGCTTGAGACAGGGTAATCGAAAGGAAAGGCGGAGCTTCCGAAGGTTTTTGCGACGATTGCCTGGGGGAGGGTTGTATCGGCGAAGTTTGTAAACTCAACCGTGTAAAAGAGAGACATGTCGCTGGTCAGTTCCACGCTCGGAGCGTCAGCGACATCCAAACACATCGGCTGGCCATTGGGGACGAACGAGACAACCGGCTTGCCGATGCTGGGGTCAGTAGTCAAAGAGGGAGCGAGGGCGCCGTTCTGATCAGTGCTGGCATTGTTGGTCAGGCCGGATTGGTCGTCCCAAAGGGCGATGGTGCCGTCGGAGTTGGTGGTGATGCCGGTGTCGGCCTTGAGCCAGAGCACGAGACCGTTTGTTGGGGGAGCATCGGGGAGGTTGGCCGGGTTTCCGGGAATCGTAATTTCGTATGGGATGGAGTTGCTGGAAAACCCGTAAATGTCAACGGCCTGGACCATAACATTCACCGTGCCTGGGGTCAGGATATTCAGCGGGATTTGGTAGGGCGGGGAGGTTTCAGTAGCGACCAATTCTCCGTTCACGTAAAAACTCACGCTGCTGATGGCGGCGGCGCTGGTGATTTGCGCGCCGATGCTGAGGACACCCGGAGCGGTGAGGTTCGTTACGGAGGGTGTGATGGCATTGGTCAGAGCAGCAACTGTGACAACCGGAGGATTAACGGCGAGCTGCACCTGGGGCAGCTCATACTTGTCGCTCAGGTAGTTGACTATTTCGCCGACCTCCGCGGTGCTGGGCGCGTTCGTATATACCTGAATTTCCGCGATGTCGCCGTTCATGGTGTAAATGGTGCCGTTGTTGGCGCTGCGACCGCCAACACGGATGGGGTAACCGGAGTCTGTTGGCGTGTAGGAAAATGCGGTCGAGCCGTTGGTGTTCAATTGCAGGTAGTGAGTCACGACGCCATTGCCTACAACGACGCCCTCGATGTTGAAATAGGTGGAGGAGGCTGGGTTGGCGGCAATGGCAGTGCTGCTGACGCCGTTTGCCGTGCCGTTGCCGAGGACGTATTCGTCGAGGCCCGAGGTGACGTTGAGACGAAACTCGAATGGGTTGGCGTAGCCAATTGAACCGGCATTGCAGTCCGAGAGGATCTCATAGTAGTTGCCGTAGGCGGGAACTCGCGTCACGGCGAAGATGGCGAAACCCGTTGAGACGTAAGGCGTCACGGTTCCGTTGTCCGCAATGTCGAGGAAGACATTCGAACCGGCTTCGCTGACCGGTGGAGTAAAACGCACGACGGGATAGCCATTCTGGGCGTCGGGAATCAGCACGGGCGGAATGCCGGGGGTGACGCCATCAACGGAGGGTTGGTAGGCGTTGTTGGCGTTGCCGGATTGATCGTCCCATTCAATCACATTACCGGCGCCATTGGTGACAATGCCCGCATCGGGCTTGAGCCAGAGAGCCAGGCCGTTAGTGACCGGCGGGGCGGTCGCGGAGCCGGAGAGAGTGACCAGCACGGGCGCGGAGGTAGTCTGGATTCCCCAATTGTCTGTCGCCACGGCGGTAAGGGTGACTACTCCGGGCGTCAGCAGGTTAACCTCAACTGAGTAAGGAGCGGCAGTCAAAGTGGCGAGATGAATGCCGTTGGCGTACAGGGCCACGTTTGTGATGAAACCGGCAGCCGAACTGGCGTTTGCCGTTAGTGAAACCGTGGCCGGGGCTGTCAGCGACCCGGCGCTCGGGGCTGTTATATTCACAACCGGCGGGGGGCTGGCATAAACGGGCTGGGCGATGTCGTATTTGCCATTGAGATAGCTGGCGATGTTTTCGATGTTCGTCGCCGCCTGGGCGCCCTGGTAGATCAGAATTTCAGCGATGTCGCCGTACAAGGCGGCGCCGGCGTCGTCCCGCATCCCAATGGTCAAAGGCAATGAACTGGCGCCATCTCCAACAGGGCTGACGATAACGTTAGAGGAATAGAGGTTGGCGCCGGAGTACATCGAAACGGATGTTCCCTGGCACACCACGCCGACGTTGACAAACTGATTGAGCGGGAGCGCAGTACTTGCGGCGCTTGTGAAGCCGGCGTTTCCGACGGCTCCGTTTCCCCGGTCCACTGTCGTCTCGCCGGAAGTGGCGTACAGAACGCCAATCGTTTGACCCGAGGATGGAAAAAACCAGTCAAATGGGGCGGCAAGATTGTTGGAAGCCTTGGACCAGATCATTTGATCCAGGGAGAAAAAGGCCTGTGAGAAGCGAACCACCGCGAATGTGGTAAAATCGTTGGTGAGGAAGGCCGTGCCGGAGTCGGGGATCACGAGGATGCTGTTGGTGCCGTTGAAATGCACGACAGGCTGGCCGTTGGCGATGTTATTGCTGAACGTGGGCGCAACAGTCACGTAGTTGCTGTCCACGAGGGTGGCATATGGCGCGTTGGTGGTGGATGACGCGGTGTTGCCATTCAGGGATTCATCGGCCCAGGACGCGACAGTGCCATCCGAGTTGGTGTTGACTCCATAGGCGGCATTCAACCAGACCATCAGGCCATTCGTGGGCGGCGTGACCGGAGCGGCGGGGCCGGTGATCGTGATGCTCACCGGGGCGGAAGTTTGCGGCCTGCCGATTTGGTCGAACGCCACGGCGGTCAACGTGACAGGGCCGGGCGTGGCGGAAGAGATGTCCATATTGTAGTTTGTCGAGGTCGTACTGGCGATGAGGGAGCCATTACCGTAAAGGTTGACGCTTGTTACCAAGCCAGTTGGGCTGGAGGCGCTGATGGAAACGGGAATCGTGGTATTGGCGGCAAAGGTGGCATTGTTGGCGGGCGAAGAAACGGAAACGACGGGCGGCGGGTCAAAGACCAAGCCCCATTTGGGTTTGAGGTAATTGTTGACAACGTTGAACAACTGGCTGTCCGTAAGAGCGGGTTGGTAAACGAGGACTTCAGCCATGTTGCCGACCAACTGCGTGACAAAATCTTCGCGGGAGCCGATGCGCAAGGGGCCGGGACCGTTGAGCGCGTTCCAGATGGAATTGGACGAGCCGTTGGGCTGCATGCCGGCATTAAAGTAGGCGCACACCGCGTCGTTCAGATAATGCTTCACCGTGCCATTGGCGTATGTGAAACTCATCACTTGATACACACCCGGCTGGGGCTTGAAACTGTTGCCAATAAAGCTTGTGTTGGCCGTACCGTTTCTCAAATAGAAAATCGTTTCGCCGGCATCAACCGAAGCGTTGTTGTAAAAGTCGAATGGCCCCGGCGCGTTGCCCATGCTCTTGCTGATGCCGGCCCGGTAGCCGGAGTAACTGTCGTCCTCCTTGACAACAATAATGGTCACGTCGTTGGTCAGGCCGGAAATGGTGGAGCTTGGCGACATGGAAATATCCGGCACATCCAATGCCTTGGAACCGCCGGGGAACCGAAGCGTCGGCAAGCCGTTTAGGGAGTCGTCAAGGTAGGTTGGGGAGTAGGTTGTGTTGTTATTGGTCGGCGCGGCGTTGTTGCCGTTGCCGGACTGGTCGGCCCAACCAATTACCAGGCCGCTGGCATTGGTTGAAATTCCAGCGTCCGCCTTCAACCAAAGCTGGAGGCCATTAGTAACGGGCAGCGTCTGCGCTGAAAGGCTTGCGGCTGTCATCGCAAGCGCCGCCCCGACACCTACGGTGATGAACCTCAGCTTCGTTGTTTTGGTAATCTCCTCGGTTTTCATAATTATCTATTGATTGAAACGACCGGTGTTGCCCTGCGTTGTCATCCGCAAATCCCGATGACTGTTTTATGCGCATGGTGGCAAAAGTGTTGTTTGTGTGCGGCAAAGGCGTTGTGCGTGTGCTCATCATCCCCAAAAGCGGGTCGCCCTTCAATGCACAGACTGGCATTTCTAGTGAAGAAAATGGCACAATGGCAGAGCGGCGGGGCTATTCCATTCTTGCAAGTATCTTCCTGCCAGCCCACAGTGCTGTAAAATCGATGGACAAAAAAGCTGAAGCAGCGCCGGCTGCGCATTATTTACCCAAAATAAAGCCTGTCGTTCCCGGAGGTCTCAAAGGGCTCTTCTGGTGCTTTCCAGCAAGCGTCCGGGATAAAGAGTGGGGGATATATGTCACCACGATAGGTCTGACACACGTTGCGCCGCATCAGTCCTATCCCCCGACGGGCCACCCGAAACCTTACGATTACCAGTGGGAGCAGGGCCGGAGATTGCCATTCTATGCGATGGTTTACATTTCAAGAGGGCGAGGGTGGCTGGACTTGGAGCGAATGGAGCGCCGACCGGTCCAAGCCGGAAATGTGATACTCCTTTTTCCGGGCGTCTGGCATCGTTATGGTCCGGATCGGGAAGTGGGCTGGGACGAGCACTGGGTGGCTTTTAGTGGAACGGTGGCCAAGCGATGGATGAAGCAATGTTCTTTTTCGCCAGATCAACCGGTCTTAAAAGCGCGTAACGAAGAAGTTTTTATGGGGATGTTTGCCCGTTTGATTGAGACCGCACAGCAAAATCCCGCGGCATTGCAACAACTGATGGCCGCGCAGACGCATGCCTTTCTGGCGACACTCTATTCGGAGCAGCAAACGGCCCTTGGCGGCGGCGATGTCGCCAACTCGGTCATTCAGGCCGCCCAAGCCCGAATGCAGGCTGAATTTGCTTCCAATTTGAACGTCCAACAACTGGCGCGCGAATTGAACGTCGGCTACCGATGGTTTCGTCACGCCTTTGTCCAACAAACCGGTTTTAGTCCGCACCAATACATCGTCGAATTGCGTCTGGCACGCGCGCGGGCCTTGCTGGCACAGTCGCCTCTGAAGATCAAGGAGATCGCCGGCTTGAGTGGTTTTGCGAATGAGCACTATTTTTCGCGAATTTTTAAAACCAGAGTTGGGTTGTCCCCCCAGGAATGGCAGGCCCAGGCGCGAAGTGAAACGTGAGAAGCCGTTAGATCAGGGAAATACTTTCCTACGGAAGAGTGCGGTGTTGATGGCGCCAGATGCCCTTACATAAACCAATTCTTCCCTCCTGCGCTTAAACTTTCCGTGAACCTTCTTTCCGAGGAACGGAGCAAATATATCCGGCTTTTCGTCTAAGATAGTGGCGAGTCCGGTGTCTTATACAGTGAACATGGTGTCCGCTCAGGAACAGATGGACGCCGGACGCGCCAGAGGAATGGCGCAGAATGCTGTGATTCAAACAGAACAGACCGGCACAGCGTCCGGATGCGAGACGATGGAGCAGCTATTTGCGGCTTTGGAATCGTCTCTCCTGAGTTATGCCCTCCGGTTGACGGGGGAAATAAGCGTGGCGGAGGACGTCGTTCAGGAAGCTTTCATGAAATTGCAGGCCCAGTTCAAGGAGGTGCGCGATCCAAAGCGCTGGCTTTATAGAACCGCGCACAACCTCGCGCTCAATCACCGGCGCCAATCCCGGAAAATCATCCCGCTGGAACCGACCCCCGCCAGCGGCAACGAAGCCGCCGATACCCGTCTGACGCCGGATGAGCAGATTGCCCGTTCGGAAGGCATCAACCTGGTGCGGTTGACATTGGAAACATTGGATGAGCGCAGCCGCGAATTGATCCGGCTCAAGTTCACCGAGAATCTTTCCTACAAAGAAATCAGCCAGCGCACCGGATTGAAGACGGGGCACATTGGCTATCTGTTGCATCACGCGCTCAAGGAGATGGCCGATGAACTGGCCAAAAACGGAGTTGTGCCATGAATCCCGATTTGCCGCTCATGAAACGCGAAGACCTTGAGGCCAAGGTCACGGGCCTTTTGCTGGGCGAGTTGCCAGATGATGAAGCCGCCCTTCTGCGCGAATTGATCGCCCGGGACGCCGAGTTGGCCCGTTTGCGCGACCGGCTCAAGTTGACTCTCGAATTCCTGCGCGAAGCCACCGTCGCGTCTGATCCCGCGCCGTCCGCGCCGCAAAAAATGAGTGAAAGGCGCCGTGAAAAATTGCTGGCTCATTTTAAGACTGTCGCGCCTGCCCCGCGCTGGAAAATTTCGTGGGTGGCTGTGGCGGCGGTTTTGGCGGGAGGGGCTATTTTGACGGGACTGCTGCTTCCCGCGCTTTCCAGGGCAAAAATGCAGACACAAAGGGCCATGGCGGCTCATGTCGCGGAAGATGCTTTGCAACCACCCGCGGCATTACAATGGGCCGCCCCTGCGCTAGCAAGAGGAGGTGGCGGGGGTGCGTCGGGCAGCGCGGCACCGATGACACGGGAAGGGCGGGGGAGTATCGCTTTGCCGCGGTTGAAAGAGGCTGAAACAGACTCCGCATCTAACTTTTACGTGGATCATGATACCCGTCAAATGGTCGTCAGTGGTGATGTTTCCAAAGACTACCCGAGTAATGGCGCGCATCCGATAAATTCAAACGAGCCAGCGGACATAACTTATGATTACCACAATCTGCCTATATCCCAGTTGGAAGACATCTACCAGGGGTTGACTGGTCGAACCTTGCTTAAGGCCACGACCGGCTCGAGCAAAAAGGAACCCACTGTCACGCTGAAAATGGCTACCCCTATGACACGTTCGGAGGCAGTTACCGCGGTGGAAACGGTGCTGGGCATGAACGGAATCACTGTGGTCCCCGTCGGTGACAAGTTCGCCAAAGTTGTCACGGAGCATTACGCATGGTCGGAGGGCGGTCTTAGTTCCGCCAATCCCAATCCGCCAGAAACCGGGAAAATGGCGACCCGGATTGTTCAAGTCACAAACACCGAACTGGCAGACGTAACCAACGCGCTCAAACCTTTCGCCGGAAGAGACAACAGCGGCGCCATTAAACCGGCGGTTATCAATCTCAAGTACGCTCAGGCTTCCGACATTGCCGATGCGCTCAAAGCTTTGGGCGCCAGTGGAGGCACTTCCGTTGGAAAAAGCTCAACTTCCCCAGTTACCGCCAGCCGCGGCACATTTCAGAATAATCTCGCCCGCAGCAAGTTTTCCGGCCAGGCAAAGGTCATCGTCGACGAACGAAACAACTCGCTGCTGGTTTTTGCCGGCGGCAGCGACAGAGAAAAAATTGACGACATCGTCAACAAACTCGACGTCGCCCCGCAACAAGCTGTTTCTCAGCCGGCAACGCCGCAGCCGGAAGTCCTAACGAGCAGCAATGCTTTCTCCACGTTCTCGCTCAATGTCAGCGATGCTTCGTTCAAGCTGGCGCAGGCGAGCTTGCGAAATGGCATCATGCCCGATCCTGCCGGCATCCGCAGCGAGGAATTCATCAACGCTTTTGATTATCGGGACCCAGAACCTCCTCCGGGTGCGCCAATCGGCTTTTCCTGGGACCAAGCCCGGTATCCCTTCGCGCACAATCGCGATTTGCTTCGCTTCAGCGTCAAGACGGCGGCACAGGGGCGCCAGGCCGGACGTCCGCTTAATCTGGTTTTGCTCCTGGACAAGTCCGGTTCAATGGAACGGGCCGACCGCGTGGAGATCATTCATCAGGCTTTGCGCGTGCTGGCTTCGCAGTTGCAGGCGCAGGACACCCTTAGTGTGGTGGTCTTCGCCCGCACGGCGCGTCTATGGGTGGATGGCGTGGCGGGCAGCCAGGCGGGCGACATTGCCAATCGTTTGGACAGCCTTACGCCCGAAGGCGGCACCAATCTGGAAGAGGCCATGAAGCTGGCGTACGAAACCGCGTTGCGCCATTACCTGGCCAACGGCGAAAATCGCGTGGCGCTTCTCACCGATGGCGCAGCCAACCTCGGCAATGCCGATCCGGAGACGCTCAAACAAAAAGTTGAGGCTAATCAAAAGCAAGGCATCGCGCTGGATTGTTTTGGAATTGGCTGGGACGGTTATAACGACACTTTGATGGAGACGCTTTCGCGGGCGGGCAATGGCCGTTACGGATTCATCAATACGCCGGAGGAGGCCGCCACGGAGTTCGCCGGACAATTGGCCGGCGCGCTTCGTGTCGCGGCGTCGGACGTGAAGGTGCAAGTGGAGTTCAATCCCAATCGGGTGACGGCCTACCGGCAGATTGGTTACGCCAAACATCAATTGAAGAAGGAGCAATTCCGCGACAACACTGTGGCCGCAGCGCAAATCGGCGCGGCCGAATCCGGCACCGCCCTCTACACGGTGGAAATCAATCCGGCCGGCGACGGCCCGCTTTGCACGGTGCGAGTGCGTTTTCGCGCGCCTGGGACGACCGATTACCAGGAGCGCGCCTGGGACGTGCCTTACAACGGGGCGGCGGGGGCGCTCGACCAAGCCAGCCCCTCGATGCGGCTGGCGGCGACCGCGTCCGCCTTTTCCGAATGGCTGGCGGGCAGTCCTTATGCCGGCGAAGTTTCGCCCGATTCATTGCTGGGGTATTTGCGGGATGTTCCTGAAATCTACGGCGCCGATACCCGCCCAAAAAACCTCGAATGGATGATCCGCCAGGCCAAGAGCATTTCCGGAAAATAAAGGAGAAAGGTTAATTATGAACTCAACCAGGAATTCAATGCGTTCCTTGCCGCTGATACTTTGTCTGCTTTTCGCCGCGAGGTTCGTGGGCGCATCCAGCGCGAAGGAACCCCAGGTCACGCTGCAAGATTTTAAACTCGTCGGCGATCTTACCAAAGAGAGCGCCACATTTACGCTGACTGCCACGGCGCGGATGGAAAATCCTCGCGGCGGATCGTTTGACTTGCTTTCGGGGCAGATTGCCCTTACGGCCATCGAACTAGACCCGAAGGTCCATATGCGTGTGGACGGAGATCATTTTGTGCTGGCGTTCGACCGGCGCGGCGAATTCCCCATTCGCGTCCAATTCAGTGCAGCCATCACACAGGCGGACGGCTGGAGCGCGGTTGGTTTTCGCGTGGCGCCGGGAGTTTTGCAGTCGGTCATGCTGCGGGGGTTGGCGGCGGATTCGCAATTCAAATTCCCGGGCGCGGCGCGGCTGGATCGCCAGGGCGCGGATTTCGCCAGTTATCTGCCGGCGGACGGAGCGGTCTATCTTTCGTGGAAAGAAGCGCGGCGCGAAACAGGGGGGAAACTGTTTTTTTTCACCGAGATGCTGGCGCAAATCAGCGTCAGCCCCGGCCTGATGCGACAGGTGGCGCTGCTCAATTTTAAAGTGATGCAGGGCGAATTGACGCGTGTTTCGGCGCGGTTGCGCGGCGCGGGAGAAATCACCCGCGTGCAGGGCGATCAGGTGCTGGCCTGGAACATCGAACCGGTGGCGGACTCGGAAGATCGCCGTCTGGTCATCCAATTGAACCAGCCGCAGAAGGACCAATTCTCGGTGCAGGTGCAGGCGCAGTCTTCGCTTGGGGCATTCCCTCAAACGGCGGACGCCTTGCGATTAATTCCCGAAAAAACCACTGGGTTTTCAGGCTCTGTGCGCATCGTCAATGAAGGGGCTGTGCGGTTGGAAGTGACCGGTGCGGGCGGAATGTCGCAAATCTCTCCCGAACAATTTCCGGAGAGCGACGCGACGCGAGCGGCTTTTCGCGCCGGGGGCAATCAGTGTTTTGCCTTTCATTTCGCGGGGGCGGATTACGCGTTGCGCATTCAGGCCGACCAAATTTTGCCTGAACTCTCGGCCTCGGAACTGCTGGCTTATCGCTATGGAGAAAACGAGCTGGCAATCGACGCGGAAATCGAATTGGACATTCGCGAGGCGCCGTTGCGCGAACTATTGTTGCGCGTGCCCAAAGGCTATGCCGTTGCCCGGCTCAACGCCCCGTCGTTAAGCGACAGTGATTATTCTCTCAGTGGGGCAGGGGATGGGTTGCAAGCCGAGTTGCGGCTTACGTTTGGCCAGCCGCTGTCCGGTCGCCAATTGGTGCAGATTCGCCTTGAGCGCAACCAGGGCCTGGGCGAAACGAACTGGACATTGCCCCGCATTGATATTGCAAAGGCATCCACCGTCCACGGATTTGTCGGGCTAACGTCCGATCCTGGGTTTCGGTTGACAACGGAACGGACGGAGGCACTGACCGAGATAGCTCCCGCTTTTTATCCGGGCACACTGTCCGGCATCCAGGCGGCGTTTCGGGTGACCGAGGCCGCCTGGTCGGCCACGGCGCGTGTGGAGCGATTGCCGCAAACGGTGCAGGCGGATGCGCTTCATCTGTTTTCCATCGGAGAGGGGATCGCGTATGGCAGCAGCATCATCAATTACATTGTTTCCGGCGCGCCGGTGTCATCGTTCCGGATTGAATTGGCCAATGAATACGCGAATGTTGAATTTACGGGGAAGGACATCCGAAGCTGGCAAACCAACAACGGAGGCTACATTGTCCAACTGCATACGCCGGTGTCCGGCGCTTACACCTTGCTGGCGACCTACGAACGGCCCTTCAAGGCCCATGGTGAAACTCTGTCCTTCACCGGCGCGCGTCCGCTGGACTGCCAATCCGAGCAAGGTTACACGCTCGTCACCAGCGACTATCAATTCCAGGTCACGCCCGCCGAAATTTCCACCGGCCTGCTCCCGCTTGAGACGGGCGAAGTGCCGCACGAGTACCGGCTTTTTTCCGACGCGCCCGTTCTCGCGGCTTATCGTTACGCGGCGCGTCCGTTCAATTTGAAGCTCACCCTCAGTCCGCTGGCGCAGGAGGATTCGCTTAATCAAATTGTTGACCGCGCATCGCTCGAAACGCGGATTTCCAAGGAGGGGCAGGCCGTGACGGCCATTCGGTATTTCATCAAAAATCGCGGCGCTCCGCACTTCCGCCTGACCATTCCCACAGGGGCGCAATTGTGGTCCGCCACCGTCAATGGCGTTGAAGCAGTGCCCGTCTCCGACGGCGCCGCCAGTCTCATTCCTCTGCCGCAAAACGCCGATCCGAACGCTGTGCTGGAGTTGGATTTGAAAATGGCCGCCGCCGCGAGCGATCCGCGGCATGTCCGTGTCGAAGCCCCAGTCACGGATCCGCCAGTGATGCTGGCCGAATGGAAGCTGGAGCCGGACACCGGCCAGCGGCTGATTTATCAAGACGGTTCGATCATGCCGGCCGTCGGTATCACGGACGTTTCGGGCTTCGCGCAATTGGCGCGGCTTTTATCGCACAAGGGTTGGGAACAATCCATGGCTCACCTGCCCGCGGCGATCACTTTGCTTGCGCCGGTTCAGCAGTCTGGCAGCGCCCTGCGTGTCGCGGTGCTCAATGTCGCGGACAAAACAACGGCGTTTACGGTGCTGGGATGGATTTGGCCGGGCTTGCTTGGGCTGGCGGTGTGGATCTGCGGCCTCACCACCCGGGGCAGGCTCTTTCAATTTGCGGGGCAGGTTTGCGGCTGGACTTTCCTCGCTTGGGCGGCGTTGAGAATCCCCAATGGCGCGGGAATCTTTTTCTACGTCGTGTTGGCTTTCGTGCTACTCCACGCGGGCGTGCCGGCGTGGCACCGAATCCGGCGCTGGTCGCGCGTGCCCGTGCCTGCCGCAGCTACATTAATCATGGCCAGCCTCTTATGTTTTGGCGGCGCAGCCAGGGGTCGCGCCGCGGAGGCGCCTGCCATGCCGGATTCCGTTTCGCAGACGGTGCGTGTGGAGGACAAGTTCGTTTTGGGCGACGCCAAAATTCATTGGCAGGCCGTCAAGGGGCAATCGCTTCCTCTCTTGTCCTCCAACGCCGTGTTGACGAGCACTACGTACTTGTTGAAGGCGTTTGATTTGGTTCCGGCGGCGGGCGCGCAACGATTGGTGGCACGCAAGAGCGGCGCGTTCGACATTGAGGTGCGCTACGAAACGCGGGTTTCCACCGACCAGGGTGAGAGCGGGTTCACGTTACCGACTCCTTGCGGCCTGATCCATAGGCTGGAGCTTACGGTGGTGAATCTTGACGTGGATATCGAGTCGCCGCAGGCCGTCTCGGTGCAATGCGACCACGCCACCACCAACAGCGTGGCGAATGTAGTATTGACTCCAGCGCAGGCGCGCATCAACTGGAGGCCGCGCAGCCGGGATGTCACCAAGGAGAAGGCGGTGTTTTACGCGGAAGTCTCACCTCTTTACATTCCCTCGGCTGGAGTTATCGAGGGCATGCATTACGTCTCCATCCGCCCAGCCCAAGGCGAAGTGGACGAACTGCTTGTTCGCGTCCCCATGGGACAGACCATCACCGACGTAGCGGACCCAGTCGGCCGCGGTTCCGTGGTCTCCCTTTGGAGATTCGACCCAGACACGCGCCGATTGCGGATCACACTGAACCCGCCGCAATCGCGCCCGTTTGTCGTCGTGGTGCGTTCGCAGGCCGCGACGGATCCGCTGCCTTTGAAGAAAACGCTGGGCCTGATGGTTGTCGATAAGGCCGTCAGCCAGATTGGTCTGGCCGGCATCGCCACTGGCGGTGACGTGCAATTGGACGCCGTCAGCGCCCCGTCGTTTTCGTCGATTAACCTAGAAGATTTCCCCGGAGACGCCGTTGCCGCGCTTCAGGGAGAAATTCCCGGGTTGACGTTGCGCCGCGCTTTCCGCTACACGAACACCCAGGCCGTCATCACCATCAATGCCTCGTCCGTGCAACCGGACGTTCGCATTCAAACCGACGACACCTTGTCACTCGGCGAGGACCACACCGTTTTGGCGGACAATTTTACCGCCGAAATCACGCGCGCCGGAATCTTCGACTTGAGCTTTTTGATGCCGCCCGGTTTTGACGTCGAGTCGATCGGCGGCGCGGCTTTGAGCCAGTGGACTGAATCGAAGACCGCCACCGGACGCATCATTACGTTGCATTTGCCGGGCAAAACCCAAGGCGCGCAATCCTTTGCCATCACTTTATCCGGGCCGGGCGTGAAGAACGCGCGCGGGTGGGCGACGCCGCAAATCGTTCTGCGCGAAGCCACCAAGCAGCAGAGAACCTTGCTCGTCGTGCCGGAGCAGGGGATGCGCCTCCAAATTGCCGCGCGGGAAGGTTACACGCAACTGGATCCGCAGAAATCGGGCATCCGCCAGAAAGGCGTGCTCGCGTTTCGCGCCCTCCAGGTTCCGGCGCGTCTGACATTGGACATCGATCAAGTTGATCCCTGGGTGCAAGTCAACGGCTGGCAAAATGTCGCGATCAACGAAGCCGAGGAAAAGACCACAGCCAATTTACAATATCAGATCGAAAACACCGGGCTGAAATCGTTTCGCCTTTTTCTTCCCGTTGAGGCCGAAGGCGTGGATTTCCACGGAGATCAGGTCGGCGATTTTCTTCCGACACCCGGCGCAGTCACCAACCAAATGCAGGCATGGGAAGTAAAGTTGCGCCGCCGAGTCATCGGCCCTTTCCTCCTCCAGGTTGTCTATCAAACTCCGTTGCCTGCGCGCGCCACCCAAACGGTATTGCGCGGAATCCAGGCGCTGGACGTAAACTCGCAACGCGGATTCCTGACCGTGCAATCTGATCCGCGGCTCGAAGTCACGGTGGACTCCACACCGCCCGCCTTGCAGCCCGCCGAATGGCAGAGCATCCCGCGCGAACTTCAAAAAGATTCGCCGTCCGCCGCCAGCCTGACCTACCGGCTGATCGAGCCTTCATTCCAGCTTTCGTTGAAACTGGCGCGCCATGAGGTTGCGAAATTGTTGCCCGCCCACGTCAACAATATCACTTTCAACTCGGTCGTGTCCGACGACGGAGTCATGCTCACGCAAGCGCGTCTGGAAATCATTCCCGGCGACAAGCGCCTGCTCAGCGTGGCGTTGCCGCCGGACGCCCGCTTCTGGTTCGCCTTCGTCAACGACAACGGCGTCTGGCCATGGCACGACAGCGCCAATGTCCTCATCCCATTGGAACAACAGGTCGGCGGAGACAAACCCGCAACGGTGGAAATCTATTACGGTTGCCAGGCCGGCACAACGCTCGGACGCGAATTGGACTTGAACATGGCCGCGCCCAAATTTGATCTGCCGCTGGAAAACATCACCTGGCGAATTTCTTTGAGCGACAAATGGCATATCCAACATTACGCCGGCGCGCTCCAGTTCCAAAAGCAGGAGGAGTCGCCAGGCGAGGCCGTGGCCAGCCCGCAATATTATCTTGACAGCGAAAAGACCCGGCGCCAGGCGCGCGCGCAGGAAGCGCAGGACTTCATGGCTTTGGGCAACAGTTCGTTGGAAAAGGGCGACCCGCAACAAGCCCGCCGCGCCTTCCAATCGGCCTTTGGACTTTCGACCGACGACGCCGCATTCAACGAGGACGCGCGCGTGCAACTGCACAAGATCAAATTGCAAGAGGCGCTGATCGGTTTCGACGCCCGCCAATCCGGCGCCGCCGGGGCGCTGGGAGCAAAACTCCGCGCCTTGTGCGATCGCCAGGACCTTAATTACACTCAACAGGACGCCAAAGATATCATTGACATAAACAGCGCCGAGGACAACGCCGCGTTCATGCGTCTCTCAGAGAAACTGATCCAACAGCAAGACGCCGCCGTGAGCATTCCCGCCGCAATCCGGGCGAGCATTCCGCAACAAGGCCAGATGCTCACTTTTCACCGCGCCGTGGCCGTCAACGAGTGGGCTGATTTAAGAATCGCCCTGCAAGCCACGATGGTCAGGACGGCGTCAGGGGGAATTCGTTTGCTGATACTGTTGGGCGCCGGCGTATTTTTTTCAGTTTTTGGCGCAGCCTTTTCGCGCATGACTTCGAGAACATGAGCCGGCCAGCAATTTGAATTCAGGCCGCCGGGAGCGATCGAGAGCGTTTTTTAGTGATCAGAATGCCTACGATCAATCCAAATACCACTCCGGCGGCGGCGCCGCCAATTCCGAATAATAATTTGGCCTTTGCCAATTGGAGAGACACGAAGACGTTATTGACTGGATCCATCGCCGCCTCCATGCGAATGACTTTCCAATTTCCATCTTCTTTATGGCAAACGGCGGTCCACAGCGAATTAAAGCGCAGGTCTTTTCCATTGCCCAGATGAAGCACATCGTCGGTGGAGCCGCGAGACACGGCCAAGTCGTCGTGGTACAAATCGGTCTTATCCAGGTTCACGGTTACGTGGTAGCCGCCTCCGGGACCAATGAGATTTTGGATTTTTCCCCAATAAGCTTTTAGTCCATCCATTCCTTTGACTTCCTCGCCTGTTACCATGACCGCCGTGGCGTCTTTGTCCACGTTGGGGGACATTTTTGTCAGATCGCCGGAATTTACCGCCTCCATATAATTTGTTCGAAGCATGTGGAGAGCAGTGCGGTCGGCCATTTCGTCGGCGCGGGCGGAAAGCCCGAAGCAGATTTCAAAAATTGCCGCGATTATCAAAATAATTAAAATGTTTTGTTCTGTTTTCATACGATGGGTTGAATTGTTTGCGACGGTTTTGGCTCAATAAGCCAAGGCGATGTTTTCTCTTTCAAAACGAAGGGCGCGCGGAAAACCGCAAAATAGACCAAGGTTCCCAATACGCCCCCAAAAACGATGTCGGCCAACGTGTGTTGCTTCGTGGCAAGGGTCGAGTAAAGGATGAGCGTCGCCCAAGTCCAGGCGGCGGCACTCATGCATGAGCGCCAACCAAGGACTCGCAATACCCGTTCGGCGCACAGGGCCGAATAGATTGCGAAAGCTGCATGGAGCGAAGGGAACCCATGGAACGGATTGTCGATGGCGACCAATAATTGGTAGAGGCGACCGCTTCCGACCGGATTGGGGCGTGGACAAATTGTGGGATGGAGGACGAAAACTGTATCGGCCACCAGGCTGATCAGAAGAATGCCAGCGGCGTAGCGGCGAAGCTGCTCGCGGGTGGTCATTAGGATCGGGCCGATTGGCATCAGCAGGTAAACTGACAAATAAATCCAAACGAACCGATCATCGAACGGGATCCATTGATCGACCAGGCCGGGTCGAAGTTCTGTCGGGGTAAAAAAATGGTGAAGTTGGAGAAAATGATAAGGTCCATAGACAGCAGGGTATAGCAGTAGCGTTAACAGGAGCTTGAAAGGAAGTTTAGCTCGCAGACGGTTGCTGATGGATGTGGGGCGCGCAAGATTCATAATTCGTCGCCGCCTGATCGAATGCGTTTTCCGTCTTTCCAAACTGAGAACGGCGGAGAGATAAGAAATGCTCGGGTACTTTCGTCGTCCGAAATTCGCGTCCCGGCGGTGAGCAGAGAGTATCCGCCAATCATTGCGCGATTTCCGACAGTCACAGTCGCGAGGATTAACTCGGCTGTTCCTTGATTGCTCCTTTCCAGGACATGTGCGTTAAGGCGAACGCCGGCGCCGAAAATGACGTCATCGCCAATAGAGAGAAACGAGCGGTCAGTGATTAAGGTTCCTGGCGACCAATAAGTAAGCCGGCCAACTCGTGATCCCCACAGGCGTAACCATTGAGAGTAAACGCCCGGAATCAGGCGCAACACTTCCTCCAAAGCCATAAACCTGCAAAAAACGACCTGCAATTGGAACATAAACCACCAGGCAAAAAACGGTTTCGAGCCAAGCGCAATTCTTCCCTCGGAAATGGGCGCCGCGATTCGCGTTGCTCTCGTCAAAAGTGGTGGCGCCAGATAAAGGGCGCCCAACGCGCAAACAACGCGAATGGGCGTGGTCGCGGGCAGGAAGAATACAATTAACAAAACCGCAATAACGTGAGCGAGCGGAATGAAGTTGACGATGAGCATTAGCAACCGCCCCTTCCATTCCATCGTGGAGGACGCTTCTTTGACTGACTTCAAGTCGGCCGTCGCGTTACTTGATGCGTTTGCCAGCATGTCGGTTTGCAAGATGTTCGCCCGAAAAACGCGGCCCCTTCCATTGCCGGAAATATGCCGTCCAAAATGGGACGGGTGGGGTCGCGTTCGGCTCCTCGAGTTGAGGAAGATAAATCCAAGGGACTGTTGGAGCCAAGTGGTGATTGAGGTGCCAATGGTGATTGAGCCAGATCAAATCAAAAATGCGCCAAGTCCGAAGATTCCACGCCCCCTTTTGCACATCGCGCGCCGCGCCGTAATGGTGGATATATTGGAGCGTGGACCAAAGAAATCCGAACCCGCACATGACGGTAAAATATCGCAGGAACGGGATTTTAAAGAACCAGATCATGGAACCATGCAGCAATATGACTAGAGCCGCCTCAATCTGAATCCGCGCGAAATATTTCGGATTCAGTGTTTCCTGCAAGGCAGCAGTAGGGCGGTCAAAACTGATTTTCCTGACAAGCCATCTGGGATTGATGACGGCGATGAAGTTGCTCAGGACAATCATGAGCCAGAACAGGCCGGTCAGGATTCCATAAAATTGCATATACTTCCAAACGGGGTTCTCTCCTTCGAAATACAAATCGAATGCCTCATCGTTCGTGCGATTGCGCAGGTGGTGCCCGATATGTCCCTGCCTGCGAAGTTGAAACGAGGCCGGGAAAAACAGGGTGACGATGCGTCCCGCAATATCGTTGATCTTGTGGTTGGAATGAAGCATGTCGTGCTCCGCTTCGTGACAAAGCGCATATCCGGTGTTCATCACAAATCCGTAGGCCACCGCGAGCAGCACGATGGACCGCCAACTTTGAACTTCGCCCGAAGCCCACAAAATCGTCGCACAAAGGCAAACTACGAGCGCGGCCAAACAAAGGTTCAGCCGGTCTGGAATGGAATAACGTGTTGTGCTCACTGTTTCGTCAGGCACGTGATAAGCGGCGTTTTAGAGACTTGAACTCGGGCCATAGGTCGAACTTGGCGAGCGAATTCGGAACTGTGTCCACGGAATAGAGCAGGCGCCGGTACTCCGCATTCGATCCCAACTCGCCCAGCTGACGACGCAGTTCATAGGCCTTCGGTCGCAATTCTTCGAATTCCTCGATCAGCGCCTCCACAACTCGCGCAGACGATCGTTTCGGAACGCTGAAATATTCGTCAATCATCCAGATAAGCATTCGAACATTTACATGTCTGAGCACAATTCCGGTTTTTGGCCAGATTTCCGCGAGCAATCGTTCATCCCAGCGCACATGCCCAACTTCATCGGCCAAATGCCGGCGTTGCACGGAAACGAAATTCGGCTCCAACTCATCCTGGAATCGAAGGAAAACGCGGCCAAAGAACAGCGCCCGCTCTTCCTGAAGGTGCATTAACCACAGTAGCAGCGGGAACCAGAGCGGACGGTTCGACATAAACTCCAGGATGTTGGCGCCCGCTGGTGGAATCCTAATGAAATAGAAGTCCCGCCGCTGATAAGAACTGGAGCACCGCCGATTAAGTTCGAGAAACATGGCAGTGTGCCGCTCCTCCTCTAACGCAAATTGTCGCAGCCCTAGTTTCAACTCCGCGGGCAGGGGATGGTGTTGGAAATAACCGAGGACATTTCGGGCCAGCGCCTTTTCGAAGAACATGATCTGTTCGTTAAAATACAGCGCGTTCAGTTGATTATACCTGAGACGTTGCCGATCTGTGAGGGAACGATATGCCGAAGTGTGGTAGAGCGGCGTCAGTATTTCCGGCATGAAGAGTCGGGAGAAATCCACCGCATCGGTGACGGGACGTTCGACAATTGGCGGCGCGGCGCAATTATTCATGAACGCCCCTTGCTCCAGAGAAAAATTGTTTCCAGACGCACGTTAACAATGACCGGTGATTCAGCTTCGGGCTTATACGCGGCTCGACGTTCTCGCGATGAAATTCCGGCAGCCTACTCCAATGAATGGCCGGGCGCAAATGATGGGCTGTATGGAATCCGTTGTTCAGAAACAGCCAATTTGTGAAGGCACCCGTGATATTTCGCGAATGGTCGAATTCGGAATCGTGGTCGCAGTCCTGATGTTGCAATAAATTGATGGTCACGATTCCCCACTGACCAAAAATCCAGGGTATTCCGAAATACAGCAAAGTCGCCCTCCAATTCAGAACCAGCAACAGAGCGAGGAACAAAAGGACCGCCGCTCTTTCCTGTCGCACACGGCGCCACAACCGGGGTTTTTGGAGGCGCCAGCGAGAAATGTCCGCCGATTTATTTTTGTGCACCAGCCAAACGACTCGTAACGGGAACATGGCGAGGTTCAGCCAGTTTCGGCGGTAATTCACCAGCGTGCTCCTAACAAAATCCTCATCGGAGTGGTTCCGGGCGTGATGGCGTTCGTTGTGAACCGGAATGATGGCCGCCGTTGACTGGCCCGTGCAGAAACCAAGGACATATTCGAACACCCGGTTCCATGCGCCGCTGGCAAACGTTCGGCAATGAATGTGATTGTGTTTGATGATGCAGGCCACGAACGAGAGGATACAGGTTGCCGCCAACAGCGACCAATGACGCAAAATTCCAGTCCATTGCACGAAAAAGAGAACTCCAAGCAGGCTAAGAAACCCTAGAGTGCGCCAGTCTGCCGCATACCGCAACGCGATCAATTGGCGGCCAGTGCGTCCAGCCCTTGGCGACAGCCTCGAGACCATCTGGTCACTGCATGGAACCAGCGCGCGCATTGGTTGGAGCATAGGATTTTGCCGGGAGAAGACAACCTTGATCCACATTGAAAAAAATGTTGTTAGGATCGAAATTATCAATCTGCATTCAGCTTGATGGTCTCACCCTCACGGCTTATAGCTTGATTCAACAAAGACATGCCGCTGATGCGAGAAGAAAAAATCAGGATTGTGTTAATTTCGCCGAAAGGCCCGCTCTATCGGCATCGCGGAGGCATTTGGAAGAAGTCGCTCCGATACCAACCGCTGACGCTGACCACGCTGGCGGCCTTGATTCCGTCCGAGATTGCGGCTGATCCGCAACTGCTGGATGAGGGCATCGCAGACGTGCCGCTGGATTTGGACGCGGATTTGGTTGGTCTCACCGTAATCACGGGCACGGCCAATCGCGCTTACGAACTTGCCGACCATTTTCGGCAACGCGGCGTGACGGTTGTCCTCGGAGGCCCTCACATCACTTTGATTCCCGATGATGCGAAATCGCACGCCGATGCCATCGTCACTGGCTACGCGGAAGACTCCTGGCCGCAGTTGCTGCGGGATTTTCAGAACGGCCAACTTCGAGCGCGTTACGACCAGGGGCCTGGCCTCAATCTCGCCGGCCGGCCCTTTGCGCGTCGTGAGTTGTTGCCACGCAGCCGCTACCTGACTGACAACGTTTTCGAAGCAACCCGTGGCTGCATTCACAATTGCGACTTTTGCGTGGTCCCGACGGCTTGGGGACGGAAACCGTTTCAAAAGCCAGTTGCGGATGTGGTTTCTGACATCCGGCGGCACGGCGCGCGGAAACTTATATTTGTTGACTTGAATCTCATCGCGGATCGCGATTATGCCGCGGAGCTTTTTCATGCGCTTATTCCGCTTCGTTTGCAATGGTATGGCCTCGCGACCGTCCTGCTCGGCGACGATGCGGAATTACTGGACCTCGCGGAACGCAGCGGCTGCAAGGGGCTATTGATGGGGCTGGAGTCCATTTCGCCGCGGAATCTTCGCCAAAGCCACAAAGGATTCAATTCGCCGGAAAAGTATGTCCACCTTGTCGAACGGTTGCATGAACACGGAATTGCGTTGCAAGGATGTTTTGTATTCGGTCTGGACGACGATGGACCGGATGTGTTTTTGAAAACAGCAGAATTCGCGGTCCATGCGCGCATTGATCTGCCGCGGTTCGCCATCGTCACCCCGTTTCCCAATACCGCACTTTACAAGCGCCTTGAATCCGAAGGGCGAATCCTGACCCGAAATTGGGATCTGTACGATGGACAGCACGTTGTTTTTCGCCCGGCCAAATTAAGTGTTGAAGAACTTCAACAAGGGACGGAAGCCGCATGGAAACATGCCTATAGCGTTCGGTCTATCGCGCGGCGCATCACGCACTCGCCAGCCTCGTGGCCGGTGAAACTCGGCACCAATCTTGCCTATCGTTTCTATGCTCACAATCTGAGCCGGTTCTACAACTGCGATTGGATAATAGGCCGCATTCCCCGCAACTCGCCCGCCCAAACCGTGGAGGTCGCGTCGTCATGCGCCTGACCATCATCCATCCTTGCATCGGACGTAAGCCGGGCCAGAAATACATTCGCACCTGGCAGATGGAGGCGCTGCCGGCGGCGACCATTGCCGGGCTGACGCCAAAGGAC
This sequence comes from Verrucomicrobiia bacterium, assembly GCA_036268455.1. Taxonomy (GTDB): domain Bacteria; phylum Verrucomicrobiota; class Verrucomicrobiia; order Limisphaerales; family Palsa-1400; genus DATAUD01. The sequence continues at coordinate 134,200 of DATAUD010000010.1, forward strand.
GTGGAAATTCGTTTCTACGATGACCGAATGGAACAAATTCCGTTCGACGAACGAACCGATCTGGTTGCCCTGAGCGTCGAAACTTATACAGCCAAGCGCGCTTATCAAATCGCCACGGAATATCGCAAGAGGCGGGTTCCGGTCGTGATGGGCGGTTTTCACGCAACGCTGTGCCCGGATGAAGTTGCGCAACATGCGGAGGCGGTCGTCTGCGGAGAAGCTGAACAGGTTTGGCCGCGCGTCGTTGATGACGCCCGGCACAATCGGCTGGAAAAATTCTACCGTCAGAGTGGCCGGCCTTCCTTGAGCGAACTCAAGCCAGATCGTTCCATCTTTCGAGGCAAGCGGTATCTTTCCATTGGTCTCGTTGAATCCGGCAGGGGCTGTCACTTCAAATGCGATTTCTGCGCCGTTCAGACTGTTTTCAAGGCCAGCCAAACACGACGGCCAATTGACAGAATTCTTGCCGAGATTGAACAACTAAAAGCGGAGCGGAAATTGTTTTTCTTCGTGGACGACAACATCACTTCGAACATGGCGCAGGCGAAGGAGTTTTTTCGCGCGTTGATTCCTCTCAAGATTCGCTGGGTCAGCCAATCATCGATCAATGCCGCCCACGACGAAGAATTTCTGCAACTGCTGGCGCGAAGTGGTTGCCAAGGCGTCCTAATCGGGTTCGAAAGCCTCAATTTGGACAACCTTAAGGACATGAACAAGTCGTTCAACATGATGCGTGGCGGATTCGAGCAGGCTCTGGAAAATCTCCGCCGGAATCGCATACGCGTGTATGGGACTTTTATTTTCGGATATGATCGCGACACTGAAGAGAGTTTCCCGTCCACCGTGAAGTTCGCCAGGGACCAGGCCCTGTATATCGCCGCGTTTAATCACCTCACGCCATTTCCTGGCACGCCGCTCTACAAGCGACTGCAGAAGGAAGGCCGCCTGCTTTACGAGCGGTGGTGGCTTGATGATCGCTACAGCTACAATAAAATTCCGTTTTGCCCGCGCGGCATGGAACCGGATGAATTGCAGCGAAACTGCCTGAACGCGCGGCGGGACTTTTATTCCTGGCGAAGTATCGCCGCGCGAGGACTGGACAAGGTGAACCGCGGCAATTGGTTCATGTGGAAAAATTTTTATTTGATCAACGCGCTGCATCGGAACGATGTGAGCTTGCGCGATCACTACCCACTTGGAGATGAAACATGGCAGGGACCATTCTTGAACGCGAATTGAGACAGCGGCGAATCGGCAGAGTTGAATTCCGCATTGCCAGTCCGGCTGACGACGTCGAGATTCGGCGTTTGCTGCGAGAAAACCCGATGTCGGGCCGTATCTCCATTTCGTTGGAGCGCGAGCCAGACTATTTCGCTGACGCGAACCCGCCCGCCGAGAGAAAACAAACCATTATTGCCAGAGATGGAGATCGCGTCGTGTGCGCCGGTTCATGCTGCGTGCGCAAACGTTTTGTCAACGGCGCGCCGCGTGAAGTTGGCTATCTCGGTGGACTACGTTTGGATGCCGCTTTTGCGGGGCGGTTCGACATATTGCGTCGCGGCTATGAGTTCTTTGTCCGGACTCAGGCTGACGCCCCCTCTGATTTCTATTTTACAAGCATTGCATCCGATAATGCGCGAGCCCGGAATTTTCTCGAACGAGGTTTTCCCGGAATGCCCCTTTATGAATTCGTCGGAGAATTTGTTACAATCCTTATTCCGGTGTCCGACAGCGACGTGGTGAAGGAGGATTTCGTCATCGCATTCGACACTGAACTGACAGATTTTATAAACAGGGAAAATCAGTCCCGGCAGTTTGCGGTGTGTTTGAGCAAAGAGGAATTGGAGGGAATGCGGCGACTTGGATTGGGCCAATCGGATTTTCTTGTCGAGCGCGACCGCGGACAAATTGCCGGCTGCGGCGCGCTTTGGGACCAGCGCTCATTCAAACAATCCATCATCCGTGATTATGCGCCGTTGCTGAAACGAATCCGCCCCGTCATCAACACGCTTGGCCGAGTCATTGGCCAATCGCAGTTGCCGGCAATTGGAACCATTCTTTCCAGCGCCTATGCCTGCCACGTTGTGGCCAAGCCTGGCCGCCCGGATTTGTTCATCAATATACTTCGGTTGCTGCGTCGGAAAGCGAGCCGTCGCGGTATTGGAATTCTGACTGCGGGTTTTGCCGCAAATGATCCACGCCTGCCGCTCGTCCGAAAATATTTTCGTTTTCGAGAATATCGAAGCCGAATGTATGTGGTGAGATGTGGGGAAATCGGCGGGAAATCGGCGGAATTGGACGCCAGGCCCTTGGCGCCGGAAGTCGCATTGCTATGAATGGTTGTGGCAAACTCCAGTTCCGCCTCGTACCGCGCGTTGACCTGTCGCCGGCGGAAAAAGACCAGATGTTTGGGTTGCTTTCCAGTCACTTTGAAGGCGTCGAACGAGGACAATTCGCACGGGACCTAGCGGAAAAGAATCTCGCGCTTTTGCTCGAATCGAATTCGCGCCCGGTGGGCTTTTCCACGCTGATGGCTTACACAACCTCATTCGAAGGGGAGCGGATCAATGTGATTTATTCCGGCGACACCATTGTCGCAAAGGAGGCGTGGGGGACTAGCGCCCTTCCTCGCGCCTGGGTTGCCGGGGTGGAAACGCTTCGCTCTAAACTTCCACCTGGTCGCTGCTTCTGGCTGTTGCTGACTTCGGGATTCCGCACCTACCGTTTCCTTCCCGTATTCTGGCGGATATTCTATCCGCGTTTTGATTCTCCAACGCCGCCCGCTTCCCAGCAGTTGCTGGACGAACTGGCCATCAGCCGTTTTGGGTCGCAATTCGATTCGAGGTCTGGCGTCGTCCATTTCACGCGTCCTCAGCGGTTGCGATGCGATTTGAAGGAAGTTCCGCCGGAACGGGAGCGTGATCCGCACATTGCCTTTTTCCTTTCCCGAAATCCCGGCCACGCCGAAGGCGACGAATTGGTATGTTTGACAGAACTTTGTTTTCAAAACCTGACCGCCGCGGGGCGCCGTATAATGAGTCCACGAGCCTATGCCACTGATCACGCCAATTGCTAACGCGCTGTGGATGGGGTCAAACCTTCCCTTCTACTGGCGCTTCCGCCGCGCCCTCGGCGATCCGCGGCGAGCGCAATTCTTAAAGCTCCGAAAACTTCTGCGCGAGAATGCGGATTCGGCTTTTGGCAAAGCGCACGACTTCGGCAACATTCGAGATTACCGGGATTTCGTCCGAAGAGTACCACTCGCTGATTACGACTCGTTGGAGCCGTGGATTAATCGCATACGCGACGGCGAACAAAAAGTTTTGACGAATGACGCCGTCACTCACCTGATTCCGACCAGCGGTTCGACCGGGGCGCGAAAACTCATTCCTTTTACAGCGGGACTACAGCGGGAGTTCAACGCGGCAATAAGCGCATGGTTGGTCGATCTAGCCCGGCAGTTTCCAGCGGTCCTCGGTGGTCGAGCTTATTGGTCGATTACGCCGGCATTAGGTGAGATTCCGTCGGAGAAATCAGCGGTTCCGATTGGTTTCGGCGCTGATACCGCCTATCTCGGAGGCGCGCGCGAAATGCTCGCGGCGTCTGTCATGGTCGCGCCTTCCGGCTTGGGCGGGATTAAGTCCGTTGACGAATTCCGTTATCAGACACTCTTGTGTTTGCTCCGGTGCCGGGACTTAAGGTTGATCTCTATTTGGCACCCCTCGTTTCTCACCCTGCTTCTGGACGAATTGCCCAGAGTTTGGAAGAATTTGCTAACAGATTTGGGGCTCCCCCGTCACCTTCGCGCCGCGGACCCAGCGCGACCGGAGGAACTTTGGCCGACTCTCCGCGTCATCAGTTGCTGGTGCGATGGCGCGGCGTCACTCGCTCTGCCTGATTTAAGGAAACGATTTCCCCATGTTCTCATTCAGCCAAAGGGGCTGATTGCCACGGAAGGCTTCGTGACGCTCCCGTTTGGCGAGCAGCGCCCCTTGGCCGTGACGTCGCACTTCTATGAGTTTATCGATTCTGAGGGTCGAGTAGCGCCACTCGATGAACTGCGCGATGGAATCGAATATGAGGTGGTTATTACGACATCTGGCGGTTTATGGCGCTATCGCCTCGGCGACCGCGTCTTGGTGGATGGATTTGCGGCGAAAACTCCGTCGCTACGATTCCTGGGACGGTCGGGCGATGTCTCAGATCGTTTTGGCGAGAAGCTTACGGAGGAATTCGTTGTCAAATCCTTGCTGACCGTTTTCGATGGCAGACCGCCACGCTTTGCTTTACTCGCGCCAGATGAGGGCCAGGACGGCTGCCGCTATACGCTTTATATCGACATTTCCCCCAAGCCGCTTTGGGCCGAGCGCATCGACCAGACTTTGCGCTTGAATCCCCATTACGCGTACTGTCGCGATCTGGGCCAACTGCTGCCGCCGAAGATATTTTTGGTGAGCCGAGATGGCTTTGAGACGTATTGCCGAAAGCGAGCAGCGAACGGTGCCCGCCTTGGGGATGTTAAATCATCGGCTCTTTCCCGCATTTCTGGTTGGTCTTCAATATTCGCTGGAGCCTACGTTTAACCTTCGCGCGCGTGATTCGAGCTTTCAGACCCAGCGCCATCCGCCCGAAAGCTGAAGGCTTTCGCGGGCACTTCACGCTGGATTGATTTCAAAAACACAGTCAACTATCACGGGCGCACCGATAGGCAAACTCTGCACTCCATAGACCAAAAACCTGCCTTGCGACATGTCGAGATTACTTCACCGAACAACGCGGGTGATCCACGGCGATAATACTCCACAAAAGTCTCGCCGGAAAGATTCTTGAGATCGACCACGCTTTTCTTCGCCAACGCGTGGCGGGCAGGCAGCACAATTTCCAGGCGATCTTCGTACACAACCTCAGAGCCAAATTCTTTGGAGCGCTCTTTGGGAAATGCCCGGGAGAATCCGATGTCAATTTTTCCGTCGTCAAACGCCTTCAACTGTTGCTCTGTGTTCATATCGTGCAACTGAACATCCACGTTCGGAAATTCTTTCCGGTACGACTTGATTAACGCCGGTATGAACGGACCGCCGCGCAAGGCAAAAACCCTATTCGAAGACAACCAATCTCGCCTTTGGAAGCTCGTTGAGCGGCTATTTTTGCGCCCTCAGCGCGAACCATTACTCCCTGGGCTTCCGCGAGGAATGCGTTTCCGGACGCGGTTAACTCGACGCCACGGCTATTACGCGACAAAAGCTTTACACTCAACTCGTCTTCCAAGTCCAAAATGGTTTGACTGATTGCCGGCTGCGCAACATGCAAGCGGCGCGACGCTTCGCTGAAGCTCAGATTCGATGCCACCGCAATGAAATAGCGCAGATGTCGAAGTTCCATTCACGTTATCCTATCGTTTTATGCGATGAAGACAATTCAATCTCAATACGATTGTGGAACCCCGCCCAATTGAGACACCAAATCACCAATTTACTGGTTGAACATTGGGGCGTGTAGTTTCGGCTCGCGATCCCAAATTCGCCCTTTCTTGGCGGCGTTAATAAACTGCGAGATGGCCCGGCTGTCGGCCAGCTCGATCACGCCGTCGTCAGGTTCGACGCCTGCTTTCTCCAATAATGGACGCGCGGCGGGAGTGTGGGCGATTACTTTGCAGTGTGCGAAGGCGTCGCTGACCCAATCCAGCGCGGCAGCTTGCGTGGCGAGGAATTCCGCTTGTTTCTGGTCGAGCAAAATTGCAACGGTGTCGAACATGACGGAAGGACCGCCGGCAATGGAATGGTTGGCCGGGATCGTGTTCCGGGCGTTATCGGTGGCGCCGCCGACTTTTGGAGCGACGATGGCTACGGCGGCGCCCTCTTTTTTGGCCGCGTTGCGCAAGCCAGTCAATAACCCCGCATCATGGCCATCGGCAATCAAGATGCCCAACTGGCGGCCCTTAAGTGTCGGTTTCGCCTTCTTTAAAATGCTCAAAGCGTCGGATGTTTCCAAATCGCGCGGTGAAACGGCTGGTTGGATCTTTTCCGCGTTGCCTTCCATTCCGAGGCCGGCCTCAACTTGTTTCTGCAAGTCCGGCTCGATGAGGGCCAAGTGTCCAAACATACGCGCGCGAATGTGAGTTTGCGAGACTTTGCCCAACTCGAAGGTCAGTGCGCTGACCATATGACGCTGCTCGGTTGGGGTCATGGAACGGTAGAACAGCCGCGCCTGAGAATAATGGTCGGCAAACGTGTCGGTCCGCAACGTTGTTTTCTCCCCCATGATTTCTTCGGGGAACGGTTTGTAGCCCATCGCGGGATTTTCGCGGACTTTGCCCGGGTCGATGGAGTTGGGTTCGTAATTGGCGCGGCCTTTGGGAACCTGCATTTGGTGGATCCCATCGCGTTGCTGATTGTGGAACGGACAACGCGGAGCGTTGACGGGCAGTTGGTGAAAGTTCGGGCCGCCCAACCGGCTTAGTTGCGTGTCCAGGTAAGAAAACAAACGGCCTTGCAACAGAGGATCATTGGTGAAGCCGATTCCAGGAACGATGTTGGCCGGACAAAAGGCTACTTGCTCGGTCTCGGCAAAAAAATTATCGACATTACGGTTCAGGACCATCTTGCCGATCATCCGCAGGGGAATGATTTCTTCGGGGATGATTTTCGTCGGGTCAAGCGGATCAAAATCAAGGTCGTCGGCCGCAGCCTGGTCGAAAACTTGCAAGCCCAATTCCCATTCGGGGAACGTGCCCGTTTCGATTGCTTCCCAAAGATCGCGCCTATGAAAATCCGGGTCCATGCCGTTGATCTTGAGGGCTTCGTCCCAAACGACGGATGCGGAGCCGATGGTCGGACGCCAGTGGAATTTTACAAATTGCGAGCCGCCTTTGGAATTAATCATTCGGAAAGTGTGAATGCCGAACCCTTCCATCGTGCGCAGTGAACGGGGAATCGTGCGATCAGACATGATCCATGCCACCATGTGCATGCTTTCGGGTGTGAGCGAGATGTAGTCCCAGAAAGTGTCGTGCGCGGTGGCGGCTTGTGGAAAACCGCGGTCAGCTTCCATTTTTACCGCGTGAATCAAATCAGGAAACTTCATGGCGTCCTGAATAAAAAAGACGGGAATGTTATTGCCGACCAAATCAAAGTTGCCTTCCGACGTGTAAAATTTCACCGCGAATCCGCGCACGTCGCGCGGCATGTCACCGGAGCCCGCGCCGCCGGCGACAGTTGAAAAACGGGCGAAGACTTCCGTCTTCTTTTTTGGGTCCTGCAAAAAGGCCGCTTTGGTGATGTCGGCGCAGGATTCGTAAGGTTGAAAATAGCCGTGCGCGCCGGATCCGCGCGCATGAACGATTCGCTCGGGAATCCGTTCGTGGTCAAAGTGAGTGATCTTCTCGCGCAGGACAAAATCTTCCAAAAGCACCGGGCCGCGCGGGCCGGCCTTGATGGAATTTTGATTATCGGCGATGGGAATGCCTTGGTTGGTCCGCAAAATGAGAGCTGGATCGCTTGAGGTTTGGTGCAATTCGGCCGGGGCTGGGGCCGACGCGGCTTTGGGTGAGTTTGATTTGTTCTTCTTCATGTGTGTCGAATTATTATAGGAAATTGACCATACGCCACGGTATTTGGGGCGCAATGAGGGAAATCCCCCACTTCTGGATAATTCGCCGGCCGTTCAAAAAACAGCCCGCAATTGGTTTTCAGGGTGGTCAAGAGAATTGACCAGCGAAGAAATCTGGAGTGGGTTGGCCGGCGCGTTGTAGCCTCCCTTCGTCCCAGAAATGGAAACTCTAAAAAGAACATGAGACCTTCAATTTTAAAATCAAAATGCGCCAAATTTATGTTGAGCGTCCTCCTGATAGAGGCCGTTCCCGGCGGCTTGCGGGCGGAGCCGCCATGGGTCAACAAAACAGACCTTTTCGAGGCGCGCACGGGTGGTTACAGGACCTATCGAATCCCGGGAGTCGTGGTCACGGCCAAAGGGGTAATCCTGGCTTATTGCGAGGCGCGCAAATTTACCGGCAACGACTGGGATACGATTGACGTGGTTCTTCGCCGAAGCACAGACGGCGGGAAGACTTGGGAGCCGATGCGGAAGATTTCGGACATCCCCGGTCCCAAGGCGCGGAGCGAGGTTGCCCTGGCCCATCATCTTGGGAAGCCCGACGATGTGACCTACAACAATCCGGTGGCGATAGCGGACTCGAAGCCGGGCGTGGTTCACTTTTTGTTTTGCCTCGACTACGGGCGCTGTTTTTACATGCGCAGCGATGACGATGGAGTGACGTTTGGCGCGCCAGTGGAAATCACCGGCGCTTTTGAGAAGTTCCGCCCGCAATATGACTGGCACGTGCTCGCCACCGGACCCGGGCACGGGATACAGTTGAAGAACGGCCGGCTGCTGGTTCCTGTGTGGCTCTCGACGGGCAAGTTTGGGCATCATCCTTCGGTCGCGGGGACGATTTTCAGCGATGACAACGGGAAAACATGGCAGGCCGGCGACATCGCCGTGCCGAGCACCGATGAATGGGTCAGTCCGAACGAAACGGCCGTGGTCCAATTGGCGGACGGACGGGTGATGCTGAACTCGCGCAGTGAATCGACGGCCAACCGGCGCCTGATAACCATTGGAGCGAACGGCTCGACGGATTGGGCCAAACCGCGCTTTGATTCCGCGCTGTTGGAACCCATTTGCATGGCAAGCATCGTGCGTCTCACGGCCAAACCGGAGAGCGATAAGAATCGGCTGGTGTTTTCGAATCCGGACAACCTCGAGCGGGCCGATGGCAAGGAAAAGCCGGGAAAATCGCGGGACCGCAAGAATCTTTCGATCAAATTGAGCTACGACGAAGGGGAAACATGGCCGGTGAATAAGGCGCTTGAGCCGGGAGCCAGCGAATATTCGGACCTTGCGGCGATGCCGGATGGGACGCTGCTTTGCTTTTACAGCCGCAAAGGGATGGTGACGATGGCGCATTTCAACCTGGAATGGTTGACCGGAGGGGCCGATTCCATTTCCGGACAACCCTCTAAATGAAATCCACCCGCGACCGACGGTTTAAACGTTGCGTTGCCCGGCGGTTGTCGCGCGCGGAATTGCTTCAGCTTAAGCGCTGGAACACCCCGACGGTCTATAACGGGTGGGAGCAAATTACGCGGCGCGACCCGGCGGCGGACGGATTCAATCCCGAAGAGACCCGCGATTTCATGCCGCAAATGGGACCAATGGTGGGTTACGCCGTTACTGTGGTTGTTGAGCCTTCAAACGCGGCGCATCGCAAGACGAACGCCGAGGCGTGGTCGCAGTACCGGCATTACGTCGCGAGCTTGCGGGGGCCAAAGATTATTGTTGTGCAGGACCTGGATAAACCGCGGGTCATAGGATCTTTTTGGGGCGAAGTGAACAGCAATATTCACCGTTCGCTCGGCGCCGTGGGAACGATAACCGATGGGGCCATCCGCGACCTTGATGAAATGACCAATGCCGGGTTCAAAGCGCTGGCGCGGAGGTTGTGTGTCGGCCATGCTCATGTGCATCCGGTTCGCTGGAATTGCGAGGCGGAGGTTTTTGGGCGAAAGGTGAAGCCGGGCGAGTTGATTCATGCCGACAAGCATGGTTTTTTGGTTGTGCCTGAGGAGGATGAAGGGCAATTGCTGGAGGCCGCCCGATTCAGCGATGCCAATGAATGCGAAACAATCATCGCCGCCGCGCGTTCCACCGCGGGGCGAACCACGAACCAAATCCTTGGAGACATCGATGCCGCCGCCAACGAATTTAGCGCGGCGGCCAGGTCAAAATTCCATCACAACGGTGAATGGTAAGCCAATCCTCCATCGGCGCCGCCGCATTGCGATTTACGGAACGTTGATCATGATGATTTACCCGGCCTGCTTTCCCGGCTGCGCGTCGCAGGCGCCGGTGCTGACGTGGCAAAAACTGGCCCCGATTCCCGACCCGGAGGGTTTTGCCGGGGCATTTGCGGGCGTCAGTGGGGACGTTTTAATTCTGGCTGGAGGCGCGAATATCCCGTCTAACAAATGGGGCGAGACATTTCACAAAAAGTGGTATGACTCGGTTTTTGTTTTGGAGCAACCTGGCGGTTCCTGGCAAAGGGCGACCCCGCTTCCACACCCGCTCGGTTATGGCGTTTCGGTCAGCACCCACGACGGCCTGGTGTGTATCGGCGGCGGCGACGAGAACCGGCAATATGCGGAGGTGTTTTCCCTCCGATGGCATGATGGAAAGCTGGCCTTTAAATCCTTGCCAAGCCTGCCCCGGCCTTGCGCCAATCTTTGCGGCGCGCTTGTCGGCCACACAATCTACGTCGCCGGAGGAATTGAAACGCCGAGCGCAACGAGAGCGTTGAAGACGTTTTGGAAGCTTGACCTGAAGCGATTGGATGCGGGATGGACCAAGTTGGAACCGTGGCCAGGACCGGAGAGAATGTTTGCGGTGGCCGGATCGGATCAAGGATCGTTTTACCTTTTCAGCGGGGTGAAATTGAGGGCGGGGCCGGATGGGAAAGCGGTGCGTGAATACCTGCGCGACGGTTATCGATTTACGCCGGGTTCGGGCTGGAAGCGCCTGACGGATTTGCCTCGGCCGGTGGCTGCGGCGCCGTCACCCGCGCCTTCGGCGGGCAGGTTCCTATTCGTCCTGACCGGCGATGATGGAACGAAGGTGGATTTTTTGCCTTTGACAGAACACCCGGGATTTCCGCGTGATGTGCTGGCGTTTGACACACAAAACAACACGTGGTCAGAGGACGGCGAAACCCCTTTTTCGCGCGCCACCGCACCTGTGGCGCCGTGGCGGGGACAGTTCGTGGTGCTTAACGGTGAAGTCCGGCCGCGCGAGCGCACCCCGGAAGTGTGGAGCGCAAAGTTTGTTGCCCCGTAATTTTGTGGTAAAACCTTGATCGCATGACGACGCCAAAGGTTGCCGCGATAGCCCGCCGGGATTTTATTGCGGAGGCCAGGCGCTATGCGTGGCTGGTTGTGGGGCTTTTATGGCTGGTGGGTTTGTTGAATTACCTGGATCGCCTGCTGCTGACAACGATGCGGGAATCGATCAAGGAATCGATTCCCATGACCGACACTCAATTCGGTTTATTGACATCCGTGTTTCTCTGGGTTTATGGCGTGCTTAGCCCCTTTGGAGGATTTCTCGCGGACCGCTTCAGCCGCGGCAAAGTGATTGTCGTCAGTCTCTGTGTTTGGTCGGCTGTGACGTGGCTCACGGGGCACACCTATACGTTTGGGCAATTGCTGATTGCGCGCGGGCTGATGGGGGTCAGCGAGGCGTGTTACATTCCCGCCGCGCTGGCGCTCATCTCTGACTATCATCGCGGCTCAACCCGTTCGCTTGCCACGGGGTTGAACAACAGCGGCATATACGCCGGCACGGTATTGGGCGGCATGGGCGGATATGTTGCCCAGTTGTGGGGTTGGCGAGCGGGCTTCTCGGTCTTTGGGGGCTTTGGCGTTTTCTATGCTTTCGTGGTATGGATTTTTCTCAGAGACCCTCTTCCAATCCCGCGGGAGGAGAGAATCCCAGCGTCACAACAGGAAATAAACTTCCCAACGCTGTTGGGGGCTTTATTTAGGTGCCGTGGTTTTTGGTTGTTGCTCGCGGTCAACGTGCTCGTCGGAGCGGCTAACTGGAACATCTATGGCTGGTTGCCAACCTACCTTCGAGAACACTTCAATCTCGGAGCGGGAGCCGCGGGATTGTCCGCCACGGCGTACATCCAAGTCGCATCAGTGGGCGGAGTGGTGCTTGGTGGCGTTTGGGCGGACTACTGGAGCCGGCGCAACCCCAGGGGCCGGGCTTTTGTCCCTGCGATTGGTTATTGTGTGGTGGGACCTTGTTTATTGGCCAGTGCTTTGACCAACGTTCTCCCGCTGGCTCTCTGCGGCCTGATGGTCTTTGGGCTGGGCCGGGGATTTTTTGACGCCAACCATATGCCGATTCTAAGGCAATTGGTGGACGAACGCTACAGCGCCACCGGCTACGGATTCCTGAACTTCATTAGTTGCGCCGCGGGCGGCGTGATGGTTTTCGTCGGTGGCGCCATGAAAGACGCGCATCTGGGCCTCGACAAAGCCTTTCAGCTTTCGGCCCTGGGGCTGGCGGTAGCGGGATTGATACTTTTTACCGTCAAAGCCCAGGCCAGCAAGGGTGTAGCTGACCCGTCTAATACGGAGTTTTAACCACCCGTGGTAAGACAAAGTGACCACTCATTAACGTTTGAAAGGGTCATGCCACGCACCTAGTGTTGCCTCATCCAATAAAAGCTTGTAAAAACTTATGAAGCGATCAAATGCCCTTCTGTCAGCTTGCATCGCCCTCGCCGCAACAACGTTTGTGGCGCTCCCGGTTAATGCGGTGCTTACTACTTTCGTTTCGTCAAATGGGGCGCCGGTAAATGTCGTGTATAATCCGAGCACCGCGGTCTGGACCCAGGGAGCGGGCTACATCACGGAAACGGGCACGGGGAAGTACCTGTTTGGAGGAATTAATGCCGGAGCCGGCAACTTTCATATTTACTCACAGTTGAGCATCAACATTGCCGGCACGGCGTCGTGTTTTTGTTTTGGCACAGCCAGCCATTTTGGATGGGATGGCGGGAGCGACCAATTGTTCTATGAAGGGCCATTGTTGGGGAATGCCACTATCTCCCTGGCCAAGGCTACCAATTACATCCAGTCCAACGTGCCTTTTGAATTCGAGGTCGTCCGGGCGGGCGCCAACGTGAGTTTCCTCATCAATGGGACCAATGTTTTCACCTACACAAACTTTACCACCGGTGATCCCGGGCAAGTCGGCTTTCGTCCTTGGCGGGCGATCATGAACCTTTATAACTTTTCGATTGATCAGCCTGTTGCCATCGCCAATTTGCAACCGGCGGCGGGCTGCGGTTCTCTGTATTACAATCCTACCAACGGGTTTTCATTCGATGTTCTTTCAGATAATGGCGTGGCGAGTAATTCCATTCAGTTGGTTCTGAATGGCCAGAACCTGTCCAGCCAATTGCTCATTACAGGGAGTTCGACTAATTGGTCCTGCTCGCTGCCGGCGCAGGACCTCGGGACAAACCTCAGTTATACAGGCCAGATAATCGCGACAGACCTGTCTGGAGACCCTGTCACGAACGCCGTTTCCTTCGACACCTTTATCCAGCCTCCAGCCACGAGTCCGGACGTCGTCACGTTTATTGAAGGCGGCGATTACAATTTCAACGCAGGCCAGTTTATCGACGATGTGGTGCTCTCCAGTTCCGATAACACGAATAACTATCTGGATCAACCGGCAGTCCAGGGGATCGACGCGAACAGTGTCAAAACGCCGACTTCCGCGATTTACCGCATTGGGGACATCATCAACACGGGCATTAGCGAAGATTGTATTCGTGAAGAATTCGAGATCGCGCAGCAAACCGACTCTGGAGTGCAACAGTACTATGCCGGGCCGTTTGTGCAGGATGAATGGCTCAATTATACGCGGATTCTGCCGACAAACTATTACACCGTCTGGGCGCGGTACTCGGAAACAGGAACTCCCAGCTTTACGGCCCAACTGGGCCTTGTGACCAACGATCCCACGTCAACCGGCCAAATGGTGTCACCTCTAGGCACGTTTGCCGGGCCGGCGACTTCCGCCGCGACATCTGCCGTTAATCCCGTTGCGACCCCCGGCGACGACTTTGCGCAAATGACGGATGTATTTGGCAACCCGATCGCCGTGCCGCTGGGAGGACAGACGACGTTGCGCTTCTCCCCGGAACATGGAGCGACGACGTTTGAATTGGCTTACTTCACGCTGGCGCCACAGATCAATCCCGTGCAACCGCCGTTTGTCGCGGGAGTTGTGCCGGCGCTCAGTTCGAGCAATGAAGTCAGCACGCCCGCTGTGGGCGCGACGATTCTTAACGGAACCACCTCTATCGAGCCAGGCTCCGTGCATCTCCTTTTGGATGGCGCGGACATCACAAGTGTTTCGACGCTAACTCCCATTTCGACCGTCTCGGCCTCGGGCGTGGCGATTAACTATCAAGTCGCCAACGCGCTCTCGATGGGACAACATCTGCTGCAGTTGACCTACAGCGACACTTCGTCCAAGTCATTCTCGAATCAGTGGACATTCCAGGTCGCCAATCAGGCCGTTTATGGATTCTGGCAATTTTTGGAAGGAACGAACGGCGCTCATCCTTCCACCAATTTTGGCGCGATTCTGGATTCCAGCGGGAACGACCGCAACGGAACCGCTGAGAATAACACGACCATGTATTACACCAATGGAAGCCCGTCGTACGGCGGAACTCCGGCGATGCATTTCTCCGGAACTTCGGATTGGGTGATGGTTCCCGATCCGGCCTATGTTTTTAATTTCAGGGGCGCCCTCACTTTTGAAGCAGTCGTTCGCACCACCAACACCGCAACCACGCCGGCGATCCTGGCCAAGAACGCGGGCACAACCAGCGAGGGCGAATATTGGTGGCGCGCACCCGGCACCAGCGCAGGCGTTCAGCGGGTCGCTTTTGAGGATGATCGCACCAAGGGTGAGCCAATTGTGCCTGGGACCATCAAGATCAATGACGGCAATTGGCACCATCTGGCAGTTGTCCTGGACACCAACCAGCAGCAGATTCGCACCTATGTCGATTACAATTTGGACAGCGTGTCGAATAACGTCAATTTGACCGGCATTATCGGATGGTCCACGAATTTGTTCCTAGGCAATTTTGTGGGCGGCGGCGATCCTTTTGGCGGCGATATCAATTTCATCCGCATTAGCGCGGGCGCCCTGGCCACCAATCAGTTCATTCAGCCGATCGCTAGTTTGCCGCCGTATATCACCGTCGATAGTCCCCCGGCCGGGGACTTGAATGTCGGGGCTGGATCGGAGGCGGAAGTCACTCTTGTAAACCGCACCACGCAATTGGTTTTATCGACCTTGCATATAACCCTCAACGGAATTGCTGTCCCAACCAGCGAGATCACGGTGACGACAAACGGTGAAGACACGGATTTAAGTTGGTCGTTGCCCACGAACCTGGTTGCCGGCGCCTATACAGTCATAATCACTGCTGAGGATAATGGAGTGCCTGTGAACACGATTAGCAACAGTTGGTCTTTCACTGTCGCTGAAAATGCGCTGGTTCGCGGCTACTGGCAGTTCGACGAACAACTTCCCAACGGCGGCTCCGCAAACGAAACACCGGGCGCAATTGTGGATCAGAGCGGCAACGGACGAAACCTCACGGCATTTGGCAACCCGGCGCCCTATTACGTGCCCAGTTCCGGAGAATATCGCAGCCCGTCCGCGTTGCATTTCACCACCAATGAAGCGAATGCCCTGAGGGCGGGCCTGGCTCTGGCGCCCGCCTTCGACTTCGGCGCGAACGACAGCTTCACCCTCGAAGCCGATATTCGAGTCAATCCGGCGGCTGGCTCAGGCGGCGATATGGCGATTGTCTCAAAGGATTATGGCAGCGCGCTGCCGAGTTGGTGGTTTCGCATCAACGGGTCGGCCCTTCAGTTTCTCATTAGCGACGGGCCAAATCAACCTTCGGTGCAGGGAGGCATTCCCATCAATGACGGCAACTGGCACCACGTCGCCGCCGTTCGTGACGCCGTCAACCGGCAACTTGCCGTGTATGTTGACTATCAACTGGATAATCAGGCCAACGACACCACGGTGGGCAGTCTCGCCAATACCAATGATATGTCGATTGCCGCTTTCAATCTCAATGAACCTGGCCGCGATTTTCCCGGTGACATTGATTTTGTGCGCATTTCAGGGGCGGCGCTCACACCGAGCCAGTTCCTCCAGCAAAGCATTCCCGTGCCGTTTGACATCGCGAAGGTGGCCGGACAGTTTCAATTCTCCTTCCAATCAACCGCCGGGAGCAATTACGTCATTCAGGAAACCGGCAGTCTCAACCCGCAGAATTGGACCAATGTGGCAACCATTGTTGGGGACGGAACCGTATGGACAAACATCTTTCCTTTCAGCGGCCCAGCGTCGTTCTTCCGGATTAACACGCCTTGAGATTGCCCAAAATGCGTTGCTTTGTGAAATCAGACGTAAAAGATTATAATTCTCCAGGCGCCGCGGGATTTACGCTCATCGAATTATTGGTGGTCATCGCGATCATTGCAATTCTGGCGGCGCTGCTGCTGCCGACGCTGACGAAAGCCAAAATCAGCGCCCAGGGAAGCCAGTGCGAAAGCAATCTGCGACAACTGGGTGGAATAGCCTGGACCATGTATTGCGGAGACAATCGGGATAGGGTCGTTCCCAATACCGGCGGAGACGATCCGACCGCAGCCACGGTCTATACCAATTGGGTCTATGGATGGATGGATATGGACACGCCGCCGGCGAGCACCGACGATTCAAACACCATCTTTCTCACACAAGGCATGCTCACGCTTTACGCGCCGAACATCAAAGTTTATCAGTGCCCAGGTGACTTTTCCGTTCAAAAGTACGGGGGATCCAGCTATCCGCGGGTGCGCAGCGTTTCCATGAATGGCTGGCTGTATTCGGGACGGCTCTCTGGATCCCCAGGCTACCGGGTCATCAGCAAGATGTCTGACATTAACGGCGCCATCTCGCCATCAACGATTTTCACGACCCTCGATGAGAGGATGGACAGCATCGATGACGGCTACTTTGCGACGGACATGCTCGGTTATCCCAATGAAGAGCGGCAAGGAATTCTTGTCAATTACCCGTCCGATTATCATAATGGCGCCGGAGGATTGAGCTTTGCGGACGGACACGCCGAAATTCATAAGTGGCTCAATCCAAAGACGACACCTCCAATTGTCTGGGGCGATTATATCGCGGGTGAAAACACGGCGCCCAACAACCAGGATTTGATTTGGTTGCAGACCCATGCGACCTGTGTGGATCCGGCGTTTCAATAAGTGAGCCGGCCGCGGAAGGTTCCCAAAAGAAAAACACGTTCGTGAACAAAGCACCTCAAGAAAAACCTGGTTTCAACACAAAGGCCACACAGCTCCCCCGCCAACTAATCGCCGCCGTCTTTACGCCTTTTACGCGGCGATATGACGTGAATCTTAAAACGATAGACCGGTACGCGGAATTTTTGGCAAAGCAAGGTGTTGCGGGGGTCTTCGTCTGCGGGACCACTGGCGAAGGGCTTTCCCTGACGATCCGCGAACGGTTCGACGTGGCCGAACGATGGGTCCGGGTGTGCGGCGACCAAATGCGGGTCTTCATCCATGTTGGAAACGAATGCCAAAAGGACGCTTGCGCGCTGGCCGCCCACGCCCAGGAAATCGGGGCGGGCGCGATTGCCACCATCGGCCCCAACTTTTTCAAACCCCGCAATCTTGAAGAACTGGTCGATCACTCGACTGCGATTGCCGCGGCGGCCCCGGGTTTGCCGTTTTATTACTATCACATTCCGGCAATGACAGGCCTTCCGTATCGGATGATCAACTTTCTCACCCTTGCCGCCGGGCGAATCCCCACGCTGGCCGGGATCAAGTTCACCCACGAAGACCTTATGGATTTTGGACTGTGCAGCCAGTTCAAACGGGGGCGGTTCGACATGGTTTTCGGCCGGGACGAGATTCTGTTAAGCGCGCTGGCTTTGGGCGCCCGCAAGGCCATTGGAAGCACTTATAACTTCTTTGCGCCCGGCTACCTGAAAATCACCAAGGCGTTTGAAGAGGGCGATCTGGCGTCCGCCCGCGAGGAACAGCTTTATGCCATGAAGATGATTCAAATCCTTTGCCGTTACGGATCAATCCCCGCCGGCAAAGCCATCATGGCAATGCGCGGGATCGACTGTGGCCCGGTCAGGCCCCCGCTGACCCTGTCAACAAGCCAAGCCGGTGAATTGAAGCGCGACCTGGAGGCCATAAATTTCTTCGATCATGTCAATACGCTGCGGAAACGTTAGCGTGGATGATTCCCAGCCTTGTCACCCCGCCGTTTCGCCTTTTACAAATGACGGCATAATGAGGATCTGCCGGCTGCTCGCCGAACCTTCTTCAACGAGGGAAAGAACGAAGCTCGAAATCTTCCGCGCAAAAAGCGCCGGGTCCTTGACATATCGGGCCACTTTCGGCACGACGAAATCCAAATAGGTGTCGCTGTCGCGCGAAATCAACGCGGCTTTCTGCGGCAAACCAATGCCTTGGCGCATCAACCAACTCATTACCGTCAAAGTGGCGGTCGATCGCGCGACCAGAAAGGCGGTCGGAGGATTCTGGCTGGAAAGCAAAGCGTTCATTTTCGCGGCGATCTGGCTTGGGGTGCCGTCATGATGGATGATTAACGGGACCAGCGCCGTGTGCGCGAAAGCTTCCTTAAAACCATTTTCGCTCTCCTGGTCACCGACAGTCCCGCTGCTCTCAATCAGAAAGGCAACGCGGCTGTGCCCCTTTGCCATCAGCAACCCGGCCGCATGGCGGCAGGCCGCGCGATAATTCACATCCACCGCGGGCAACGAAAGACCAGGGGAACAGGAACCGGCGATGACGCACGGAATTCCCCGCGCCGCAAACCACTCTTGCATTGCGGCCGTTGACAAATAAAGCACCCAACAGGCCGCGGGCCGCGCGCGAACCAACTCTTCCAGGCCGCGCGCCGGCCGCCTGCCGAAATACTTGTGTTGAGCCTCCGTCTCCAATTGATAGCCGGCCTCCGCCAGGCGTTCCCGTATTTCATCCACCCACAGCATGACGAACGGGGGCATTGCCTGCAGTGGCGAAGGGCTGATTAACCTGACAATGTTGACGCGGGCATTGCTGGGCTTGCTTGATTTCTGAAGTATTCGCCGCGCGGAACCGGGAACGCCATCAATCAATCCTTCCCGCAAAATTTGCGCCAGGGCCGCGCGCAGGGTAGGTCGGCTTACTCGCAATTGGGTGGACAACGCGCGTTCCGAAGGCAGGCACTCCTCCCAATGTCCCTCGTGGATCCCTTCCCGCAGGACATCCGCGACTTGTCCCACCAACGATACTCTTTTTGGAATAAGGTTCATCGTGTCAACCCGGATTTTGTTAATACCAAGAACCAGGCGCTTTGTCTCTGGTAAAACGAAATTACCAACCGTTCAAACTCGACTGCTTTCCTGCGAGACGGATGCTTGGGATCAATTAAACCCATGAAATTTACGCCCGCCCTTTTTGCCGGTTTGCTTGGGATTTGCTCCTGTGCTTGCGCCCAGACTTCCGATTTCGCCGGCGATGTCACGGACGTGCGGGTCATACGCCAAGTCGAACAACAGCCGGGAGCCTCGCTGCTGTGGGAGCCTTCCATCGCGCAATGGAACGCAAAGCATCTCGTGGCGGTCTTCGGCGCGGGAATTCCGGGAAAGACGGATATGGGAGACATCCTGGCAAGCGTCTCAAGCAATGACGGCGATTCATGGAGCGAACCCGTGGCCGTTTTCGATCACAAACAGTTTTATGGCGAAATGCAATTCGCCTACGCCAACCCGGTCCTTTACAAAGCCCCGGGCCAGGACGTCATGTGGTGCTATGCGATGCGGTGCCCCATGAATTATCCGGACAGCGAGGACTCGCGCCTCGTGGCGGCGTTCAGCGCGGACAGCGGACGATCATGGACGCACGTCGAGCCCGCGATGTTTTACAACGGCCCGCTCATTACCGTAAGCGGCAACCTGACCCGGATCGTCGAGAACGGCCAGCCGCGCTATCTAATGCCCGTCCATCGCAACACGCGGAGGCACGACCCGCTTGGCACGAGGGATTTGTTTGTTCTTAGCAGCGCCAGTTTGTTGGAATGGCATTTGGCAGGCTACGTGCCGCAGGAAACAATCGGGGCCGTATTCTTGCAGGAAGGAAACATAGCCGTCGAGCCGGGCGGCGAATTAAAAATGGTCATGCGCACCGCCGATGGCAAAAAAGAAGGAAAAGCTGTGGACCCTCCCCGGGCCTTCTCCAGCGTGAGCAAGGACGGGGGGCGCACCTGGAGCGTGGCGCAGCCCGAGCCGGATCTGTGGAATACTTCAGCAAAGGAATTTTTCGGGTTGGCGGCCAACGGCACTCACCTTTACGTATATAATGACGGTCCCGCCAAAAACCGGATGGCCCTGCGCTATAAATTGCAACCGCCAGGAGGATCGTGGTCCGCGGAAAAAACATTCTTCGACGCCGAAATACACAATTCCTACCCTTCGCTGACCGAAGTCGCACCGAACGAATTCCGGGCCGTTTGGGACAGTGGCACGAAGGAGCGGAACCGCACAGAAATCCATTTTGGCAAATTCCACGTCCCGTCCGCCGCGCTGCGATAGCTCAATGTCATTGGTAAAATAAACTGACCAGCGTTTGGCTCTCGAATGCGGTCATTAAAAACGCGAGGCTTGTCCAATGACCGGCTATGACCTTCGGATTGCTTTGCATTCGGGGCGCCGCACCTATGGCACCTTGATTGTGTCCCCGTCGCCGCGATGGCCTCCCGTGGTAAAGCAAACGGGCGTCGATTTTGTTTTCATCGATACCGAGCACATCGCGCTGGATCGAGCGCAGCTATCCTGGATGTGCCGCGCGTACGATGCCTCGGGAATTGCGCCCCTGGTTCGCATTCCATCGCCGGACCCTTACGAAGCCACAAAGGCGCTGGACGGCGGCGCCGCGGGCATCATCGCTCCCTACGTTGAGAACGCCGACCAAGTGCAGGCTCTACGGGGGGCTGTCAAATATCGTCCGCTGAAAGGTAAGAAATTGGACGGCGCGCTAAGGGGCGAACCGTGTGAACCCGAGTTGGCGGCGTACATCCGACAAGGCTGCTTGAATAACCTCCTCATCGTGAACATCGAAAGCGCGCCCGCCATTGACGCGCTGGACAGCATACTGCAAGTGCCCGATCTGGATGCGATCCTCGTCGGGCCGCACGATCTTTCGTGCAGCCTGGGGGTGCCGGAGCAGTACGACCACAAATGTTTTTTGGAAGCGGTTCACACAATTTTCCGCAAAGCCCGCGCCGCGGGGATTGGCGCCGGCATCCATTTTTGGGGAGATCTTGACATCGAAGCTTCTTTTGTGCGTGATGGCGCGAATCTATTGATTCACAGCAGTGATATCGAACTGTTTGCCAAACACCTCGGCGAAGAACTGGGGTCGATTCGCCGGGCCGTTGGCCAGACGCCGTCCGCTCAACGCCCTTCCAGTCAAACGATCAATCTCTGAAAGGCTCGAATGCGTCTTTCCTGGGTAATTCAAGGCATTGTCATCGCCTTTTTTCTCGGGGCGGGCGTCACCGGCCGGCTCGGGATGGCCAGCGCGGGGGAAACAAATTATTGGTCGGTGGAAAGCGCGGAAGCCCGCGAAAAGCTGCCCCTCTATCAGATCATTCCAGCGGCCAAGCCCGATGAATTGACCCCCGCCAACGGCTTTCCCAAGGGGAAGACTTTTTTGACCTGGGAAAGATCGCACGGGGACAACGGCGGAATGCGTTATTCGGCGCTCCAGCAAATTAACCGCGAGAACGTCACCAATTTGCAAGTGGCTTGGGTTTATCATTCCCGCGATAAGGGAAACGCCCTGGAATGCAACCCCATCATTGTGCGCGACATGATGATTACTCCGACACCGGGAAATAATGTTGTGGCGGTCAACGCAAAAACTGGGGCCGAGGTGTGGCGCTTCAAACCCGAGGGCCGGCCAGCCTTTCGCGGGTTGATTTACTGGCCTGGAAGCAACGAGGCGCCAGAACGGATTATGTTTTGCTCCGGCCAATTCCTTTACGCGTTGAGTCCAAAGACCGGCCAGCCCATCGCCGATTTCGGCCAAGAGGGAAAGATCCTTCTCCCCGGAGTCGCCGAACGGGGATTTGGAGCGGCGACGGCCGCGCCCGTCATTTTCCAGAATGTCATTATTGTGGCTGGCTTCGAGAAGGATATTTGGGCTTTTGACGTCGCCAGTGGGAACTGGCTGTGGACTTTTCATACGGTGCCGCATAAGGGGGAATTTGGCGCCGATACGTGGGATAAAACTGAAACATACGGAGCCAACGCCTGGGCGGGAATGGCATTGGACGAGGTGCGCGGCATTGCGTTCTTTAGCACCGCATCGCCCAAACCGAATTTTAACGGCGTGCGGCACCTCGGCCAAAATCTCTTCGCCAATTGTGTCATTGCCCTCGATGCCCGCACAGGCAAGCGGCTTTGGCATTTTCAGGAAATTCGACATGATATCTGGGACCTTGATGTTTCGGGCCCGCCCAATCTGGCGACGATCACGCGTGACGGAAGGAAGGTGGACGTAGTGGCGGCGACAACGAAAATCGGCAATACGCTTTTGCTGGATCGCACCAGTGGGAAACCCATTTTTCCATTCCGTTTGCGCAGGGCGCCCACTAGCGACGTCCCAGGCGAAGTGACCTCTCCGTATCAACCCGATCCTGAGTTGCCGGAGAATTTCTCGAAAATGGTGTTCGCCGCGGCCGACCTGACGACCCGCACCGAAGACGCGGCCGAGTTCGCTCGCACCCGCTTCAAAAGCATGCGCACTGGATGGTTCCTGCCATGCACGGAAGGGCGCCCAACGCTCTACTTCGATGTCGATGGCGGCGCGGAATGGACCGGGGCTTGCGTCGATGCGGAAACGGGCCGTCTCTATGTGACCGCCAACCGCATTGGCTGGGCCATCACGATGTTTCGCGATGATGATCCGCCGGACGATCCCAAGGCGCCTAAAACGCCCGGCCAAAAAATCTTCGAGACGATGTGCGCGGTCTGTCACGGTACCAATCGTTTGGGTGTCGGCATTTATCCGCCATTGCGCGGAATAAGGCATCGAATGACGGATGAAGCGATCGCCAAACAAATCCGGGAAGGAAAAAACGCAATGCCCGGCTTCCCTCAGTTGAATTCGGAGGACTTGAAATCACTGGAAGATTTTCTTCTTTTACGCGACCGCCCCGCGTCCGAAACGGCGGGGAAAACCGAACGCCCAGTTTACAGCTTTGCCGGCTATCCCCGGTTCTACGATCAGGACGGCTATCCCGCCAACAAACCGCCTTGGGGGACGATAAATTGCATTGACTTGAATACGGGCAAACTCATCTGGCAAAAGCCGCTGGGCGAATACCCGGAATTGGCGGCAAAAGGACTTCCGCCCACTGGCACGGAAAATTATGGCGGGGCCATCGTGACAGCGGGTGGATTGCTCTTTTGCTCCGGCACGCGAGACAACAAGATTCGGGCGTTTGACAAAACGACCGGGGACGAATTATGGGCCGCGACTCTGCCCTACGCCGGAAGCGCCGCGCCCGCGACCTATCAAATTGACGGACGGCAATACGTCGTCATTCCCGCCACCGGCGTGCTGCATCTCGGCACCCCGCGTGGCGACGCCTGGGTGGCCTTTGCCTTGCCCAAGTAGCCCGGGTCGCCACGCTTGCTGATTTCCCGCGAGGGATTGTCCGAAAATCTCACAAAACTCCTCTTGAAAAGCATTGAAAACGCGCAATGAGGTGAGTACGGTGGCCACGACTGCCATGTGATCCGTCACCTCGTCAATTATCTGCGGGCAGCGAGTTGCGCCGGCCTGGCTGCCATCGCCGCGGTATCGGCTTCGGCCAGTCCGCTGTTGTCAACTCCCTCCGCGGCCCCAATGGCATTTTCTTTGCGGGTTTGGCAAACTGACGAAGGGTTGCCGGACAATCGAGTTCAGGCGGCCGATCAAATGTCGGACGGATATTTGTGGGTGGCGACGCGCGCGGGAATCGCCCGGTTCGACGGGGTGCAATTTACCATTTTCAACACCACAAATACTTCGGCGTTCAAAAGCGATTATGTGACCACGTTGGCGGCCGTCCCGGATGACACGTTATGGATCGGCACGGGAGACGGGGTGTTGCAGTGGCGGGCGGGGAAGTTTCGCGATGTCCCGGAGATGGACGCGCTGTCCAACGCGACTGTGCGTTCTATTTTCCGTTCCCCGGATGGTTCAATCTGGATCGGTTCATCCGAAGGGTTGAGCCATTTTCAAAACGGGCGCCTGATCACCTATAATTCCAGCCAGGGTTTGCTCTCGGATCATGTCAACTCGGTGTTGGAGGATCGAGATGGGCGGGTTTGGATCGGAACAGCCAACGGACTCAACTGGTTTGACCAATCGAAGGCAGGGGAAGCGGCAAACATAAATGGGTTGACGAACGACGCGGTGCTTTCGTTGCGCGAAGACAAACAGGGGCGGCTTTGGATCGGCACGGCCCACGGCTTGGTTTTGCGATGCGAGGCCGGCCAGACCGCCCCCCCTGAATTTGACCGATGCATCGATGGAGAAAACTCCTCCCGCTATTACACCTATGACACGCGGTCGGGGCTGATGGACAATTTTGTCAATTGTATTTATGAGGACAGCCGAAGCAATCTTTGGATAGGCACTTACAGCGGACTCAATCGGTTTATTGACGGGATTTTTCACCCGGAGGTAAACAGCGGCGGCATGCCTTATGATCATATCAATTCCATGTTCGAGGACCGCTGGGGGGATGTTTGGGTTTGCTCCCGGGAAGGTTTGATCCGGCTGACACCCAGGCCGTTCACCGTTTATACGAAAAAGGATGGGTTGAGTCACAACAATGTAACCTCGCTGATGATAGACGGCAGCGGAATATTGTGGGCCGGCACACGCGGCGGCGGCCTGAACGAGATAATCAATGGCGGGGTGCGGGTGCATTCAACGGCGTCCGGTTTTCCCAATGATTTAATTCTCGCGCTTTGCGGGGATAGGGATGGTGGCTTATGGGTTGGGTCCGATGATGGCGGCGGCCTGGTTTATCTCAACCGGAATAAAACCCTGCATTTTACGGAGAATGACGGTCTGCCTGATACAGCGGTGAGCACGATGCTGGAAGACCGCGATGGAACGCTTTGGATTGGCACACCCGTTGGTTTGTTCCGCCGCGCTGGAGCGCGCTTCACGTGGCAGAGCGCGGTGGGGCACAGCCCGGTCCGATCACTATGTGAAGATCGCGAGGGCGCGCTTTGGATTGGCGGCGAAGGGGGCCTGATGCGCCGGCGCGGAGGCGTTTACGAACGGATGACGATCCCGGAGTTGAAGCCTTTTCCCGCGATTTCGGCCCTTTGCCAGGATGCTGACGGAAAAACCATTTGGGCGGGCACCACAAACGCCGGCCTTCTGCGCTGGCGCGACGGTCGGTTTACCCGGTATTCGACGAAAGACGGGCTTTTTAGCGATGAGATACTTGGCATTCTGGAAAACGATGGATGGCTTTGGATGACTTCCACCAAAGGCATTTTTCGCGTGTCAGAAAAGGACCTGGAGTTGCCCCTGACGATCATTCGATGCATCAACTATGGCCGCGGGGATGGATTGGAAAGCATCGACTGCGCCGGGTCGGCCACTCCCACCATTTGGAAAACATCGGATGACTGGTTGTGTTTTGCCACCACCAAAGGATTGGCGGTAATCGATGCCGCTCACGCCCGAAACGAGCTTTCGCCGCCACTGGTGCGGCTGGAACAGGTGAACGTGGATCGCAAATCAGCGCCTTTATGCGATTCCGGCAGCCTTACACTTCAGCCCAACCGCGGGGAACTCGAATTTCTGTACACGGCGCTGGATTTGCGCGCGCCCGAAAAGTGCCGCTTCAAATATAAACTCGAGGGCGTTGATTCAGACTGGATTGAGGCCGGAACCCATCGCTCGGCGCATTACAATAACGTTGGGCCGGGCGAATATTGGTTTCATGTCATTGCCTGCAACAAGGACGGCGTTTGGGACACTTCAGGAGCATCGCTTTTTGTAATTTCCCTTCCCCATTTTTGGCAGAGGGCCTGGTTTCGCGCGGCGGTCCTGCTTGGGATTATTTCGCTGGCGGCCGGGATCGCGCGTTTTGTGACGAGGGAAAAAATGCGGCAAAAGCTGGCCTTGTTGCAGATGCAGCATTCGCTTGAAAAGGAGAGGACACGCATCTCGCGGGATATTCATGACGATCTCGGCACCACTTTGACGCAGATCACCTTTTTGAGTGAATTGGCGCAGCGCGAGGCCGACGAGCCGGTAATGGTCAAACAATTTACCGCGCAAATTTCACAGACGGTCCGCGAGTTGGTGCAATCCATGGACGAAATTGTGTGGGCCGTCAATCCGCGCAACGACAAGCTTCCGATGTTGACAGCCTACATATTCCAGCATGCCGAAAAACTTTTCGCCGGCACGTCGATTCGTTGTCGATTCGACAGCCCTGATGAATGGCCGGACCAACTATTAAGCGCCGAGACGCGGCATCATGTTTTTCTTGCGGCCAAGGAAGCCCTGAACAACGCCGCCCGTCATTCCGGCGCAACCGAAGTTTGGGTGAGGGGCGAACTCAAGGCTGGAGAGATGGAACTGAGCGTCGAGGACAACGGTCGCGGCATCGCGCGGGACACCAACGGGCAACGGGGTAATGGGCTTCCCAACACCAGGAAACGGATGGAGGAAATCGGCGGCGTTTTCGAGTTGACCAGCGTGGAAGGAGTTGGAACCACCGTCCGGCTTAGAATTAAACTCAAGAAATAATGTCCCGCCTCACCCATACAGCCTATGTTCGGCGTAAACCTTTGCGCGTAGAATCCGTCTCCAGCCAAATGACAAGCACCGACCTGATTAAAGTATCCATAGTCGAAGACGACGAGCGAATTTGCAAAAGCCTGAGCGCGTTGATCGATGGAAGCCAGGGGTTCCGCTGCATCGGAGCGCATCGCGACGTAAAGGAAGCTGTGGCGGGAATTGCCGCCGGCTGTCCTGATGTGGTTTTGCTGGATATCAACCTTTCGGGAACCTCGGGGATCGATTGCATTCGGGAGCTGAAGAACCTTGTTCCGACGCTTAAAGTTCTTATGTACACCGTTTACGACGATGAGGAACAACTCTTCAGATCGTTGCGCGAGGGCGCTGACGGTTATTTGCTTAAACGGACGCCGCCAGCCAGGCTTTTGGAGGCGATTTCCGACGTGCATATCGGCAATTCCGCGATGTCGGGCCAGATTGCGCGGCTGGTTGTAAAATATTTTCACCAACTGGGCCCGCGCGTCGAAACAGAGAAGCTTACTTCGCGCGAATTGGAAATCCTGCGTCATCTGGCCAAGGGCTACCAGAACAAGGAAATTGCGGATTTGTGCGGCATCGGATTCGACACCGTAAGGACTCATCTGCGGAACATTTATCACAAATTGCACGTAAACTCGCGCACCGAAGCTGTGGTGAGGTTCTTCGGCTCTAGTCTAAAGGAGTGAGAGGGATGGCCCGCGAACGCCGTCACTGCCGCCGCACAAGTCATTGAAAATCACTCAAATGTGCGATTCCCACGCCCATGCGGAGTTTGCATAATAGCCGTGATGCCCGTTTATTTCACGACGTGTTCGACCCGGCAACCTGCCGTCGAATGGCTTGGGAATACAGCAGGCCGCCATTTCCACACAACAAACATCCGTATTTTCTGTTAATATGCGAAACTCTCTCCTGCGTTACCCGGTATCTTTCCTGGCGATGGCCGTTCTTGTCTCGGCAAACTCGCTGTGGGCGCAGTCCTTTTATTTTAAGGCGGTGACGAACCTCAGTCCTGTGGCCTACTGGCCTTTGCAGGAAACCAATACCCCGGCAGCCGCCGACGTTGAAACGAACCTCGGAACACTCGGATCTCTGGCCAATGCCAATTACGCGGACTTACAAGGAACGAGTCCAGTTAACCGCGGGTTCACCGGGGCTTTGGCGGGAGACACCGATCCCGCGGAGAATTTCACAGGGTTGGCAAATTGTTACCTCGCGACCCCGGCCATTTTAACCAACCTGGCGCAAGGGCCGTTCACGATCGAGTTTTGGGCGTGGCCGACCAATACGACATTTGGCATGCCCATTGGAAAGGCTGGCTACGAAGCGCAGAACGGCGGCGGCAGCCCGGGAGCGGGCGGCGGCAGCCCGATTGGCGGCTGGACAGTGGACTGGCACCGAAGCACCGCTGTCTGGGACATGCAGATTTTTCATGGCGGCACCGGCACGGCAGGGGCGACTTACATTTACGGAACGGCGGGCGCCTCCTCGACAACGGGCTGGCAACATGTCGTGTTCACTTACGACGGCACCAACGTGACTTTTTATTGGAACGGGCAGTCGAATGCGGTGCTGGCAGCCACCTATCTGCCGGACACTTGGAGTCCATTGACGATTGGCGCCGGGAGATTGGCCGACAACGCAACCGGTGATCCAGGCGGACATCGTTTCGGCGGAGCGATCGATGAAGTCGCCCTTTATTCGAATGCGCTTTCCGCGAACGACGTCCTGGCTCACTATGAAGCGGCAACCAACACCGCCCCCGCGGCGAGTTACGAAACATTGGTTTTGAACGACAAGCCAATGGTTTATTACCGCATGGACGCGTTGAGTTACAGCGTTCCGGCATCGAATACATTCCCGGCGGTCAACAATTACGGCTCGGCTTCATTGAGTGGCTTCTATCCGCCGAACACCCTGCCAGGCGTCGTCGCCGGGCCTGATTACAGCGGTATCGGCTCAAATGGCGTTGCTTCTCCCATCAACGGATTAAATGCCGCCATAGATGGGGGCTACGCGGCCTCGCTCAATCCGCCCACAGGCCAGCCAATTACGGCCACAATTTGGGCCAGGGGCTACCCATCCGATACTCGCAACCAGGAATTGATGAGCCACACTGACAAATCGTGGCATATGTTCGTGGATCAATCGGGCAAGGTGCATTGGAATGCCGGGGCGGGCGGAGAAATCACTTCCGTAAAGGTTTTTAACGACGGGAAATGGCATTTTCTCGCCGGGGTTTATACCGGAACGCAGAATTTGCTGTTCATCGACGGGGCGTTGGACAGTTCGAGTTCCGCCACAGGCTCCATTAGCGGAAGCACGAACGACGTATATCTTGGCGGCGCTTCAGATTACACCAGCGGAACCACCGAGCGGTTTTTCTCGGGAAGCATGTGCCAGGCGGCTTTCTTTACCAACGCGCTCTCGTCCTCCGAAATCGGGCAACTCTATGCGAGCGGTTTGAGCGCCGGTTCAGCGCCTGAAATCACCCTGCCTCCGGTTGTATATGCGATTTCCAACAGTGTCTATACTTACACCAATCTATCCATCAGCGGAACTGAACCGCTTTCGATTCAATGGTACGAAGGAGGCGCGCTCATTCCAGGCGCGACAAATAGCGGCTATTCTTTTGTTGCCCGGTCCAACACCACGTTCTCTGTGGTGGCCAGCAATGCTTATGGCGTCGTGACGAACGGTCCGTCCGTGGTTTACATTGTGACGCCGCCTTCCGATACATTCTCGCAGGCGTTGCTGGGTTTGGAGCCAGTGGCGTACTGGCCGATGCAGGAGACCAATGCGCCGGCGCTGCCGGACATCGAGACCAATTTTGGGAGCATGGGGGCGGTGGGCAATGCTTATTACGCGGACATGGCGTCTCCCG
>DATAUD010000011.1:0-14259 GCA_036268455.1 Verrucomicrobiia bacterium
TCGAGTTGGCAATGCACGAACAAACGGACGCCAGCGCCGTCGTTGATGACGTTCTGAAACTTTCACAGGCGGGGTTGCAAGTGGACCCTGCCCAAGTCACTGAAAAAACCGGCTATAAGGTGACTATAAGACCCACCGCTGGAACGTCCTTAAACAACAGACGAATCATATGACACCCGAAACCGCCCACGAACGGTCAATGGCAATCGCGCGGCTCCGCGCCGCCAATCCGAAATTATCTTTCCACCAGGCTTGGAACGAAGCCCGCCGAACATCGCCGCAACTGTTCGGAAATCCTCCGCGGGGTGAAGATATGGAAATTCAATTAAACCGCGCTCAATTCACTCCATCGCCTGAACAGGTCAGTGAGCGCACTGCGCTGGTTGCGAAAATCCAAAATCGCAATCCCAAGTTGCTGTTTACCGAGGTTTGGCAGGAAGCGAAACGCCAGCGCCGTGACTTGTTTGGACGCTCGTAAACATTCAACGGAAAATACCGTCACCATGAACGATCACACAAAAACACCCACGGCCCCGGCAATGGTCAACTGCCGTTGCCCCGCTTGCAAAGGCCAGGGGTTTTCAACCTCGTCGGAAAATCCAAATCAAAGCCCTTTCTGTCCCGTTTGCAAGGGGTCAGGATGCGTAACGCTCCGGGAACAAAACACCGTTCCATGCGCAAGGTGTCATGGCAGCGGCGCGACAAAACACAAACAGCCGTGCAGCCTTTGCAATTCCACTGGGATATTTGCTGGCTGCAAATGCAAGGAATGTAACGGAACCAAGAAGATTTCCGTTGAACATTCATGCGCCAATTGCTCCGTATCGGGAAGACTTTCCAAGGGCAATGGTCCATTTCCAGAATTGGCCCCGCCGTTGGACATGAGCGCCAACGCCCAATTTTCCCGGCTAAACGACCGCATGACCCAACTGGAGAAAACAACGTCGGCGTTGGTTGATCTCTTAAAGTCTGGACATACCAAACGGAAACACTCAGTCAACCAAACCCCCAAAACGGCGGTCTCGTAACCCGGACAGATGAACGCACTCGCGCCAGATCAATTTCCAGAATTTTCCGGGGATACGTCTGCCTCGGAAAACATACGCGCGATTGGCGTATGGGTTTCTGGCAGCCGTCGCAAAGCCAGTGCTTTACGGCGGCTGCCCGCATTTTCCTGATATGATCTCACTCTACGCAGAAGCCCTTTTAGCCAAAAAGGCACGCGCGGAGCGGACGCCTGCCGCTCCTCAATCCGCCGCCTTGGCCCATTTCCCCCTCTTGATGAAAATCAGCCAGGTCGCCGATTACCTGGCCGTCTCCGCTGATCAAGTTTCCGAATATAGGGACACTGGCGATTTGGAATTCGTCAACGTCGCGACGCCGGGAAGCCGCCGCCCGGCCTGGCGGATAACCCGTTCGAGTCTTGCCGCCTTTGAAAAGAACCGCCAATTGAAGCCCAAAAAATGAGCGCCGCGACTCAATCCGCCCTTCCAATCGAGAGTTACCCGGATCGGATGACGCCGAAGCAAGTGGCAACCGTTCTCAACGTAAACGAGCGCCACGTCCGCACCCTGATTCATGCGGGCGCATTGGAAGGCATCAACTTGGGGGCGCGGGGCTGCTCTTACTACCGCGTCAATCGCGACAGCGTCGTTGCCTTCATGGCCAAAAACAAAACCGTATGAACGCTCTAAAATGCCCCAGGACGATTTGCCG
This sequence comes from Verrucomicrobiia bacterium, assembly GCA_036268455.1. Lineage (GTDB taxonomy): Bacteria > Verrucomicrobiota > Verrucomicrobiia > Limisphaerales > Palsa-1400 > DATAUD01. Next base: position 1,717 of record DATAUD010000011.1, read on the forward strand.
CACCTCAAGACAGGGGCAGGGGGCGTCCGGCGCGTCTTCAAACGGTTTCTGCTCGATTTCACACGGTTTAAAACGAGGCTTCAACCGCATCGCATCCCTAAAAAACCATTTTTGCAATTTGTCCAGGCTGTTGCCGATCTTTCTCTCTCTTCTTTGCGATGGCGGTCGCATAGGGGAATCGGTTAGGAGGAACACAGCAGCCTGGACATGCTTTACCCCGTGAAAATTTCAGCCGCCAATATCCCATTCCTGACAAAGGCGCTCACCAAGGCCCAGGCAAGGCAATTGCGTTCATGGCTTGTGACGGAAGGCTGTACATATATGGTCGCCGCCAGCCGCCTCCAAGAGCGTTTTGGGATTTGCGCTTCGACGCATCAGCTTTCAAAGTTCTACATCCGCGAATGTGCTCCGCGCCCCGCTTTCCCGTCTCTGCGTGGCCGTCCGGTCGTTTTTGATCTCCGTGTCACTCGCAATCGCAAGGGCTGGCGTTTTCTCCTTTTGGAGCGTGCCCCGAATCTACGCGCAACTTTCGCCGGGCGAAAGCTCAGGCCGGGAATTCCACTCCAAACAAAATCGTAAACCACATGAACCCCGATCCCGCCAGAGCATTGACAATTTCAGAGACGGAAAGCCCCCGCCTCAAGTGGGAGGATGTCCGCCAGGAGGACCGGGACAAGGCGTGCAAACTCCGGGATGTTTTCATGCCTACCCTCGAAAAATACGCCGATGAGAACCGGCCGCTGGTCGAACGGGAGGCGGAATTGATTGACAGATACACGCGGGTTTTTGGCCATCCATGCAGCGGACAATGGGCGATGGAACTTTACTTTCGATTCATCAAACAGGATGCCAGCCGAGGGGGCTGGATGAACTTGTCCCTTTATTTGCCGGAGAATGCCCGCTGTCAAACCAAGGCCCCTCGCGCAATCAAATCGGACTTCGATCACGAAGATTTGGGCGTGGCGCTCAAGAGCATTCTCGCCCCGCGCGGGACAAAGAAAAATCACCAGCCGGGCAGGCTGACAAAGAGACAGAAGCAATCAATTTGGGTCGCCACTCATGCACATCTAAACTGCGTGGCCGCGCCAGAATCGAAGGAACGCGAAGCCGCGAGCCGGTCCGTGCGTCAATACTTGTTAGCCGCCGTCCCGATGCTCGCCGCGACACCGGAGGCGCTCAAACGAAACTTCAACCGCAAATGCGCCGCGCTCGATGCCAGCAACGGCAAACCATCCGCCATCGTGGACCGGCGCGAACTCGATTCCGGCTGGTATCGCGGCCCGGAAATCAGCGAGGAAGCGCATAAGGCCATTGTCGCACACGCTGTCTTTCGGTGTGGCGGGCGTGTTGCCCAGGCATGGCGAGATTATCTGGGAGATAGAGTCCCCGGCGTCGTTGCGGAAAGTAGTTTGGTTGACTACTACGCCGCAAACGCGGTAAGCAAATCCCATGTCCCTCGCCGCCTCCGCGAATGTGTCAAGTATCAAGTCGCCGCGATGCAGACAATCCACCACGGAATCTACCAACATGAGCAGACCGCGCACTTAATTCTTGATAACACACGCATCTTCGCCGGGGAAGTCTGGTCAAGTGACGACGCGACGTTGCCGGTTTATTGGCTTGCGGGCACGACATTGATGCGAGGCCAATTCCTTGTGACGGCGGACCGCCGATCCCGCCGCGTTCTTGGTTTCTGCCTGATTCCTGAAAAAAGCTACGATTCTATCAGCATCCGCAACCATATCGTTGTGACGGCGGACAGTCACGGATTGCCAAAATACATGGAGTGGGAACGCGGCATTTGGCAAAAAGCCAAACTGCTCAAGGGTGATACGAATGCGGGCTTTGTTCCACCGGAAGAAGCCGAACTGGGCTTGCGCGAACTTGGCATTCAATTCGTCCATCGCCGCTCGCCGAAGGCTAAAATCGTTGAGCGTGTCATAGGCGCTCTGCAAGACTTGATGGAAGGCGAGCCAGGCTATTGCGGACGGAATGAACAAACAGAACGCTTCGAGGAATTTTACAAACTAAAAGCCGATTGTGAAGCGGGCAGAGCCGATCCTCGCGAACATTTCTACACATTCGAGCAATGGGAAGCCCGCCTGGCTGAGATTTGCGCGGAGTATAACCGCACACCCTGCGGGCGCGATACCGCCCTTGCGGGGATGTCTCCCGATCAAGCTTACGAGGCATTCCAGAATCCAAGTGATCCTGCCATTAAATTTGACGCCGGAACACGATACCTGCTTTCCACGCATCGTCGCGTTGTCAGAATCAACGCCGAGGGAATTGATTTCAGCGTAGGTAAACGCCAATTCCTTTACCGAGGCGGCCGGTCCGGCGAATTCATCGGCAAAAAAATGCTCGTTTGGTTCGATCCTGAGTCCCCGGACATTGCCTACGTGACTGATTTAAAACGGCAAAATCCATTCGCGGTTGAGCGCGTCAACCCAATTTCCCCTGTCGGCGCGGCCCGCGAAGAGATTTCGGACGAAATGCGCAAGCTCCGCGAGCATCAAAAGCCGATACGGACACTTTACCGCGCGTTGAAAGCCAAGTTCAAACAGACCTTCCGCAAAAACATCGTCACGGCGGACATTGTTGAGACAGGTCGCGCCTTCACGCAGGCCGCCGAGGAAATCAAAGAAAAGCGCAACGCACTCCGGTCCGTGCGGCGGCTCGCGACAGACAACGGAATCCGGCTTCCAGCCGTCATCAAGGATATTTGCCGCGTCAAGGAATCGGTCGAACGCACAGTTGCCCGTAATAAGCAGGACTCGCAGGCTATTTCCTCTGACGTAGTGCCAGCGCCAACGGTCCCGGATTTCCTCAAAGAACCGGCCAGCGCCCCGCCATCCAAAAATCTTTACCTCACTCTCTGCGCACAGATCGAACAAATAAACCCCGGCTTCGACCGCCACGCAATTGAGTTGGAAACCATCGGATGCGGGACACTGCTCGCCGGAGAAATGAAATCTCAGCAACTCAAAGCGATGATTGATAAGGTCAATTGTCTCCTCAGCGATTTACAAAAGGCCGCCGTATGAACGAACACAAAAACAAATCCATCGAGCCGGAACGCGTTGCGGCGAAGCTGTCAACCGCGTGGATGCTGACGGACCCGGCCTTCGCCAAAACCATTAAGGAAGAGCCGCGACTTCTGGAATTGCTCTGGTGGTTTCAATGGCTGTTTATGCAGCCGGGCGGCGGCGAAAAACATATCTCGCAAATCGTGGACGGCTTCGCTCCCCAGTTCGGGCCGGCCTGCCTCCATAATGGCAAATCGCTGACGTTCGAGCAAATGCAGGAAGTGTGGGAGGCTCTTCCCACAGATTGCAAACAGGACTTTATCCCGGCGCTTTCTTGGAGTGACAACAGACACACCGAATACGATTGCATGGAATACAGGCGGTATCCCGTCCCGATAACCCCCTCAGAGCAAAAGCTCTTCCGTGCGTTGCTGACGCAACTCCCTGTTGATGATTTGCGCGATGCGTTCATTGACCACGCCAAGGCCGATCTTCCGGTGTTGATCCGTTCCTTTTTCGATGAAACTCAGGTGTGGGAAACTCCCACGCCCTGGTATTGCAAAAAGCTATTGGCCGTCCTGTTTGAAGCGATGGAAGTTCACGCCCGGCGCGTTGAACTCAAATTAGGGCGGACGGAGATTGTCGAGATTGTTTTTGACCGGCTCGATTACGCATGGTCGGAAAAGCGCCCGATCAAACTCACCGGCCAGGCACGCACCGGCAAATCAGAGGCCATCCACGGCTATGCGGAAGCCCACCCAGGCCGCGCCCGCGTGATCAATACGCCCTGCGGAATTTCCACCCGTGATCTTTTCACCGCCGCCGCCGAGGCTCTTGGCGTTTCGTTCCACTCAGGGACGCCGATGCACAAAATCAAAGAGCGTGTGCAGGCCGTTATTCGGCACTGCGGAAACCTGCTCTTCATTTGGGACGAAGCTCAATACCTCCTGCCGCCGCCCTCTTCCAGTGTCAAAAATCCAGCCCGGCTCGATTGGGTCAGAACGAACGTTATCGACCGCAAGCTGCCATGCGCATTGGTTTGCACTCCGCAGACGTTCGATCACGCGGCGGACAGTCTGAAAAAGAAACAGTACAACTTTGATCAGTTCCTTGGGCGGATTGATTTGAACGTCTCCTTGCCCGATCAACTGAGTGCAGAGGACCTGACACGCGCCGTCAAAATTCACGGCGCGGGCATCCCGGAAAAACTGCAAAGCGAGATAGTTGACGCAGTCATCACAAACGAGAAGTATCTAAGTTCGTTCGAGGCCATTTGTTGCCGCGCCCGGCACCTGGCCAGGCGAGACAATAACCGTCCCATCACAAAGTCGGACGTGGAAACCGCAATCGGTGAAGTCATCCCCGGCTCAATCGCGCCCGCGCCGGCGCTCCCGGCCGCAACCGTTCCGGCCGGCCGCACAGAAAAGCCCGTCGCGGTCAGACGCGGCCGCCGCCCAACAACGCCCGTCCCCACGATGAAATCGCCGTCGCGCCAGACAATCCCAACAATGGAAACCGTCAACGCTTAAACAATATGGACTCAGAATTTCTCATCAAAATAAAAACGCTCTTGGAAGGGAACGGAATTACCCTCACAGAAGAGCAATTGGGCAAACTCGAAGACTCAGCGAAAAAGGCTGGCAAATCAATGGAAGAGGGTGTCAGTGGGCACGAAGTCCGCCACGGAATTCACCTTACGGGAGACGCCCTCGCGCAACTCGCGCCGCAATTGGGAGAGATTGGAAGGCTGGCACCGATGGCGAGCGCCGGTCTGGCGTTTCTCGCGCCCGCCGCTGTTATAGAGGCCGTTTCCATGCTCAACGAACAGCTTAAAAAGACTCACGAGCAACTGATTGAAAACATCAAAGCCAGCCAGCAAATGCACGATATGTTCGAGGACAATCTCCGCGCCGCCGTGCTTCACGCCAACGAACAGCTTGCGGCCTATAGGGACACGATGACTCATCTTTCCGAACAGCAGGACCGCTTGAGCCATTCTCTTCAATTCAATGTCCAACAAGTGACCGCCAACACAGAAGCCATAACGAATCTGGCAAAGGCCCAGGAGGCGCTTGCGAATGCCCGCATTGAAAGCGGCGTTCTGGCCGGTGTCACGTCAGGCCCCGAAGCGGCGCACATGCAAGATCAGGAGCGCCGCCGCGCTCGTGCCACCGAAGAGCAGGCGGCTCATAATCAGGCAGCCGAAGAGATTGCGCTCAAACGCGCCACGGCGCACACCGCCCAGTCGGAATCAGGTAAAGCCGACGCAGAGGCAAAACAGGCCCTCGCAGATAAGCCGCGATTGGAATCCGCCATCAATGATTCAAAAGGGCTGTTGGACCAAGCCAAAAAGGACATGGAAGGATTGAAAGGCGCACTTGCCGAAGCCAAAGCCAACCCCGCCGCCAAAATGAACTTGGCGGACTATTCCGGGGATGATGAGGCAAGCCAGGCAATGTATGTCAGGATCGCAAAGGCTCAGGACGATTTAAACTTCGCGCAACGCCAGGTTACGCGCCAGGAAGCCGTGATCGCCGCACAGGACAAGCACCATTCCGACTTGACCATTGAGCAGGCGCAAAATGACGCCGCCATCGCCCGTCTGACAATGCGGGCCGAGAAGATGAAAGAGCTTGCGGACGAAACCGCACGCGCGGCGGATGAACAAGAGAGGTTGGAAAGCACCCGCGAGCACGGTCAGTCAAATGTTGACACCATGAATGATGAGACGGCCCGCGTTACCCGCAGGAACGCGCTTCAACAAAGGATAAATGCCGGGACGGCCACGCCGGATGAACAAGCGGAATATCGAGGGGCAACCGAAAGCGGGGTTTCCCATGCTGTTAACGACACTGCCTCTCGAATTAGTGCCATCGAGAATAATATCCGTTTTGAAGGCGGCCACGCCAGCGCACAAGAAGTGCGGGAAATCGTTTTGCTGAATGACAGGCTCCTTGGGTTGTTGGAAAGCGTCCACGGTGACACCGCACGTCAAGGGGACTCCATTGGCAACCTGCTTACTCGCGTGCAAAACCTCGAAGCGAGACAAAATCACGACCGGTCTTATTGAGCAGTCTTTATGACAACCACCGAAAAAACCGTTGCCCCCGATGCCACTGCCGATTCATCGCGCGAAATCGGAATCCACATAAAGCTGCCGCCACTATGTTTTTGGCTCCCTTGCGCTGTGGAATGCTTGATGCTAACTCAGATTCTATGCGGGGCATTGGATCGCCGGTCCCTCCTTGTAAAGCGGCTTCAGTTGGTTGCATTTGAGGGACAAATCTTCGGCCTTGGGATCGTCAGCAACATTCCCCAAGCGGCAGCGACCGTCGCGCAACAATTGGACATCCTTGGCCTAATCCCCGGCGCTCATCTGGCATGGCTTGAACCCCAATATGGTTGGAAGACTGAACGTCCGTTGCCTGAACCCGCGCCGTTTCAAAGCCGTATTGACGCATTCATGGCATGGAGGGCCAAAGAGCAAAATTTCGCAATAGAACAGGCCGAACGCCTTCAATCCCTCGCGGCGAAAATGGTTGGCAATCTAAAAAAGGGATTGCCCCCGCTCGCACCATGAACGCAAACCTCCAAAAATCCAGCGCCAGCCACCCTCCAGGATGGGGAATGAACGCGGCCCAAATTTCCTTATTCTGGCGTCTATGGGGCGACGCTTGCGCGTATCAAGGATGGGACGCCCTTTCATCCGTAGAACGGGACGAAAAGCGCCACGAAGTTTTGACGGAATGCGGTTTTTCCAGCGCCAAACATGTCGACCGGACAGTCGGGTTTGACCGAGTCAAGAAACGCCTGATGGAATTGCAAGGACACGTCCACAACGAACCGGAGGACGCCGGGGAGCGCCGTCGCATCGTGGCGCGAATCGGAACGCTCCTGGCCGAACTGGGCGAAGCCAGATACCCTGAGCATTCTCTCGATACAATCCTTCGGAAGCGGTTCAAAGTGATCGAGGGCGTCAGTTCGATCACCGATCTGGACACCCGCGAACTGCTTAACCTTGTTCGCACCCTGGCCGCTCGCCTGGCATCATGGACGCATCGCCAAGACGTTCCAGCCGCGACTGGGACTCAGGACATGGCACACGCCGCATGAACTCAATTTTAACCCACTTTAAGTCGCCCTTGAAACGCCATTTCAACGGAGTTTCAAAGCCGATTGTTGGGTCAATTTTCAATAGTTACGCCGATCTAAAATTGCTCTTTCCCGGCATAAGATAGCTATTGTTGACATATAAAACACGAAACCCGCGAAAAGCGGGCGTTCGCATTTCTACACGCATTTCCAAACTCGCTACCCTCCAAGTGGGACAAATACACGGTCGCGATACATCACAAAAGAGTCTCGGGAAGGCTCTCCATTTGTTTTACCGCGACCGTGTCAACACGTTGCGAGCGAGAGCTTTGAATCAGGCGGTCCAGCCACTTTTGAAACTCCGCAACGGCGTCCACCAGTTCTTCATCCTTCCGATTATCGAGAAAGCAAAGCGTATTGAGCGTTGTGGGAATGTCATAGATAATGTTCCCGCCTTGATACCGAAATGTGCGCGGATCCGTCTTCCCGGCGCGCCCCAGCTTTAATTTCTGTCTGTCGAAAAATTGTGTGATCGCTTTTTTCGACGCCTTCCCCGGGGTTTTCGGAATTAAAATCCACAGGCATTTGGCCGGGACCAGCTCCGTTCCGCCGCCGTCGAAGATTTCTCCGCTCGTAATCGCTTGATTCACCCGGTCAACGTACTGGTAATAATAAGTCATCGCCGACCATCGCGCCGCGTCATTCGGGCTGACCGATTCCTCGGAATACCAGGGCGGGTCTTTTTCACCCTCGAAGGGCATCGACTCGTCAAGAAATGGAAGCCACGAATTTCGGTAGTGTCCGTACTCCTGGAAAGTTCCGTGCGCAAATTCCGAAAACGTCTCCTGTCGAAGCCTATCATGCTGGCGCTCAAAACCTCGTTGTCCTGACGGCCCTGTATCGCCCCACGCCAGCAAATTGGACCGTCGCGCCCAAACATCTTTGACTCCGATTTCATTTCGCACAAGCGTCGCCTGCCGCCGTTCGAATACAGTCTTCCAATCAAAGTCCGTTCGGACAATCGAACCGCACAATACGAGTTTGTCGCACCGGATATGTTTATATGTTTTCAGTGCCTTGGAGATGATGTAAGTGCCATTGCTGTGGGCCGCCACCGATGGAAAAACATCCGGATAACGTTCTTTGATCTTGTCAAACTCCTTACAGAACCATGACACCTTCGAATGCCGGAGCGGTGGAAAGAGAAAGTGGAAAATAGTAAAATAGCCGTAATCCAACGGGTAATAAATCCAGCCGTTTTCAGAGACAACGGACGCTAATTGTTTTTGCCAGGCGCCGCATGTCCGAATTCCGTGAACAGAAATGATGATTTTCCGTTTTGGCGTTAGCACCGCTGAATTTTACCCGCAAAGGCGCGTCGAACAAACTCTTATTTGGAAAAACGCGGGCCCTTAACCGTCGAGAATTTGACGCAGCCGCAGACAGAGCGCATCCATTTGATACGGCTTGCGAATCAGGTCGATTGCCCCTTCCTGCCGCGCCCGTTCCAGGAGATTTTCACCCGCGTACCCTGTCGTGATCACCACAGGGAGTTTCGGGTCCATGGCTCGCAGCCGCTTGAGGCATTCCCATCCTCCCATGCCCAGCATTCCAAGATCCAATAAGACCAGCCGGATTCGGTTTTCCTCTTCCCGAAGGCGCAAAAGCGCGCTTTCGCCGTCGCCGGCCAGGATCACCGTGTAGCCGAGCTTGGTCAGCACGCCGCGCACCAGATGCCGAATGTGGGCCTCATCGTCCACGATCATAATCGTTTCGTTTCCTCCTCGCGGTGCAACGTTGCTTTCGGATTGCGCGGAGGCGGCTTCGTTGGCGGATTGCAGGGCGGGCAAATATATTTTAAACGTCGTTCCAACCTCGACCTCGCTATAACAGAGAATGTTCCCGCCGTGATCTTTCACAATGCCGTAAACGACCGCCAATCCCAAACCCGTCCCCTCGCCCGTCTTTTTCGTCGTAAAGAACGGTTCGTAAATTCGCCGCATCGTTTGTTTGTCCATCCCATGCCCGGTGTCCGACATGGCTATCAGGACGAAATTACCCGGTTGGAACTCAGGATGAAAACGACAGTAATCAGGATCCACCCGGATATTGCTCGTTTCAATCGTGAGAGACCCCCCTTTGGCCATTGCATGAGACGCGTTCACAGCAAGGTTCATCAAGACCTGGTGAATCTGGTCCGCCGAAGCATTGACCGCGCTTAAATCTCCGGCCAATCGTATGTGGACTGCGATGTTCTTGGGCAGCACCCTGTCAAGCATCTTTCGCAGATCGCCCGCCACATCATTTATTTGCAACCGGCTTTTCTTATTTTCATCCATCCCTTTTCGGCTGAACGTCAACAATTGCCCCGCCAGCGTCGCTCCGCGTTGCGCCGTCTGAAACACCGTCTCCGCGAATTCCCGGTTTTGCTTGGCGGCCTCGCGGTCATTCTTCAGCAATTCGGCATATCCCGAAATCACCGTCAGGAGGTTGTTGAAATCGTGGGCGATCCCGCCCGCAAGCGTGCCCACCGCCTCCATTTTTTGCGCGTGCCGGTACTCCGATTCAAGCTGCTTTTGTTCCGTCATGTCCCGGGCCAGATGGACGACGTGCAGAAGCCGCCTGTCTTTATCCTTCACGGGTGCGCTGCTGACGAGAAAGTCAGCGCCTGGATTGCGATAGCGTTGCTCGGAGGAAGCCGATTCCTCCGTCTGAATCGTCCGCAGCACCGGACAATTCGGGCAAGGCGTCCCGGAGTCTGCGAACATCTGATAACAGTGGGCGCCAACGATATTCTCGATCGGCTTTTGCAGGGCGCTGACGGTCGCCGAGTTGGCCCGGATGATCTTCAGGTCCGGACTTAACAACGTCACCACATCCGAGAATGAGTTGAATGTCCGCTCCCAATCCTCCTTGGCGAGACGCGTTTCCTGTTCCCGAGCTTTGAGCAATTTCGCCGTCTCCGCGCTTCGCAGCATGTAAAGAAGGCGATGCGACTCAATCGCCCAATTCAGTGGTTTGGTCGCGAAATCAGTGGCGCCGGCGGCATATGCCCGATTGATCGAGCCGGGATCATCCAGCGAAGTTGCCATGAGCACCGGCACATCCGCGCCAATGTCACTTTCCCGCAATTGGGAGCAGAACTCGAACCCGTCCAATCCCGGCATATTAACATCCAAAACGATAATATCCGGCACACCTCCCACCATTGCTTCCATCGCATCCGCCGGATCGCTGAAAGTGACGACTTGGAAACCTTGCGTCGCGAGGACGTTTTTAGCCACCGCAAGCGCGATTTTGTCGTCGTCCACAATCCAGACGACTCTTCGATTCTCTTGTGGTGTAAATCCATCCATAAGCCGGCCCTGCTACTTCTATAACACCTTATTTTACCGCAAACAATGCCGCCATTAATGCGCCGCCCCGGCCGGCGATTGCGTCAAACGTCTAATACTATTCTGCGCCTCTTGCGGCAGCAAAGCCAGTTCATAATTGGGTGGCACGGCGTCCGGTATGAGCAAATTTATTCCACAGATTTCCTGTCACAGTTTCCAATTTTGGACCACTTGTTAAACGAATATGAAATTGGATGTCATGTCGAATATTGCAACCTTGGACGATGCGGCCCTGTTGGCGCAGGTTCTGAACGGGCACCGTGACGCGTTTGGGCAACTGGTCGCGCGGTATCAATCCTCTGTTTGCAGTTTGGCTTACAGAGTGTGCGGGAACATTGCGCAGAGCGAAGACCTGGCGCAGGAAACGTTCACGCGGCGCAGGCGAACACGCCATTTGTCGAAAATGTGGTTAAACCGACTTGGGGTCACGATTTTGCGACGGCTCTTGCGAGCGGAAAATCGCCCGTTTCGAGTTTGTCCTGACTGACCCTTCGGTGGTATCGTGCCAGATATGAAACTGACGGCAGACAGCCAGGGGCGCCTCGCTAGCGCGGAACTATTTCGTCCGAAGGGCGACTTCGAAGCAACGGTGCAGCCTGACGGCAGCGTTCGCATTGTTGAATTAACCCAGGCGCCGGTCGTCAAGCCCCAGCAAATCAGCGGGCGTCTGCGCGGAGCGAACGTCCCTTTGACCCGCGAGATTGTCGCAGCCGCGGTACGCGCCGAGCGGGACGCGCGATGAAACGTTATTGGGACGCCTCAGCGCTGATCGATGCCCTGCACGATTCGCGCGTCGAACAAAAGGCGCTTGAGCCTGACCAATGGACAAGAGCTCATGCGCTCGCCGAGACGTTCGCCACACTGACGGGCGGCAAACTGGGCTTCCGGTATCTGCCCGACGATGCAGCGGCCCTAATTCGGGAGCTTGCGCAAACGATGAACTTCGTAACTTTTGATGCCACCGAAACAATGGCGGCGATGGACACTGCGCAATGGCACGGCGTGCGTGGAGGCCGGGTACACGACTGACTGCACGCGCGCGCCGCTCAAAAGGCGGGAGTTGCTGAATTACTCACGGACAACCTGAGTGATTTTGTGGGCCTTGAAGACGGATTTTCTCTTGCGGTCCCGTAATGTTGGCGGTTGGCGTAAAATCAACCACCACAAACTGCCGCGCTTAATTCGCTCACCACAAAATTAGGATCGAAAGCCTTTTCATTCCCAATATTCGTAAGTAGTCCTGTTCCCGGCATCGATCCGCCGAATTTTGTCCGGTTTCAATGGCGTTTTGTTCTTTGGTTAATCGCTATATCCATCTCGTCCACGGCGTCGCATTGCGCCAAGCACCCGACCCGCAATTGGCCGATGACGTGACACAGGTTGTTTTTATTCTGCTGGCGCGCAAAGCGGCAACCCTCAGCACCCGTGTGATTTTGAGCGGATGGCTTTATCAGACAGCGCGTTTCGTCGCCAAGCGGGCCGCGCGCTCCGAACTGCGCCGCCGCCGATACGAACAGGAGGCATTCCAAATGCGCGAAATTTCCTCGCCGGAAGAAACATGGGGCCGTCTGGCGCCCTTGCTCGACGAAGCGATGGATAAACTGGGGTCAACGGATCGCAATGCAATCCTGATGCGTTTTTTTGAGGAAAAGCCGTTGCGCGAGGTCGGCCGCAATCTGGGGCTTAGCGAAGACGCCGCCCGCAAACGCATTGACCGTTCCATGGAAAAGCTTCGCGCGTTCTTTGTTCGGCGTGGATTCGCGTGCCGTCACAAATCCTGATTTTACAAAGACAACATTTGACACTGCGGCTGAGACGCTTCGTTTTTGAGGACCTGCGTTCGGGCAACGCCGTCCTGGTTCTAAAAAAGGGTTTGATGCTAATGTAGTGTCCCATAAATAGCTAGCCATTCGCGGCGAGGGATTTTTGACGCAGGCGAGGCGCGAGCGACGAGCATATCCGAATGGATCTGTGAGGAACGAGCAACGAAGCCTGCGTCAAAAAGACCTGCCGCCCTTCGGGTTGCG
>DATAUD010000012.1:0-80103 GCA_036268455.1 Verrucomicrobiia bacterium
AGTTTACAGGATGACAACCCGGTCCGATAGCGTGTTTTGGGATTTGATCGGGCTGCTATTGATAATGGTCACGGCAGGCGACATATTCGCTTGCGTGAACCAATCGCGCAAAAACCAGCCTTTTTTAACGGGCTGCTAGGCGAAAAAATTCGCCGCGATTTGTTTGAACTCGCTGATCTGTTGCTCCTGCCACGATTTGTCCCGTTGGAGTTCGCGAGCCATGAGGCGCGCCACGTCCGGCGCCATTGCCAGCGCCGCCCTTGAATTAAGGAACAGCGCCCGCGTTCGCCGCGCCAGCACATCGTCCAGCGTCCGCGCCATTTCCTGTTGGACGGCCCATACAACTTGCGCTCCGCAAATCGGCAATGCCGGGTGCAATCGCTCCGCCAGTTCAGGCCGGTCGCGCATCAATTGCTCAACGCTCGCGGCATCGGTCCCGTAAAACGACAGATTCTTGTCCGCCATTTTTTCTTTTGGGCAGCCGTGTATTGCTAATGTGCGCGTCGGACTTGGTCGATCTTCCAATTGCGCCAGCACGATGACGTGGTCCACCGCGTCCTCGGCCATTTTCCGGTAGGTCGTCCATTTGCCGCCCGCGATTGTGAGCAGGCCGGACTTCGAAATAGTGATCGTATGTTCGCGCGACAATGCGGCGGTGCTCGAAGCCCGGTCCGCGCGGACCAAGGGGCGAATGCCGGTAAACACGCTCAAAATATCGGCGCGGCTGGGCCGTCGCGAAAGATAATCCCCCGCCGTTTCGAGGATGAATTCAATTTCGCCCGCGAGCGGGTGCGGCTCCAGGCTCACCTTGGGAATCGGCGTATCCGTCGTGCCCACCACGGCGTGACCGTGCCACGGAATCGCAAACATGACGCGCCCGTCCCGTGTGTGCGGAACCATGATCGCCGTGTCGCCGGGAAGAAAAGATTTATCCAGGACAATGTGAACGCCCTGGCTTGGCGCGACGAACGCCTCTTCGCGCGGATCGTCCATCAGCCGCAATTCATCGCAAAACGGCCCGGTCGCATTGACCACGCAACGGGCCTGCGCGCGATACTCCCGTCCTGTTTCCTGATCCCGGAATTCCAACCCGGACAGAAGCCCTTCCCCATTTTTTATCAACCCGGTAACGCGCGCATAATTCAAAAGGCAGGCGCCGTGTTCCGCCGCGGTCTGCGCAAGATTGATCAGCAAACGGCTGTCGTCAAATTGTCCATCGTGATAGAGCACGCCGCCGCGCAAGCCGTCGCGCTGCAACGTCGGAATTCGCGCCAGCACTTCGTCCGGCGAAAGCACCTTCGATCTGCCGAAGCCGTATTGGCCGGCCAGCAAGTCATAAACCTTCAGCCCGATCCCGTAAAACGGCGCTTCCCACCACTGATAGTTCGGCACCAGAAAAGGCATGTCGTGGACAAGGTGCGGTGCATTGCGGAACAACAGCCCGCGCTCCTTCAGCGCTTCCATGACCAGCGAAATATTTCCCTGTTGAAGATAACGCACCCCTCCGTGCACCAGCTTCGTGGAACGACTCGAAGTCCCTTTCCCAAAGTCGCATTGTTCCAGCAGCAGGACTTGATAACCTCGTGCCGCCGCATCGACCGCAATGCCCATGCCGGTCGCGCCGCCGCCGACAACGGCAACGTCCCACGTCTTGTCCATTTCCAAAATTCGCCGTAAAAAATTCTCGCGGTTCACTTTTGGGAACATGCGCCGAAAGCATTTCCAGCGCAATTCATTGTAACGGACCCAAAATGTCTCTTGTGACCCTTCTTTTTTCGGGTTAAGCAAGTCGCATCATGCTGCGCGTTTTCCAATTCCTTTGTCTCTTCGCCATCATCAATCCCGCGTTGTTTGCCGAGCCTGTCACGATCACCGTCGATGCCGCCAAGCCGCTTGGCGAGTTGACTCCCATCTGGCGATTTTTTGGCGCGGACGAACCGAACTACGCTTATATGAAGAACGGGGAAAAATTATTGTCGGAACTAGGCAAGCTCGGCCAGCCGCAGGTTTATTTCCGCGCGCACCATCTCCTTACCAGCGGCGACGGTTCCTACGCGCTCAAATGGGGTTCCACCAGCGCCTACAAAGAAGGCGCCTCCGGCAATCCCATTTACGATTGGACAATCAACGACAAAATCTTTGACACTTATCTCGAATGCGGCATCAAGCCGTATGTGGAAATCGGTTTCATGCCCGAGGCCCTTTCAACCCATCCGCAAAATTATCCGCACAATCCGCCTGTGGACCAGCGCGCGCCCGTCGAGGGCGGCCAATCCTACCCGCCCAAAGACTACGCCAAGTGGGGCGAACTGGTGCATCAATGGGCCGCGCATTGCGTGGAAAAATATGGAAAGCCTGAAGTCGAACAATGGTATTGGGAAGTCTGGAACGAGCCGAACATCAGTTATTGGCACGGTTCGCGCGCCGATTATTTCAAACTTTACGATTATGCTGTGGACGGCGTCCGCCGCGCCCTTCCAACGGCCCGCGTTGGCGGTCCCGAAACGGCCGGCGGCCCTGGTGGGAGGTTCCTCCGAGAATTCCTCGAACATTGCGCTCGCGGCACGAATTTCGTCACGGGCCAAATTGGTTCACCGCTCAATTTCATTTCATTCCACGCCAAAGGCTCCCCGGAATTTACCAACGGCCACGTTCGCATGGGCATGGCGAACCAGTTTAAAAATATGAACGACGCGTTCGGAGTCATCGCGTCGTTCCTGCAATTTAAAAATCTTCCGGTCATCATCGGCGAATCCGATCCCGAAGGGTGCGCCGCCTGCCGCGAACCTCGCGATGCCTACCGAAACGGCACGATGTATTCCAGTTACACCGCCGCCAGTTTTGCTCGTGAATACGAACTCGCCGCCCGCCACGACATAAACCTTCAGGGTGCGTTGACCTGGGCCTTTGAATTCGAGAACCAGCCGCCGTTTGCGGGTTTTCGCCAGCTTGCCAGCGACGGCATTGACCTGCCTGTCCTCAACGTTTTTCGAATGTTCGGCAAAATGCGCGGCCAGCGTGTCGCCGTTGAAAGCACCGCCGGTCTCGACGCCCAAACCATCCTCAAATCCGGCGTTCGCGGCGCGCCGGATGTCTCGGCCCTCGCGAGCCTCGAGCAAAATCAGCTCGCCGTCATGGTCTGGCATTACCACGACGACGATCTTCCCGGTCCCGACGCTGATGTCGATTTAACGCTCCGCAATTTGCCCTTCGCCAGCGGCGCCGCGAAGCTTACGCAATATCGTATTGACTCCACGCACGGCAACTCCTACGCGGCGTGGTTGCGAATGGGATCGCCCCGTCCGCTTTCGCCGGAGCAATATTCCGAACTGGAAACCGCCGGCCAGCTTGCGGCGCTTGGCGCGCCCGAAAAAATCCAGATTGAAAACGGCAAAGCCAGCGTGAAACTCGATCTTCCTCGTCAAGGCGTCGCACTGCTAATCCTTGAGGCGACCGAGTGAATTATATCAATCGAGGCCGAGGGTTTTGCGGCCTTCGGCGGTGATCATGGATTGATGCCAGGGCGGTTCCCACACGATTTCAACTTCGGCCTCTTCAACCCCAGGGACATAGAGGAGCTTTTGCCGGGCGTCGGCGGCAATGACGGTGCCCATTCCGCAACCCGGCGCGGTCAGTGTCATCTTGACGAGGACTTTGCTGCTGCCAGAGGGCAAGGTTTCGAGGTGAAGATCGTAGATTAAGCCGAGATCGACGATGTTGACGGGAATCTCCGGGTCGAAACAGCTTTTGAGTGTCGTCCAAAGTTGCTTTTCGTCGGCGGGACCGCTGGATTCGGGGCGCTTGCATACTTCCTCCATCAAACTGGTGGTTGGCTTGATGCCCAGGGCGTCGGCGTCTTTGGCGGCGATCCGAAAAAGGCCGCCGGGAGTGTGGACGGTGTAGTTTCCACCCAGAGTTTGAACGATGTCCACTTCGCAACCCGCGTGAAGCGTCACCGTGCTGCCAAGGGGGATTTGAACAGCTTCGCAATCGCGGGTCAGTTTTAGGGAATCGTTCATTTGGTGGAGAGTTTATATATGACTGAGTGACGGTACGTCTGGCCTGGCTTGAGCACGATGCTGGGAAAATTCGGGTGGTGCGGAGAATCGGGGAAAAACTGCGGTTCGAGACAAAAGGCGCAACGGGGGTGATAGGCCGTGCCGGCTTTTCCGGTGATTGTCCCATTGAGGAAATTGCCGGTGTAAAATTGCACGCCGGGAAGGTCTGAAAAAACTTCAAGAATCCGCCCGCTCCCAGGCTCGGAAGCGCAGGCAATGCGATCGAGCCGGCCCATTGGATGATTGACGATGAAGTTGTGATCGTAGCCGTGGCCCAATTTGATCTGCTCTTCGTCCTGATCGATGCGGGCGCCGATGGTGGTCGCCTGGTGGAAATCAAAGGGGGTGCCACGAACGGGCCTGAGTTCGCCGGTGGGAATAAGGTTGGAATCCACAGGAGTGAAGCGATCCGCTTCAATTTGCATTTGATGTCCAAGGATATCGCCCTGGCACGCGAGGTTGAAATAGGAGTGCTGCGTCAGATTGACAATGGTCGGCTGGTCGGTGGAAGCCTCAAAATCGACGCGCAAACTGTTGTCATCGGCCAGGCTGTAGGTTGTCTTGACTTCGAGGTTGCCGGGATAGCCTTCTTCGCCGGCTTTGCTCAAATAAAACAGTTCCAGCGCGGGCCCGGTGGCAACGTGGGCCAATGTCGGCTGCCAAATGACTTTGTCAAAACCCTTGAGGCCGCCGTGGAGGGAGTTTGGGCCGTTGTTGATGGCGAGGGAATAGGTTTTATCCTCGAGCGTGAAGCGGCCGCCGGCGATGCGGTTGGCGCAACGTCCGACGAGCGCGCCGAAATAGGGGTTTTTCTCCAGGTAGCCGCGCAAATGATCGTAGCCGAGGACGATGTCTCCTAGGTTTCCGTTGCGGTCGGGCGCCAGGAGGGAGACAAGGATTCCGCCGTAAGTGCAAACACGCGCCTCAACGCCATTGCTGTTTTTGAGGGTATAAATGGCGACGGGCGTGCCATCCGGCAAGTTCCCGAACGGGGCGGAAGTGATGCCGGCGGCGGGTGTTTTCGAGTTTTGCATGTATTTCGTACTTAATGCGAAGATGAGGTTTGAACAAGGAAAAGAATGCCCGAATCTGAATTTGTCATTTGCTATTCGGCAAGACCCAGAGGTCGCTGTGCAGCAAACCCCAGTCGAAGGTTTTGCGCCGGCTTAACGAAAAGCCGCGGCGGGCTAGAAATTCGTCGGGCGGCGTGAGTTTGGAGGCGGGCAGTGCCGTTGCCCAGCGGAAGAAAAGGTACATCATTTCCAGAATTGCGCGCGCGCGCCATTTGGCGGGGCCGGCGGATGGCTCCTGGAAATCGGACAATAACCAATTTGCGCCGGGGGCGGCCATGGAGGCCAGTTGGGTCGAAACACGGTCGAGTTGATCCGGGCGGAAACAATCGAGGACGAAATGCGTGGCGATCAAGTCGTATTGGCGGGCGGCGTTCCATTTCAGGATGTCGGCATGGATGAATTCGACGCGGGCGTCGGAAAGGTTCGCGGCGCGAAGGCGGTTTTTCGCGGCTTCCAACATGCGCGCGCTGGCATCGACACAGGTGCATTGGACGTTGGGATGGGCTTTTAAAAGGGCTGCGACGAACGGGCCGTGGCCTTCGCCAACGACCAGCGCGCGGCGCGGAGGCGGGATCGTGGAAAGAAATGTCGCGCGGCATCGCTGCAATTTTCGCCCGGCCAGCAGCCATTCCATCCAGCGATAGTGCGGCGCCAGCCAATCGAAATTGGCGGCGTCCCTCGCCGGACGCGAATAGGCGAGGCGCCACCATCCGTAGGCAACCGCGCTGCCGCAAGCGTAGGAGACGGCGTCCCAGGGGTCGCCGGTGGTTGGCAGGATATGGGGGCCGATGAGTTCAAAGAGGATGGACCAGCCGATGACGTGACCAGCCACTTCGGCGAAGGTCGGAGCGGAGTCACGGCCGCGAATGCCAAGCCAGCGCTGGATCAACAAAACGACGGGTAACGCGCAGGGGATGAGAAGCGTGTCGTTGAACCAGTTATGGAAGAACGCAATGTGACAATGAGGTTTGATCAACCACCGGTTCGCGGCGTAAAGCGCGCAACTCAACAAAAAGAGGGGATCGAAAACGTATCCAAACGGCTTCACAAAAGCGCGAGGATAATCAGACCGAGGCCGAATCCCAGCAGGATTTTCAGGAGCAAAACTTTAGTTAAAATCACGGCTTAAAGCATAACGGCGAGGCAATGGAATGTCCAGTTCGCCATTTTTGAGGATCAGAAAAAGATTGTCAGCGGCGCGCTGTTTTCAGAGGCTTATGTCATGGCGAAACAAGCGCTCGGACGGGATTTGGGAACGTTGATGGGCCGCAATCCCAAAGAGAGCGGCACGGTTTCCCCCGCACCGCCGAATCCAGCGCCGATGGGAGCGGGCGTGCGTTCGCTGGTGCAAAAACAGGCGCTCGCATCAACCCCCACTTCGCCTGGTATCCCGCGATGGTATTTGCTGGCGGGTGACACGGTGCTGGTGGGGTTGGCGTTGATCACGCTTTTGAAAAGTCCGCGTCCTCTTTCGTTGCCCGCGGAGATTTTCTGCATCGCGACGCTGGTGCTGGCGGCAATCCTCGGAGTGATCGCGGTTTTGACGTCGGCAAAACAGTCGTTACGCACTGGCGCTGGTGTAACGCCGAATGGAGAAGCGCCAAAACAGTTCCGAAATCACAAAACAAACGCACCCAACGCCGAGCAATAGGAACATCTGGCCGGGTGATTCCAAACGGTGGAGAAGAAGGCGCACCGGGACGTTGACCACCAGCAGCATCGGGATTGCGAAGGTGAAGAATGCCCGGAAAAAGCCCTGGAATGCTTCGTCTGGCATGCGGGCGAGGTTGAAAAGGCTGTAGTAACCCCAGACAATTCCCTGCGCGCGGACGGTCCAGAACGCCACGCTGGCAAGAAGGAACATGAGCGAATAGTGAATGAGGATTCCGACGAGGCACAGCAACGCAAAGCCGATGATTTCCAACGGCGAGGGCACCCAGTGCATTTTGTGCGCGGCATAAACCATTACCGCCAAACCCGAGGCGGCGTTGACAAAACCGCCGAGGTCCACTTGCCGCAATGAGATTAAAAAGCGGACGTTGACGGGAAGCAACAGCATGAAATCCAGGCGGCCGGTGCGGATCAATTCGGAGAGTCCCGTGCAATTTGTGAGGAAGAACGCTTGAAAGGTTTCTTGTATGACGTGGCTTGCGCCCACGAGCATGATCACCTCCCATTTTGTCCATGTCGCGATATGGTCAGTATGCAAATAAATGACGCCGATGAAACTGAGTTGCAGGCCGAACCATAAAAATTCGACGAGGATCCAAAGCAAAAAATTGCTTTTGAAACTCATTTCGCGGACGACAGAATTGCGCCATAGCGCCGCGTAAATCGAGGCGTAGCGGCGAAGGCGCGCGGGAAAGTTGGGGTTTTCCGGGTTCATCCTCCGACGGCGGAATATTTTCGGATGCCGCGGCTCCAAACCATCCGGGCCAGCAGATAAAAGAAGAAGGTCCATGCGGCCTGAGTGGCAAGGCCCCGCCAAAGCGCCGCTCCCCGCGCCTGACCGAGGTAAACGCTGACGGGAAAAAAGAGGAGATAGGGAAAGGGCGTGAAATTGAGGGCGTGCTCGATTGCCGGCGGAAGGATGTTGAGAGGAAACAAATGGCCGCCGGCAATGTATTCAAAGGCGAAAATGATGAAAATAAGGGTCGAGACTTCCAGCAGCCAGAAGGCCGTCAGCGCCATTGTGTACGACATGAAGAATTGCAGCAGTCCAGTCAATAATACGGAGAGAGCCGAGCAAGCCAGGGCCGTGGCATCCGGCGGGGCCACGAAGTACTTGCGAAGCCAGAAAATAAAAATACCAACTGGCAGCAGGGAGGCGGCGGTAAAGATGATTTTGCCGGAGAAAAAAAGGCAGAGGCGGTAAGTCAAATAATTGATCGGTTTGAGAAGGAATTGGCTGATGTTGCCGTCCTTGATGTCCGCCGCGATCTGCCAGTCGTCCTCGTTCACGGCGGTGAAAGTGTCCACCAGCGTGACGAGCAAGTAATAGGAGATCATTCCCGAAAGCGTGTAGCCGGCGACGTTGGAGGAACTTTGCCCGTGGTAAACTGTGCGCCACAGATAGATGGTCGCCAGCAACGGGACCAATCCGAAGGCGGCGCGAATGAAAAAATTGAAGCGATACACCAGGGTGTTGGCGAAACCGATTTTGATGACGTGCCAGTATTTTCGCACGGCGGTTATTACGCCATGACCGGCTCCGCGAATGCCGCCCATTCCGCCTCGAATCGTTCCAGCGGGAGGCCGATAACGTTGGTGAAAGAGCCGGAAATCGCTTCGACCAGCACGTCGCCCTGTTCCTGGATTCCGTAACCGCCGGCTTTATCCAGGGGATTGGTCTGGCTGTGGTAGTGGCGGATTTGCTCCAGAGTCAGGGGCCGAAAAGTCACATCGGTATATTCGGAAAATACCTTCTGGTGATGGGCGCGGAGATGAATCAAGCAAACACCTGTGACAACCTGGTGGCGCCTGCCCTGGAGGGCCATTAACATTTGTTCAGCCTCACGCAACGTCGCAGGCTTGCCGAAAAGACGATCCGCCGCAACCACAACTGTGTCCACTCCCAAAATAACGGCGTCGGGATATTTTTTGGAAACGGCGCGGGCCTTGCGGTAAGCGTTGATCTGCGCGACCTCTCCCGCGCTCAACGCGCCGCCCTCGACTTCAGGAATGTTGCTGGGGACTACTTTAAATTCCAAGCCAAGCTGCCGCAACAAGTCAGCACGGCGAGGCGAGGTTGAGGCCAGAATGAGCGTTGGTGAATTCATGTCTTGCGTTCCCAGTCAGAAATCTAAAGCACAGCCGCCGGGTTTGCAACAGGTCCCAGGGCGTTTTGGAAAGCCTCCAGTTTTGCCGCAAATGCCGCATCATCAAGCGCCGGCCGCGCGCCTCTGATGCCGATTTCTTCCTCCAATTCGATCCACGACTTGCATCCGCCATAAGAGTCTCGCATTGGAAGTTCGACGGGGTGGGGCAGGCGAAACACTCTGACGGCAAGCGCGTGAATCTGTTTTGAACGCCCCCAATCGAAGCGTTCCTCGATGACTTCGTCGTGCCAGATGTGCTGGCCGCGCAAACGCCGCGCGCTGTCCAAATCCTCCAACAGCCGCCAGGCCGCGACTTGGGCAAAAACTTCCACGCGCAAGATGCCTGGCGGAGGAAAATTCGGCGCTAATTCGTCGAAACGCGTCTGGGCGGTTGGAATGACGGAATCGCGCTGTTGGTGGAAAAGGGTGGGAAAGAGCCAGAACTCGGGATATTCGACTTGAAAGCCAAGCCGCCCCTCGCGTAACCCGCCTTTGCGAAAAATGACGATCTGTTCCCCACGGGAAAGGGCATCGACGACTATGGCCCATTCTTTGAATGCGCGCCGCATCCTGGCAAAATAGCGGCTTTTTTGAGGGGAGTCGAGCTTTCCGGGGCTGCGTCAGAGCCGGAAAACAGGCCGCCTTAAGGCGGTGGCCTGCAAACTGCTCTCAGGAGGGGTGTTCTTGAGTGAACTTACTAATACATAAATGAGAGTTGGTTCAGCCATTCAAACGGGCCAGCCGGTGGCGAAGAGAAAGAATTGGCATGCCTTCACGTTGATTGAGGTTGCGGTAGCCATGGGCATTGCCGCGCTCGTCATGGCGGGCATGTTTAAAGGTTACACAGCGGCTTCGCGCCGCGCCCAGTTTTCCTCCTATTCCCTGGCGGCGAGCGCTACGGCCATGAAACAAATGGAGCGCATTGTGGGGTCACAGTGGGTCATCTCGGGCGAATCGGTGACAAATATATTCAACCCCACGCTAGTCGCTGTCGAAACTAATGCCTTGGGAATGCCCAGTAATGGGACAAACCTCGTTTACGCAACAAATTTCGCGACAGTCACCCAGCTTTCCACAAATCCACCCTACCTGATGGTTCGTGTGGACTGTGTCTGGAACTTTATGGGCATGGGCGTCTTCACCAACACCATGGCGGTTTTGCGCGGTCCCGATCTATGAAAACAGGGTTGCGCAACCGGGAGGTCGTGGGGCGCCGGAGCGGCTTTACGCTGGCGGAGTCACTGGTCGTCATGGCCACCCTGGTCATCCTCATCGGGTCGATTGTCATGTGCAATCTCTTTGGACTTTCCATGTTCGACCGCCAGCAAATATGGCTCAGCGCGAGCGAAGACGCGGGCAGGGCGCTGGGCAGGTTGGAATCAGACATTCGGGCCGGCGCTTCCAATTATGTCGGCAACGGGAGTCTGTCCGGTTTTACCAACGCAACCGCCAACAGCAACCAAATGGGAAACGCGCTGAAAATCTGGATAGGGACGACCAATGGCGGCACTAACATTCCGTGGATTCTTTATTATTACGACTCGACGAGCAACATGCTGATGCGGACCAATTACACTGGTTCCAATTTTGGCGATTTCGACATGGTTTCGGCGAATCCGATCACCAATGACAACTCGATTTTCACGGAAACGGATTATTTGGGAAATGTTCTTACCAATGCGATCTCGACTCCGATCATCCAAGTGTATCTCTCCTTTACCAAACTGCAGAATCCACAAATCGAAATCGCCCCTGGCAGCGCGGTGGATTTTTACCAGATTATCTCAACCATTGCATCAAGGAACAGACCATGAATTTAAGACTCCCCAAAAAGCGCGCGCAGGAAAGAGGTTGGGCGATCATTGCCGTGATGACGCTGGCAACCGGAGGTCTCCTCATGCTGGCGAGCCTGATGAGTTGGGCCAATGAAAATTCAACGGTTACGGCCCGCAACAGTGAGTACTTCACCACAACCTACGCCGCCGAGGCGGCCACGGAGAAGGCCCTCTCGGCAATGGTGCAGGATGACCAGGATTACGGAGAGGGAGTCGTTCTCAGCCAAACCTCCACCTATGGCGGTCTTGTTCCCATCGCCAGTGATAATCCTTACTGGACAAATTATACGTTCAGCGGCGGCACTTCCGCCAATACCATCCTTGTCAGCCGGGTCAGCAGCAGCACAACCAATACCCTGGGCCCGCCCTACGCGGGCTTGCAATCCATCGGCGCCACCTACGATATCATTGCCACCGCCAAGAACAACACGTCCATGTACGGCATTTCCAGCACGGTCGGCCAGAAGATCACTTTTGGCCAGATTCCCATCTTTCAGTTCGCGATCTTTTACCAGGACACAATGGAAATTGACCCCGGAGCCAATATGACCATTGCCGGCCTGGTTCATGGCAACAACAACATTTATCTTGCGCCAAATGCGGTGACTTTGACGTTCTCGGGCGACGTCT
Source organism: Verrucomicrobiia bacterium (assembly GCA_036268455.1). Classification (GTDB taxonomy): domain Bacteria; phylum Verrucomicrobiota; class Verrucomicrobiia; order Limisphaerales; family Palsa-1400; genus DATAUD01. The sequence continues at coordinate 11,415 of DATAUD010000012.1, forward strand.
CGTCATCGGGCAACATTTATCTCACGGAAGATCCATCCGACCCCACTAGCCAGAGCGCGGGCACCGTCCAGTTCAATGGCGCCAACCACGTCAGCGGCGTCAACCCGTTGAATCTTCCTGTCGGAACCAACACGTCCGGGACAGCCACCAATATCGCCCAAAACGTCTTGTCAATATTGCAAGTGCCGCCGGCAAGCGAAGCGCCAAGCTCGGCGGCCGGAACCAACCGCCTTTTCAACCAGGTGGACCTGATCATCACCATCAGCAACGGCAACGCGATCACGGTCACCAGCGGAGTCGATATCAATGGCCGGGCGACCACCATTTCCAACAGCCAATGGGCTAACTTTGTTTCCACGAACGGCTCGTTTGACGACCAGCGCGAGGGACAAACTGTGGAACCGGTGGATATCAACGTGGGAAACCTCCGGAGTTGGAGCGCGACCAACACCGTTTTGCGGCCCCTATTGCAAAGCCAGCGGGGCAGCTCACTGGCTGACATCAGTTCGGTCTATGTTGTTGACGAGAGGTCGCTCACCAACATCGTAATTGTCACCAACATTTCTTACACAACAAATACGAGCACCACGACGACGACCGGCTACCCAACGTCGGGCACTTACGTGCCACCAATTGCGACGAACACGCTGACGACGACCAGTTCAAATTACCCAGGGGCGGGCACTTATTTTCCTCCGGTGAACACCGAAACAACGACGACGACAGTGTCCGGCTGGAATAATCCTCCCACGCCCGGAACCTACGTCCCACCGGCGACCACCAACACGACCTCCACCACCAGTTCAACCAAACCAACTTCCGGAAGCTATGTGGGGAGTTATACCCAGAGCGGAGGAAAGTACCATTATTCCGCAATCGTCAGCTACACTTATAATCTGATTACCGGCTACATCTACACCGGCATTACCGGCTACACCTATGCGCACATCACGGGGATCATTACGAACATCACTTATTCCACCAACTATATTCAGATCGCCCTCCCCGGAGTTGTTTTGACCAACGGCGCCACTCTTCCTCCCAACGGCCTTTCCGTTGCCACCCCCGACCCGGCTTACATTGTCGGCAACTGGAACGTATCCAGCAATGGAACCACCATGTCCCTGCAAACCTCGAATACCGCCAATACCCTTCCGAGCGCGGTGTTTGCCGACGCGATCACCATTTTGTCCCCCGCTTGGAATCCAGCCAATAGTTCGTTGAGTCTCAGCAGTCGCACCGCCACAGCGGACACGGTCAACGCCGCTTTCTTGACGGGAAATGTTCCCTCCAACGGAAGCACCTACAGCGGAGGAGTGGAAAACTTTCCGCGGTTTCTGGAGAGCTGGAGCGGCCTCAATTTCTATTATAATGGCTCAATGGTCGAGATGTTTCCCAGTCAAATTGCCAACGCCGCGTGGCCGGGAACCGGAACGGTTTATAATCCACCGACCCGGGATTGGACCTTTGATAACAATTTCAACAATCCCTCTGACCTTCCGCCGTTGACGCCGAGGGTCATCAATATCATTCGGTCGCAATGGGCAACGCTGCCAGTAGGCACCACAGCCGCGAATTTTTGAACCATGGCGCGCGTTGTCTTGATACAAACAATGATGTGGACACTGGCAATGTGTCCTCCGTTGATGGCCCAGGCCTTCAGGGCAACCCCCGCCACAATAACCGTCGCCGAGGGTGGCCGCGAAAACGTTCTTCTCATCCAAATCGACGACCGGCGATTTTCCGTTGTCATGCCAAAAGGATACGGGACCGCCGTCCGCCCGGATTCCGAGTCCGTCGTCTTCACATCCGAGAGCGGTGGCAGTGTGATTACCGCGCAGTTCACCACCAATTACCCAGGCGCCCTCCCCAAACAAGAAAAACTGCGCGATGAGGTTGCCGCCAAAAACCCGGAAGCGTCGCTGGTGCAGTCAACCGTCTCCTACACTGATTTTGGCCCGGCCTACTCCTTCGATCTATTCCGTCCCGCAAGCGGCGGCCTCATGTTGCACAGTCGCGACGCCTATGTTGCCTACCCGGAAGGCAGCGCTGAATTTACGTTTTCCTGCGATGAAGCTGCATTCGACAAACAAAAACTCGCGTTCAGTCGCGTATTAAACTCCTTCCGGGCAGTACCGAAAGATGACAAAAAGAACTTATGACAAACCTCTTCAATAATAATAAGAAACGGGACCAAATCTTCTCAATTGACCTTGGCACCCGAACCACCAAAGCCGTGCTTCTGGATCGCAAAGACGATGGCCTTAGCCTGGCCCGCTTCACAGTCCAGGACGCTCCCGTCTATGACAAGGCGCTCCCGCAGGGGCTTCTTGCCGAGCATCTCAAGGCGATCGTCGAAGCGATGCAGCCCAAAACCCGCCAGGTGACCGTCACCATTGGCGCCAACGACTCCGTCCTGCGCACCACCGAGTTTCCCTTGATGCCCGCGGCCGAAATGCGCCAAATGCTCAAGTTCAACTCCAAAAATTATCTTCAACAAGATCTGCGCGACCATATTTTTGACTGCTTCATCGTGCCGCCCCAGGGGAAACCCTCGACCGAGCCAGCCAAGGCCGGTGTCACCAAATACAAAGTCTGGGTCGGCGGCGCCCGTCGCGAATTTCTTGTCACGCTGGAATCCGCCATCAAAGCCGCGGGCTTGATTCCCAATCAAATCACCCTGGCCCTGCTCGGTCCCACGAATGCCCTCGAATTTTCACAGCCGGAAATCTTCGCCAAAGATACGGTGGCGCTGGTGGATCTGGGTTTCAAAACTTCCAGCATCAGCATACTCCATGAGGGTGAATTGTGCTTGAGCCGCTCTGTGGAATTGGGCGGCGACAGGCTGACCAGCGGGTTGTCCGAGGCGATGAATATCACCTATGCGGAAGCCGAAGGCATAAAAGTCGGCATGCCGCAGGAAGTTGAGCCGCATTTGCAGCCGTTGGTTGCCGCTCTTGGGCGCGAATTGCGGGCGTCGATTGACTTTTTCGAACACCAGCGCGAAAAGACAGTGAACAGGATTCTGATTTCCGGCGGCGCCGCCCGCTCCGAATTCCTGGTCCAGCTCCTTCAAACCGAACTGGCCGTCATGTGCAAAGCGTGGTTTCCGACCGAGGGAATAAAACTCTCTCTTTCTTCTCAACAAATGACAGAACTTGAGCAAGTATCCAGTGTTTTGACGAATGCCATAGGTTCGGCCGCGATGGCCGCTTAATCGGGTTGGAGGTGCAGACCTGCATCATCTTCAATCCCTCCGCGCGCGGAGAGAAGGCCACGGCCTTTTGCTCCAAGCTGGAATCTCTGTACCCAAATTGTGTCCTCCGCCGCACAACCGGCCCCGGCGCCGCCCGCAGTTTGGCGGCTCAAGCCGTCCGCGAAGGCTTCGGCACGGTCGTCGCAGCCGGCGGCGATGGAACCGCCAATGAAGTTGTCAATGGCATCGGCGATGTTCCGGGAGGGTTTGAGAAATCTCGATTGGGCATACTGCCGTTGGGAACGGTGAACGTTTTCGCCCGGGAATTGGGTTTGCCGCGAAGTCTGCCAGTCGTCGCGAAGGCCATTGCCCTTGGCAACGAAAAGGCAATCGACTTGGGAAAAGTGGAATTTCAACGTGAAGGAAAGCGCGAGACGCGCTATTTTCTGCAACTGGCGGGAGCGGGCCTTGATTCACGCGCCATCGCGCTTGTTAGTTGGGAATTGAAGAAAAAAATCGGGCCGTTTGCGTATGCGTGGGCGGGAGTTCGGGCGGTGAGGGAAAAGCAGCCGGTCATAACGGTTGAGGCCGGAGAGAGCGTTTCCGGTGAAATGGTGATGGTCGGCAACGGGCGGTTCTACGGCGGAAGCTTTGCGGTGTTTCCCTCGGCGAGTTTGCGGGATGGATTGCTCGACATCTGCGTGATTGAAAAAGTGACGTCGCTCCGTGCCGTCCAGATTGCTTTGGGCATCGCGTCGGGAAGTTTGTATCGGTTTTGTCCCGTCCGGCATCTGCAATCGCCGACGGTCAGCCTGAAAAGCTCCAGTCCCGTTATATTGCAGGTGGATGGCGAGAACGTGGGTGAATTGCCCGCGGCGTTTTCGGTGCTTCCGAAAGTCTTGCGGGTTGTCGTGCCTTAAACTTAAGCTAGCGAGATGAAACATGCTGGCAAAGCGCGGCACGCTGCCCTGAAGTTGATTTTTGTGGCCTTGATCCTGGCGTGCGCGCTCGCCGCCATTGGCGGCTGTTTGAGAATAGAACGGTGGGCCGCCATCGTGGTGGCGACGCTTTGGCTGCTTTTCGCATTGTTCACGTTTTATTTCTTTCGCGATCCGAACGCCCGCACTCCGCAGGACCCGGGACTGGTCGTTGCCCCCGGACACGGCAAAGTCGATCTCATTGAGCAACTGACCGAATCCAAAGTCACCGGCGGACCGTGTCATCGCGTCTCCATTTTTCTGTCGGTGATCGATATTCACGTTCAGAACGCCCCCATCAGTGGCAAGATCGCCGGCGTCACACGCACCAACGGGCAATTCATGAGCGCGCTGAAGTCTGATTGCGCCGCCTTCAACGAAAATGTACTTATAGAATTCAACTCCGTGGAAACGCCGGGGGAAAAAATCGGACTGAAATTGATAGCGGGCGTCCTGGCAAGGCGCATTGTTCCGTTTGTTGAACAAGGCGACGAACTGCGTCGTGGCGAGCGCATCAGCCTCATCCAATTCGGTTCAAGGTGCGACCTTTTTCTGCCCTTGACTTACCAACTCAAAGTGAACGTCGGCCAGAAAGTTGTGGGCGGCGAAACAGTCGTCGCCGCCAAAGCTTGATTTATGGAACCCCGACCGGAAAAGCAGGCGCCCGCGTTGCAAATCTATTTCCTGCCGAACCTGATGACGGCGGGGAATTTGTTTTGCGGTTTTGTGGCGTTGACGCGAATCGTCGAACCGAAAATCACCCAAGGGGACATCAAGATCGCCCTGGCTTTCATTTTGCTGGCTTGCATTTTTGATTTGCTCGATGGCCGGCTGGCTCGCATGGGGGGCGTCGAAAGCGCGTTTGGCCGGGAGTTCGATTCCCTGGCGGATTTGATTTCATTCGGCGCGGCGCCGGCTTTTCTAATACATCGAGTGGTTCTGCGCCAGGTATTCTCGAATCAACCGGAAATCGGCTGGTTCATCGCCTCCATTTACCTTATTTGCGGGGCCTTGCGGCTGGCTCGCTTCAATTGTCTCGCCGCGATGTCAGGCGGGGGAGGCGGCAAGGAATTTCTCGGTTTTCCGATTCCGGCGGCCGCAGGCCTGGTGGCCTCCTTGACGCTTTTCCTTCTCTGGGGGGACCAAACGGATCGCGACCTGGCTCATCCTCCGTGGAGCTTCATCCTTCCCGGCGTGCTGCTGTTCCTTTCTGTGATGATGGTGAGCGAGGTGAAATACCCGTCTTTCAAGACACTGGATTTGCGCGCGCGACGCACATTTCCCAAAACGATTATTACGATTATTTTCGCCGCCGCGCTGGTGATCCTCTGGAGACTAATATTACCGATCATTCTGCCGATCATTTTCATCCTGTACCTGCTCTACGGATTTATCCGTCCCCGGATTTCCCGCAAAGTCCGCCACGAGATTGAGGAAGAAGAAGACGACGAAGAAGAAACCGGTCCCACCCCCTGACATGTTCGACCAACACCCCTTGATTCTCGCCGCTTTGACCGGAATTATCAGCGGATTCATCCTTTCTGTGCCGGTGGGCCCGGTCAACGTCACAATCATTAACGAGGGGGCGCGTTCCGGCTTGCTTTGGGGAATGCTTATTGGGGCGGGCGCCACCGTCATGGAACTCATTTATTGCGCCCTGGCCTTCACGGGCTTCGCTTCATTTTTTGACGGCAGAGGGATGAAAGCCGCCCTGGAATTGATCAGTTTTGTCTTCATGCTTTACCTCGGCGTCCGCTTTCTGAAGACCAGCAGCATTCCGGCGATCTCGCGGGTGGAGGAGCGATTCAAAAGCAAGTTGCATCCGCATTCGGCGTTTGGCATCGGCTTCGTCCGCGTGATGGCAAACCCGGGGGTGTTCCTGTTCTGGATTGTGCTGGCTGCCCATTTTCATGCGCGCGATTGGGTTCCCGCTTCGCGAAAAGGAGTGATCTCCTGCGTGGCGGGAGTCGGGGTGGGGGTGGGCCTTTGGTTTGCGGGGTTGAGCTACGCGGTTTCGCGCGGCCATAGAAAATTTACCCAGGGCACCCTTCTGAAAATGGAGCACGGCTCGGGGATCGCCATGCTTCTGCTGGCCCTTGGGGAAGGCATTCGAATCGTTGTCCAGATGGCCCGGCATAAGTTTTAACCGTTACTGTTGGTCCAACTCCCCACTTGCAAAGAGTTTCCCGCCCGCCTAATTTTTCCGCATGGACGAGCCTGTCTCACAGTTGATGCAGTATATACCGGTGATTTTGCTCCTGATTGTTGCCGTCGGGTTTTCCGCTGGCACCCTGGTGCTTTCCGTGCTGATCGGCAAGCGCGGACGCCGGTCGCGCGTCAAAGACATGGCTTATGAATGCGGCATGTTGCCGGTTGGCGAGGGAAGCACCCGCCTGTCCGTAAAATTCTACCTCGTAGCGATGCTTTTTATTCTGTTCGATATCGAGGTCGTATTTCTCTACCCGTGGGCGGTCAATTTTCGAAAGATGGTGGCGGACCACCCGGGCCGGATGCTCGGCTCGATGCTCTGCTTCATGCTAATCCTTTTCATCGGCTACATCTACGCCTTGAAGAAGGACGCCTTCGACTGGAAACATTAGAAACCAAGGTGAGGGAACTATGGCGAATCATCCTGTAATTCGATTCGGCACGGCGGGTTGGCGCTCTCTTATCGCGCGCGATTTCACTTTCCATAATGTTCGCCTCGCCAGCCAGGCTGTGGCTGATTATCTCAAGGCCGAACTCAAGAATCCCAAGTCTGAAATTCACGGGCGCGATCCCAACGTCCTCCTCGCTTACGACTGTCGCTTTCTTGGACGGGACTTCGCACTGGCCGTCGCGGAAGTTTTCGCCGCCAACGGTTTGACTCCCCTCATCGGCAATCGCGATACCCCGACGCCCGTGCTGGCCTTTGCCATTCGCAAACGCAAGGCCCTCGCCGGCGTAAATATTACGGCGAGCCATAATCCGCCGGAGTATTCGGGATTTAAGGTTTCACGTTTCGATGGCGCCGGAGCGCCGCCGGAAACCACCAAGCCGATTGAAGAAACCATCGCCCGGTTGCAGCGGGAAAATTGGAGTTTTAAATCCGCCATTGTCGGAACGTTCGAGTGCAAAAATATCGATCCGCAAGCCGAATATTTTAAACAAATTCGCAAACTGGTCGAATTTTCCACGATTAAGAAGGCCCGCCTAAAAGTTGCTGTCGATCTGATGCACGGGTGCGGACGCGGTTATCTCGATATCTTGCTTGCGGAAGCCGGCGCGAACTTAACCGTGCTGCACGAGGACCTAAATCCCATGTTCGGCGGACATCCGCCGGAACCGAGCGCCGGCCATTTGACGGAAATGATTCGGTTGGTGCGTAGCGGAAAAGCCCGCCTGGGATTGGCGACTGATGGTGATGCCGACCGCTTCGGTGTTATCGATTCCGACGGCACATGGATTACTCCGAACCAGGTTCTGGCGCTGACTCTTTATCATTTGGCGAAACATCGAGGCTGGAAAGGCGCAGCCGTCCGAACCGTGGTGACCAGTCATCAAGTCGATGCGGTTGCGGCTCATTTTGGCGTGAAGATTTATGAAGTGCCCGTCGGTTTCAAATATGTAGGCGCGATTATGGAACGCGAACCGGTCATCGTTGGGGGCGAAGAATCCGGCGGATTGAGTGTGCAGGGACATGTTCCCGAAAAAGACGGCATTCTCGCCTGTTTGCTGATGGCGGAGTTGGTTGCCGCGGCGCGAAAACCGCTTGGCGCGATTCTCAAGGAGATTACTAAGCTGGGCGGAGCTTTTTTTACGGAACGAATCAATATTCATATTGACCCAGCCAAAAAAGAGGAGTTGTTGTCGCGCCTGTCGGGCGGCCTGACGAAAATCGGCTCATTCCCCGTGGAAAAATATGTCACCGTTGACGGCTACAAGTTTCTCTTGCCGAATGGCGAATGGGTCGCGTTCCGCGCAAGCGGGACGGAGCCGGTGTTCCGCTGTTACATCGAAGCCCGCTCGAAAAAGAACCTTGAGCCGTTGAGAGCCGCCTGCCGCGCGCTATTAAGCTAACGCTAGGCCACTTCCCGCGCGGCTGTTCCTTCCCCTTCGATGTGGACTTGCTTGTAGCCGCCCCTGGACCTGAAATAGATCAAGATGCACAGGAGCAGAAATGCCTGCACCAGCGGAATCCTCGCTGTAATTTGCAATGCCATCTTGCTCCCGTGGAGTTCGGCGTTCGTCACAATGGGCTCATCCGTTTTCGCGGTGGTCTTCGCCGTGGCCCACCATGCGTTTAGCTTCGCGAGGCTCGGATCGTCCGGATGTTGCGCGAGGGACTTGGCAAGGTCCGCGCCGTTATCGTCCAGGACGCCGACTTTCGCGCCGTCAAGTCCTCTGGTCTGAAAAATTAGAAATGAGTTGGGCGTTTCCGCCGCATAACGCTGGTAAGCGTCCGGATGCTCCGCCATCAGTTGCCGGGCGGCGTGATTATCCTGATTGAAGCCGATTCCAGGGCCACCGAGCAATCCCGCGCACAACATTCCAGCGCCGCCCATTGCGCCGATCGTGATGGCTCCGCCTTTTGGAAAGCGTTCAGACGTCACCGCCAACAGTGTCGGCCACATGAAAGTCTTGCCGATTGCATAGATCGTGCCCGCAACAACACAGAATACCGCCGAGTCCGCGTGGCCCAGAAGCATCAAACCGATTGACGCAAGGATTGTGCTGATAAACATCAGCCCCAACGGTGAAACTTTGTGAACGATTGGCCCGGCGAAGAAGCGAAGGGCAAACATCCATCCCTGGATGTAAATAAATACCAAAAGTCCGGTGCGCGGCGAAGTCAGTATCGCCCCGGTGATTTTGCTGACCCACGAATCCGTCCCGAGCTCGACGTATCCCTGCATCGAGTGAATCAGCAACAGCACAACCATGAGAAAATATCCCGGTGAAAAGCCCGTCACGACTCCGAATACCAGGAGCAAAATCGCGCCGCCCACCCAGCCCAGATATTCGGGGAGTCCCAGGCCACCCGCGAGATCATGCAACCACAGCGCCAGGAGAAAACAGAGAATCAACGCCCCGCCCATGCCCAGCTCTTTTAGCATGTCCCTGTATTTGACGCCGTGTTCTTTCGCCTCGGATTTTGGGAATTTCTGGCCCAAAAGCATGATACCGTAAATGGCAACCGGAATCAGGAACAGGCACATCTGAACTTTCCAACTAACGGGGTTGTCGCCTCCGGACATAATGTAGGAAGCCAGCGCTCCAAGGATCAATCCCCCCGGCCAGCCCGCGTGGAGAATATTCAAGTAATGCGCCTTTTTCTTTGGAAAGAGCGACGCAACCAGCGGATTGGCGACTCCCTCGCACAGTCCATTGCCCATCGCGAAAAGAAACATTCCCACGATCAAACAGTGCAGGGCCGCCGGTTTTCCGCCCGATGCAAAAGCCATCCCCGCCGCCAGCGTCACCACAGCCGACAGCAGGTGCAGCACAAACGCGCTGACCATTAATGTGCCGTAGCCGACTTTGTCCGCGATCAAACTGGAAATGATGATAATGACGCCGAACCCGGTCAATCCACCCCCGGTGATCAAACCCAATTCTGTATTGGTGAAACCGTATTGCTGGGCCCATTGGCCGAGGATGCCCCCGCGCACAGCGAAGCCGACTCCTTCGGCGAGAATGGCCATAAAACCGGCCCAGAGAAGACGGTGAGAATGAATTTGAGGAGTTCCCGCAGAAGATAAGTTCTCGTTCATGTTTGTTTGACTATTAGGCAATGCGGCAATCAGACCGTTTGCGCCAATAATTGTCAATGGAGAACTGCGAAATCGCGAAAGGCGGGCCTTTCCTCGATTTTGGCGATCGTTCGCAAAATTCACCCTGCGGATTGTCTGTGCATCGGACTTATAAAAATTTTAAATTCTCAACTCGTTTTGCCGCCATGGAAAATCTTGCGTCTTTGGAGATTCAGGGTAAAAAGACGGTGTAACTCATTATGTAAATAACAAGCCCAGTCGGGTGTCTCGACGTTTTTTCGCACGGGCGCCTCGCGGTGCCTTCGGCGAGGAGCGTTGGGTCGCGCTCCCTTTATTCAACAATTCGTGGCAGCCAACAAAACAAAATCATGAAACGGTTACTCTTATCTGGAATAATTACTGCGGTATTTTTAATCGGTTGTGCCACTCAATATCAACAACGGGGTTTTACCGGGGGGTTCGCGGAAGCGCAAACGTCACGTAATCAGTTTACTATCGCGTTTGCCGGTAATGGATATACATCCGGTCAGCGAGCCGTTGAGCTTTGTTTGTTACGCTGCGCCGAGGTTTCTCTAGGGCACGGCTTTCGTTACTTCGCCTTGGGGCAAAGTAGCAGCGAATATGATCGTTCCACAGCAATTACTACCGGCGGCTATGTTCCTATCGGGCATGGAAATGGGGTCTATTTTTCAACCTCGCAAGTTATTGCAAAACCCAGTACCGCGAATAACATTCTCTGCTTCCGAGACAAACCCGCAAATATTAAAAGCTGCTTTGATGCGCGACAGACATTTGACACGCTTTCAAAAAAGTACGGCGTGCAAAAGGAAGTTGAACAATTTCCCAGATTCAGATTATCAAAGGCCCGTTTAGGTGTTGTGATTGACATTGAAAAACCGCAGGCACTGGCCGGCCTTCATCAAAGCGCGAATACATCTCTTATGGTTGAATCGAAACCAAAGCTAAAAATCAAGTCGTTTACGGAAAGCTCGGCGCAAGAAGCCGGGTTGAAACTTGGAGATGAAATTCTAGCAGTTGACGGTACGGCAATTACGAATCTGGCAAAGTTTGGCGAGGTGGCGTCTGGGTGGAATATTGGTCACGTTGCTCAAGTAACAGTGAGACGCGATTCTGAGAAGGAAATTACGGTTCCGGTGACTGCCGTTTTTAATCCCGTATTGCAGTTTGAGCAAATCTCGGACATTAAGTGCGATAGGCCGGTCACCGAAAAAGACGTGGTGATTCTTCACAAGGATGTGCACGCGATTGACGCGATTCCCGTCTCCGACTACCGAGATTGGGAAAACCCCGTTGGTTCAATGGAAGAGGCCGAGAATTATCTAATTGCAGCGGCGGCGAACGATGGCGTGAACGGCGTTCTCATACTCGATTCGCCCGAAAGCGTGAGGAATTTTGATTCAAAAGCTGAAGAAAACGTGGGCTTTATGTGTGTCTTGCTCCTCATTCCACAGGCTCGGTTAGGTTTGGAATTTGAAACGGGAATGGGATATGAGCATCGATTTGTGATCAGACGAATCCAAAACGCCGAAGCCGAGACCGCTGGACTGCGAATCGGTGATAGTATTTTAGCGATTAACGGAATTGATTTGGTACAAAGTGCGAGTGCGGCAAGAAATGATAGACTTAAATGGAAGATCGGCCAGGTTGTGCAAGTGACTGTAGCTCGTGACGGTCGAGAACGAACGTTTCCAGTGGAAGTGATTGCAAATCCTCCGGCACTCCCAAGGGTAAATAACAGTTGAGCGACGCCATAAGCAAGGAATTGACGGGCTTTGCAAAGTCTGCCTGAAAACCGAAGACTTCCCTCTACATTCGCCAAATTAAAATTGGTGGTGGGTGATGGTTCGAATCATCGAAGGCATAAGCCAGCAGATTTCAGAAAAGAGGCGGAAAATTCTAACGGGTGCTCTTTTCCAGCAACGCCGTTACTTCAGGGCTGTTGAGAGTCTTGTTCCGCTGATAAAGATCGATGATGTCGTCCGACGACGGGCGTTTTGGAAAAGCGCGCAGGATCGCCCGGGCGGTTTTGAGCTGGCGCCAATTTTTCTCAATTGGCTCTGTGACCGCTTCCTCCGCAAGACCTTCCTGCCAATCTTCAAAGGACTGTTCGGTTTTGGCGGTGTTCTGGACCTTGCGATCTTTGAGCCTGGCTTCTGCTTCAGCCTGTTGCTGCTGATATTTTGGGTACAAATGCTCCTGCCCGTTGACGCACAAGTAAATCGCCTGCGCAATATGATCAAGGCGCGCCAGGACATTCAGGTATGTCTTTGCGCCGTCAGGGCTTGTTCCAACCAAGCGGGCCCCCTTCGTGGGCGTCCACTCGATAATAAGGTCTTTCGGCTCGCATCCGGCCTTCTTGCAAACCTGGCGAATGATCTTAATCATGGTATTTTTATCGGCAAATACCCACGATTAGTTGAGTCGGCGGAAGAGGAACATCGGTTCGTTCTCCCGCGTGTCCACACTTATTTAAATCTTCCAGCCGTGACGATAGCTCCCGCGAATCAATTCTTCGGCCTCCGGCGCGTTTTTGACCCGGAGCTTTTCGGAATCCCACTCGATCTTTTTATTCAGCCTGATGGCAAGGTTACCGAGTAACACCCATTCAGTGAACGGGCCGGAAATATTGAAATTGGAGCATGCCGCCGGGCCCCCTTTGCACGCGCGAATCCAGTCCAGATGCGGATCGTTGCCTGGCACGCGGGGGATGGTCTTCGCTGGACGCTTGTAATCCGCCATGCTCGATTCGGGCAACAATTGCGGTTTTGCGCCATAGACGCCGCAAATGAGCTTGCCCTTGTCACCGATAAAGAGCGCTCCATTGCTGTCGAGGTGTTCGGCTTCCAATTCGGACGGGCGCGGCGGTTTCTGGCCGGAGTCATACCACATCAGCTTGCAGGGCGGCAGTTCGCCGCGCGCGGGGAACGAATACCGCAGTATGGACATCACCGGCGGCATTTCCGGCACCCGTTCCGACGATGAAACCATTTCCACCGTCTCCGGCGGCCCGAGTTTTAAAGCCATTTGAGGACAATCCATAATATGGCAAGCCATATCACCCAAAGCGCCGCACCCAAAGTCCCACCAACCGCGCCACGCAAACGGATGATAAACGGATTTCGCAAGCCTCGTCTGAAGGTCTTTCGGCCAGTCGTGCAAATACGGCCGCTCGGGTGCCGGCCCAAGCCAATTGTCCCAATTCAAATATGGCGGGACCGGATCGGAGCCGGGCGGGCGCACCTGCCCTTGCGCCCACCAGCCTTTGGAACGATCAGTCCAACAATGGACTTCCGACACGTTTCCGATCGCGCCAGACCAAATCATTTCGCAAAGCTCACGGATGCCTTCGCCGGAATGCCCTTGGTTTCCCATTTGCGTGGCGACGCCGTACCTGCGCGCCGCCAGCGTCATTTGCCGCGCCTCCCAAACGGTGTGCGTCAGCGGCTTTTCGACATACACATGTTTGCCCTCGTGCATCGCGCGCATCGCGGCGGGGGCGTGATGGTGATCCGGCACGGCGACCGTCACCGCGTCGATGCTCTTTTCCTTTTCGAGCATAATGCGGTAATCGGAATAAGTCCGTGCACCGGGATACTTTTTAAGCGCGTTGGCTAGGCTATTGGCGTCAACGTCGCAAAGCGCAACAATGTTTTCCCCGGAGACACCCTCGAGGTCCGCCGCCGCCCGGCCCGCCGTGCCAATGCCGGCAATATCGAGCTTCTCATTGGGAGATTTAAATTTTGCGCGCGCCGCGTAGGCTGGCAAACCGGTCATCAGGGCGCCAGCCGCGAGCGCTGAAGTGTAAATAAAATGCCGCCTGCTGATGTGCGGAGTTGAAACCTCGGTTCGTACTATTTTGAATGATGCTTTTCTATTTGCCATGCCCAATTGTGGTACTCCACCCGGCACGGAAACAAGCCGTTTTTTGCAATCTCGAAAAAAAACCGCGCACTGGCCTACGGCTTCGGCTCAACGCTGTCCCATTCAGTTCTAATCTCGGATGAGAGCCGCGAAAGGGCGTCACGGTGCGCCAGCGTTTTGGAAAGGCCCGCGCCACATACGATCTGCCGTCCCTCTTTACAGATAGAAAAAGTCCAACGGCCGGCCTTATCCGACATGATTTTGACCGTAAAATCGCCGTGTTTCTCTTCCTGGAAGATCATCTTTCTTGGGCTTGCGGCATCCGGTTTTTTCCGATGCTATTTGAGTTTTTTTGTTTTGCTTTGCCTCGCCTCAATCTCGTCGAGGACCTGCAAAATTGCCATGCGAATGATCCCGGCGCGACTGTTTGCGAGGTGTTTGGCTGCTGTATCCAAGCGATTCAGTGTCGCAGAATCCATTCTGATCGGCACCGACTTCGTTTTCGGCTTCATCCGGGCGGAAGCGTATATCACCGATATACGATGTCAAGACTTTAGCTGGAAAAATTTGCTATTCTCCCGAGTATGAATTATTGCTTTTAAATGGCACAGAGCCAACCGATTCCAATCCGGCTCCCGAGCGACATGGTTGTCCGCTTGGACGCAGCGGCCAAACGCCTGGGTTCTACGCGGGCCGGGGTCATTCGTTTTTGTGTCGAGACCTGGCTGCGGCATTTTGAGGTCAAAGGCCGGGCGGCATTGCCGGTCGATTGGGATGAAGTGATGGCGAGCCAGAGCCGCCGCAAAACCCCGCGCCGCCCCATTCGCCCGGACCCTAGGCCCGCGCCCTGAAATTTGGTTTGCGGCGCAACGATCAAAAATCAAACAGCACACGGTAAAACCGATGCGCGTTCGTGGCGGTGATAGTGTCTGATTCGCCGTCAAGGCCGTTGGTGCCGATCATCGGAGAACCAAGGTTGACCCAATTGGTTTGACTTAAATTGTCCTTGTATTGAGTTTGGTAAGGCTCGTTTACGAAGGCGTTCCAGGTAAACGAAAACGTCGTGCCTGTCTTACGCGCGGATTGGATCGAAGGCCTCGCAACTCCAATACGGAAAACGGTTCCATCTCCACCGCTCGCAAGATCGTTGTCGCCGCCGTTGGAGGTCGTCCCGTAAAGAGCGTCGTCCTGTCCCTGCCAGAGCGTTGCCAAAGGAACAGCGCCATCGTAATTTCCGTTGAAGGAGAGCAGCGTCGTTAAACTGCCGCTGGGTGTCATTTGAAAAACTGTCCCGAAAATCGCGGGCAGTTCATTTCCGTTGTCGTAAGCGTCGCCGATGCCGCCAGAGGCGGCCATGCCGTAAAAATTGCCGTCGCGGGCCAGCATCAGGCCGCCTTCGGGTTGGACTACCAGTCCGCCGAGCACCCCAATTTCCGGCCAGGAGCCGTTGGTGATGTCAAAAGCATACAGGGCCTTTAAAACGCCGTTGGTGGTGATTTCAAAGATCGTGCCGTAGCCAGCGCCGCCGTTGAGGGAGAGATTTCCACCTTGAGTAGTTGTGCCGTAAAATTGGCCGTTGGTTCCCTGAACCAATCCTGCGCGGGGATAACCACCATCCGCGCCGCCGGTAAAGGAATAGAGGTTTGTGAAGCTTCCGCTGGCGCTGATGACGTACACGGTCCCCAAACCGTTCGCACCGCTGACTGATGTGGCGCCGTAAAAATAACCGTTCGTCCCTTCCGTTAACCCGCCCAATGGCCGGAGGCCATTAGCGGCTGTCAATCCATATGACCATTGGAGGTTGCCATTGGTGTCCATCTTGAAAATGGTCCCCCCTTCGCCGCCCGCGTCGTTGGTAATTGTGGTACCATACAGAAATCCGTCACCGCCCAGGCACAATGGCGATTCCGGATAGCCGCCATCGCCATTTCCGGGCTGGAAGGAATACAAGCTTATCAATGCGCCGTTGGTGGTAATCCGAAAAACGTCGCCAAAACCGTGAAGGCCACCCGATTCCGCCGTGCCGTAGAGATTGCCGTCGGGGGTCTGAATGAGGCTGTCCACCGGGGAGGCGCCGTCCGAGGAGCCGGTGAAGGAATATATCCAGGCGAAAGTTCCGTTGGTGCTTAGTTTGAAAACGGCGCCATCGCCGTTGACGCCACCTTCGACGGTTGTTCCGTACAAAAAGCCGTCGCTTGCCTGGATTACCCCGGCTTGCGGCAATGAGCCGGTGGAGGAGTTGCCGAGCGAGGCGATGGTCGTGAATTGGAGGTTTGAAACCATCACGGGGACGTTGGTGACGGTGAGCGTCACGTTGGAACTGGTGGCGGAACCCGAAGCATTTGTGACGAGGACGTAATAGCTGCCCGCATTGGTTTGCTGAGCGTTGATCACG
The DNA here is from genome assembly GCA_036268455.1 of Verrucomicrobiia bacterium. GTDB lineage: Bacteria > Verrucomicrobiota > Verrucomicrobiia > Limisphaerales > Palsa-1400 > DATAUD01. The sequence goes on from DATAUD010000012.1 coordinate 27,618, forward strand.
TTGAGAACGTGATTGGTCGCATTTGTGATGGGCTGATTGTTAAAAAACCATTGGTACCCCAACGAACTGGAGACATCGACGCCAAAGGAAGCGGTAAATGTCGTGGGAACCGTCTGGCTCTGAGGGGGGACCAGTATCTGCGGCTGCGCTATGAGCGCGCGCCCGGCAAGGCAAAGTATAACGGCAAGGATTGCTGTTTTCATTCAATAGTCGCGGACAGAATTATAAGGACAACGTTAGTTCGGCTACCGGCAGTTTAACCTTTTTTGCGAATTTGCAAATGGGGGAATTCAAGCACTTCTTACGCCAGTCAAGTCAGTGTTTTCGGGCGATGCGGAACTGGTGGAGGACTTGCTGGGCAACTTCGCGGGGCGAACGGAAACCCGTGTGGATCATCGCGTCCGCCTGATGATAAGCAGCGGAACGCGCGTTGAGGAGTTCGCGGATTTTGGCCAGCGGATCGGCGGTTTGCAGCAATGGGCGGTGGATCTGGACGCGCACCCGCTCCCAAATGGTCTCGGGAGACGCCCACAGACAGACCACCATGGCGTGCGATTTGAGGCTGTCCAGGTTGGCGGGATTGGCGATGAAGCCGCCGCCGGCGGAAATGACGATGTTTTGCCGGGACTGGAGGGTCTGGGCGGTGTTTTCCTCGAGTTTGCGGAATGCCTCCTCGCCGTTCTGGGCGAAGATATCGGCGACGGTCTTGCCGGTCTGGCTTTCAATCCATTCATCGGTATCGATAAAGTCGAAGTGAAGATGCTCGGCGACAATGCGCCCGACGGAGGATTTGCCGGTGCCCATGAAGCCGACGAGGGCAACGTTGTGAATGACCCGAGGATTCTGGCTCTGCACGGTGCCATTTTAACCCCAAAGAAGGGGGGAATGGCAAGCATCTCAATCAATCTTTATCAGGCCTTCAATTTCGCGAGGGTATTATTGGTAAAGGGTGCCAGGAACGACGTTGGATTCGCAAGCCGTATGAGACATTAGCCAAACAAAATCAGGGTCCCCAGGAGTAGTGGAGGTTTGGGCAGATGAGGTGCGGACCACATCATGTGCGTAGGGTGTGTTCGGAAGGACTTTGCCCGTCCATTTATGGCTTTCAACGTGACCGTCAGCGAAGGAAAAATCGGCGCCACCAGAGTGATAATGGGCGGGGGAATCAGGAAATTCGGGGTTGTAGAGATCGCCCATTTGCAAAAATCCGTCATTCAAGGTCCACATTGTCTCGTCGCAAAAGAAAAACGCTCCAGAAGGAACCGGGCAGGTCAAGTCGATCATCTTAACATAGATCCTCATTGAATTGTAAGGGCTGGACATCTTGCCTTGCATGTACACCCACCCCATGTTGCCGTTCATGGAAAATGAGCGAAGGCGATCTCCGTTGTCGGAGGGGAGATTATCACCCGGGCATTTATAGGCACCGATCTGCCCGATCATGTAAGGGCCCATAATAGATTGCTGATAAATCGCCACGTTGGTGTTGCCGTCCACAGAACCCCAAGCCTCTCCGTCCACGCCGGGACACCAGACCTCATTGTCGTTGGCAATATCCGAGGGGCCATTGGGAATAATGTAGTCGCGAAAATCGTTCGCATACATCAATGCCCCCAATTGCAATTGTTTCACATTGCTTTTGCATTTGGTCTGGATGGCATCTTGTTTGGCCCTGGCCAAAGCGGGAAGCAGCATGCTGGCGAGTATCGCAATTATTGCTATTACAACCAACAATTCGATAAGCGTGAACGCGCCGCAGGGCCTCTGGCGCAAGGGCTTTTCTTCATTCATCATTTTAACTCTCCTTAAATTAACTCAACTTTGTCATATTCGCAAGCGTCTCAATGAACGAGCTTTGTGCAAGCCACCAAGCGCACCCTAAAAGCGGTTGGCAGGGAACACAATGTACCCCTGCCAACCTCGCAAAACAGCGGTTAATCGAGCCGACTTACTTGTGCTCGAGCCGATAAAAAGTGTCGATTCCATTTGTAGGAATCGTCACAGTGAAGACTCCAGACGTTTCAGTAAAGACGGCGCCTGAGACATCCATGAATCCAGCGTTAACAGGATTGTCCAGATTGGTGGAAACCTGCAGATTGTACGAGTTGGTGGTGTCAAACTGATCGGTGCTTGTAAAGTGCAGGACGGCGCTGGCATCGGCAGCGTCCAAACCGAAGCCGGTGATATTCGGCGATGAGGGAGCGACGACGGTGAGCGTCACCGGAACGCTGGAAACGGAAGTGCCCGAAGCATCGGTGATTGTCACGAAGTAGGTCCCTGAATTGGCCACTGTCGCGCTTGGGATAACCAGGCTGTTTGTGTCCGGAGAGGAAGCCACCGTGTTGCTGGAAACCAAAGTTGAGGTGTTAAAGTACCACAGGTTTGTAAAGGGTCCGACGCCCGTGGCGGCAACATTGAAGGTGACGGGCTGACCCGCAGACACGGTGAGGCTCAGAGGTTGAGTGGTGATCATCGGCCCGCTTTCGACAATGCGGACGTTGGAATAATATACCGCAGCGCCTGGGAACAGGTCAGGAACGGCAGTGGCGCCAACGTCGGGGAGAGGATCGTCATAACCCAGCATAATAGTTCCGTTTGTAAAGACGGTGGTGTTTGTCAGACTGAATATGACGGTCTTGTTGATCAACAAAGTGACAACATTGCTTCCGCCACTGCTCAGTTGGTTGATTTCGACGTCACACCAGGTATTGGCCGGCAATTGATTGCCGTCCGCGGGAGTGCCGACTCCGGTTGCGGTGAAAGGGATTGGATGCTTGAAGACACCGGCAAACACGTTGGCGGTTGAACTTAGCTGTTCTGTCGAACCCGAATTTGGCGGGGGAGCGCCCGTGTAATTTGCCATGTCCGGGTAGCCGTAACCCACGAGAGCGCCAGCGTTATCGGCGCCCATGGAATACCAGACGCCGTCGTTATTGGTATTGCCGCCGCCGTTTTGAGGAACGCCGTTGGCGCCATGGTAGCTCGCGACCGTGTTGACGTTCGGGTCCAGTTGAACCCAATCACAATTCGTTCCGTAAACATTGACTCCAAACAACGCGTATTCAATCGGATTATGGAATCCTTCTGAAAGGTTCATGCTGAAGCGCAAGGCATAATTGCCGGAAACAGAAACTCCGGTGGGGAATAGATTCACGCCAGATGAAACATCGAAGTTAGGATCTTTGTTGACACTTACCTTGAGAGCGGATGTCCAGCCTTTTGCCGCCATCGCCAGCGATTGGCCGACTGCGTCATTGGCAACGGAGTATCCGAATTCCACATCGTAGTCGTTGGTTCCAGCCGAGTCAGGATTTCCGGCGGAACCCGCGGGTCCTATGTTCGTATAATTGGTGATATATACGGGAGGCATTGTCGCCGGGCCAAGATTTGAGTTGGCGAAGGAAAGATTCCAATTGGTGGCGGCGGCGTTGGTCAAGGCGTCGGACCAAAGGACGACCTCTGGCGGATTCGCGTTGTCGATTTCGGTCATGGAGGTCGTATTCGTGCTGACGATATAGGAGACGTCTTCCATGCTGGTTTGATTCGTTACCGCGCCCAAACTGATAATGACGGTCTTATTGCCGACCGGCGACGCTCCGTAGGGAGTCGGGACAGGTTCGCCGACGATATTGGTAAAATTAACCTGGCCTTGGGAAACAGTGAAGCCGGGCGCCGGTTTGCCTGGAATAAGCGTGGCCGTTGGGGACTGCGGAGCAGGTTGCAAACCGGCCAGATAATCGACACCCAGAACGGCAGTTCCAGAATAAGTCAGATTAGTAACAGTGTAAGCCGCCGCGTTGGTATCGCCCAAACGGGTGACAATGAATGTGAGGTAATCGTTGGTATTTCCTCTGTACATTGTTGGACCAGGAACGCTGGTAATGGTAAGGGTTTGAGGGCCGGTGTTTGCAATATAGACAGTATCCTGAACCGGAGCGACGGCTATAACACCGGAGCCGCCACCCAACTTTAGGGTTACGGTCACAGTGGGACCAACCACCGGGATGGCCGTTGGAGTGATTGTGATATTCGTCGAAATGTTGCCGGAGGCGCTGGTGGTGCCCGCCGGAATGACGATTGTGTTGGTGGCGCTGGCAATATAAGTTCCGTTGGTAGCAGTGCCTACGAAGGAAAAATTGAGGGTTACAGGCTGCGCCAGATAGTTCGTGCTAAGAGTAATTGTAAAGACGCCTGGGATCGGACTGCCATGGTTTTGCGAAGCCACCGGAGTAGTAGCCACCACACTTGCCGTTATGGCTGGGATAACAATGGAAAATCCGCCGTTCGTTCCCGTGAAGTCGTTACTCGTTATGCACGTGGTGGTCAAACCAAGGGAAAACGCACGGAGTGAATCCTCACTGCCGCTGACTCCATACAAATTGTCCGCTTTGTCGAAAGCGACGCCGCGAATCGTGGTTGCCACGGCTGGGTTATAGATAATGGAATTGGGAGGGACGCTTGGCATCCCGCCAACTCCGTTCGGGTTTTGAGCGCTAAGGGTTGTCCAAAGAATGTAACCGGCGGGGCTGCCATAGCCGGTATCGCTTGAAACTGTCGAGCTTGCGATGAACAAATTATCATCCGAAACACATACCGCTTCAGATCCCCAGAATGCCGCCGAGGTATCGTTGTTGACGTCATAATCATCCCACAACAAGCAATTGCCGTTGGTGACATTGTCATAAATCCAAAGGGATTGCTGGCCGGCGCTGGACCTGGGTTCACAGCAGTAAAAGCGGCCATCCGGCCCAACCCAGAGATCACAGCCGACTTCATTCACACTGCTAATACCCGCGTTAACGCTGGTGTTCGGGTTGTTGTCAGTATAAAAGGCGGGGTAAACGTTCGGGCAACTCTGAGAACTCGTAAGCGAATTAGGCTGAACCGACAGATTCCAAGGCAAAGGCAGAGGAGTGTTGGAATTTGTAAAGAACTGGTATTGCCACACATTTTGATAAGGAGCGCGATTCCATTCGATGGTGTAAAGGGTCAAGTCGCCAGCCGCGTAAGAACCTTCGGCAAATGGAACGCCAGCCGAACAGACTTGTTGGGAACCGCCAATGTTTCCGTTAAACGGAAAGAGGTCCGTGGCAGAAGTGAGGTTTGGTGTTGCCATCCAAACGCCGCCTCCAACGGTGGTGCCTGCGGAGTCGCCGCCGCTGGCATCGCCAATGTAAACAACGTCGTCCTTCCCGACGAAAACCGAATACACGCCGTAGGTAGTGCTATTGCCGAATCGAATCTGCCCCGCGCCTGTGCCGGTGGGTGGCATTGCAGTGGCGCCATAGCCGAACGCATCGGAGAAATCCGCATTAAGAGCATAAACTCCCTGGCCCACAGTTCGCACGGTGTCCCCGCCGGGAGCAGCATTGGCAACGTAGATGGTGCCAAAATAGGGGGAATTTGGGTTTCGATTTACCGCGGCACAACGCGGGCCAAAAAAATCCACCAATGGGCTTTGGCCCGCACCGGTGCCTGGATTGGGGCTAATCTGATGAGGAATTCCATCGCCGAGGTTGAAGACGTAAACGGCAAAATTCGTATGACCGGCCAGACTAAAAGAGTAAAGTCCGTTGGTCACCGGGCTGGCGAGGGTGCCACCGACATAATTACTGACGGTGCCATTATCGAATAAATATGCGACGACGCCGTTGGTAACGGTTTCGTTTAATCGGAATGAAACGGTAGTGCCCCCAGTCACCTTAACTGCGGCAGCGTAGGGGTGGGCTTTGGCGCTCAAGACCGAAAGCATAAGACTTCCGGCAACACAAAGGATAGGGCGTATCATTTTCATAGATTTTTCAATAAGCAAAATCAAAACTACTTTTGCAGCATACAGATGACCGTGAAAAAGACGTGTATATCAAACGCAAAATTGCGCGTCAACACCGAAATCGAAAAAAGTTCACATTTTCGGAATTTTTATTCAGTTGGGTGGATGTTTGGAGTGTCCGACTACAAACAACAATCAGTCGGTGGCCATTAAGCAGAGAATATGCCAGTTGGTGATCGGAAGCGAAGACAGAGGGAAAAGGAAAAATCCGAAGTTCGAACTCCTGAAAAAAAACCGCAGTTGTTGCGGAGTTTTGGGCACGCTGTTTAAGTTTAGTCTGTTTCTTCGGACAGCAATCCGTTGCGGACTGTTTGCACCAATTTTTGCGGAGGATACGGTTTTTGGAGGAAATTGACTCCTTCTTTGAGAACAAAATCCTTGCCCAACAATTCGGTGCTGTAGCCGGTGGTGTAAATGACCTTGAGTTTGGTGTTTTCGGCTTTGAGCTTTTCAGCGAGTTGACGGCCGGAAATGCCGTCGGGCATCACCATGTCGGTCAAAAGGAGATCGACGTGTGGATGTTTTTTGTTCCAAAGCTCGAGCGCGGCCAGGCCGCTGGGGGCTTCGATGACTTCATAACCGCCGCGCTCGAGCACCTTGCGCACGAGGGCGCGCAAAGTGGGCTCGTCTTCAACGACCATTATAGTCTGCTTGACTGTCGGGGTTTCAGAATCCACCGCCCCTTTTTGGCCTTTTTGGGTTTCATGGGCAAGCTTTTTTCGGCGATGATTTTGGGGCAGGAACGGGGGAATGAATTTGGAACTCAGGGAACCGCTCGCCCTCATCCTTGATCCTCCCCCGGGAGAAGGGAAATTGATTTCTGGACGTTAGGGGCGGGCTTTTAGCTCCTCAATCATTTTTTCCAGGGCGCGGCCGTAGCGGATGTAGCTGTCGTAGGGGGAGCCGTCGGAGGAATGGGCGGTGGGGTCGTGGAATACGACGGCGACGTGGGGTTCGATGGATATTCCAGCGTCGTAGCCGCGGGAAAAGGCATCCTTCAAAATATCGCGGACGCGGGCCTGGCCTTCGCCGGGATATTTGTAGTCGCAATCGCTTTTTGCGGGGACGTAGGTGGCGTCTTTGACGTGGATGTGGACGACGTGATCGCGAATGTGCTCCCAGAATTCCCAAGGGTCCTGGCGAGGCCAGGGGAGCGGACGGGAACGGTCGGGGTTGAAGACGGGATTGCCGGTGTCAAAAACCCACTTGAGACCGGGACATTTTTCGAGGAGTTCCAATCCATGCCGCCAACTCATTCCGCCGTAGTTCATGCAGTTCTCATGGACGGGCTGCAAGCCTTCGTCGCGAAACATGCGGGTCACTTCGGCGATGCGGCGGAAGACTTCGGGAGGGATTGTGCTTTCGTCGTCGGCGGGCTTGAAGCTCATGATGCGGACGAATTTCGCGCCGGTGCGTTTCATGCGGGGAACGCAGCGGCGAACTTCGTCAATGGTAATTTGGAAGGGGTCGGAGATTTTTTTGGACCAATTGGCGATTGCGGAGCCGAAACAATAGACGCCGAGGCCGGCTTCTTCGAGGCCGGCGGCGGCGATGTCGAAGGCCTTGTCGGGAATATCGTGAAAGTTGCCCTTGGGAAAACCGGGCACTTCGACGGCGCGCATCTCGATGTGGCTCCAGCCCAGTTCGCGGGTGGCGCCGATTTGCGCGTCCAGCAGCACGCCCGCTTCATCTCCAATTCCGGTGAGGATCATAGGATTTAATCAGCGTTGGAACGATTTGGTAAAATCTTCGTTTGAAACCTGGGCGACTTTTTTGACGTGTCGTGAACCGGCGATGAGTTCGTTGAGCTTGTTCTCGTAGGCGGCGGCGTCCAGCGGCAGTTCAATGGTCTCGTCCATCAAGCCAGAATAAAGAATCACGTTGGCCAATTCAATAGAGTGAATGCCTTCCTCGCCGGGGGCGATGAGCGGGACGCCGTCGAGGATCGAGTCAATAAAGTTTTGCGTGAGGACGGCGTGCTGGGCGGGTTCGGAGGTGATGGGGATTTCGATCTTCCAGACTTCGGGTTTTTGAAAACCGAGCTTTGAGTTTTTGGCGTGCTGGAACATGGAGACTTCGTTGCGGAAGAAAAGGAGAGTGTCGTTTTCCAGCAGGAGCTTGCCCATTTCACCGGCGATTTCGAGGCGGCTGGTGCCGGGGGCTTCGCCGGTTGTCGAGATGAAAGTTCCAGCGCCGCCGTTTTTGAATTCCATGTAGGCGGTGACGTTGTCCTCGACTTCGATGTTGTGAAAGCGGCCAAGCTGGACGAAGGAGCGGACGCGGACGGGCATTCCGAGAAGCCATTGCAACATGTCCAGTTGATGGAGGCATTGGTTGATGAGGACGCCGCCGCCCTCGCCTTTCCAGGTGGCGCGCCAGCCGCCGCTGGCGTAATAGGCCTCGGACCGAAACCAATCGGTCATAATCCATGTGAGGCGGACGACCTCGCCGAGCTGGCCCTCGGCGATGAGTTTTTTGATTTTTGCGTAGCGGGATTCGGTGCGCATCTGGAACATGCCGGCAAAGACCTGCTTTGGATGCTCGCGGCGGACGGCGATGAGGCGTTCGGCATCGGCCTTGTGGGCGGAAATGGGTTTTTCCACCATGACGTGCAAACCGGCGTTGAGGGCGGCAATGCCGAGGCTGGTGTGCTGGTAATGCGGGGTGGCGATGATGACGGCATCCACTTCGCCGGAGCGAATCAGTTCTTCGCCGTCGGCAAAAACCTTGAGGCCTTTCTGCTTGTAGTGGGCGAGCTTGTCAACAAACGCATCGGAAACGGCTTTCAATTCGACGCGCTTGACTTTGCCATCGAGGAGATAATTGGCGTGATGACCGCCGATGTTGCCCATTCCGATGATGCCGAGGCGAACAGGGTTCATGGTGTTGGCGCGGATGATTTTTCTCCAGTGTCGGTGGGGTTGCGGCGGTAATTGATTCCCATTTCGTCGAGACGGCGGTCGTCGATTTCCAAACGGCGAAGGAAATCGTCGAGGTTGCGAGCGTCTTTGGGGGACCAGGTGACTTCGGCCAGTGCGGATTCGCGGGGAAAAATCATGTATTCGGCGTGCTTGATGTTGGGGATGTATTCGGTCCAGAGATTGCCCTGCGCACCGAGGATGTAGTGGTTGAATTCGGCGGGAAGGTTCGTGGGAATCGGCTCGAAGGAATAGACTTCGCTGAGAGGCAGAAAGCCGCCGATGGCGTGGGGTTCTGTCGCGTGGTTGAGAGATTGATAGTGGTCGAGGTAACAATATTTGGTTGGAGTCATTACGACATCGTGGCCGGCGGTGGCGGCTTCGGTTGCGCCGCCGATCCAATCCATGATCGCGGCGTTTTGCGCGAGGCCGCCTTCGCGGATTTCACTCCAGCCGATGAGGGATTTGCCATGCGCATTGACGAATTTTTCGATGCGCTGGATGAAATAACTTTCCAACTGGCGGTCGGTGGCGAGGTGCTCGGCGGCTTTGCGGGCCTGGCATTTGGGGCAGTGCTCCCATGTCCTCGTAGAAACTTCGTCGCCGCCGACGTGGACGTATTTGCCGGGGAAAAGGGCGAAAACTTCCGTCAAAACATTTTCGAGGAAATCAAAGGTTCCGTCGTTGCCGGCGCAATAAATGCCGGGGCGAATGTGGCCTGAATTGTCGGTGTTGAAGGGGCCGCCGGTGCAACTGAATTGAGGATAGGCAGCCAACGCGGCGCTGGCATGGCCGGGCATTTCGATTTCGGGGACGATTGTGATGTGGCGAGCGGCGGCGTAACGGACGACTTCGCGAATATCGGCCTGGGTGTAGTATCCGCCGTAACGGCCGTCTGGGCCGAAATTGGCGCTGGAATGGGGTTCGAGGCCGGTGCTCTTTTTGTTGCTCAAGGTGAAGTTGACGCCTGTGCGCCACGCGCCGACTTCAGTGAGTTTAGGGTAGCGCTTGATCTCGATGCGCCAGCCTTGATCGTCCGCGAGATGCCAGTGGAAGGTGTTGAGTTTGTGTTGGGCCATGACGTCGAGGACTTGCTCGACTTCGTGTTTGGTGAAGAAATGGCGGGCGACATCGAGCATCAGGCCACGCCATTGGAAGCGTGGTTGATCTTTGATTTCAACGCAGGGCGATTGCCACTGGACGTTTGTGACGCGGGTGGAGGCGAAGATTTCGGGCGGGAGCAATTGCAGGAAGGTCTGCGCGCCGTAAAACAAACCGGCTTCGGCGGGTGCGCGGATGAGGACGGAATCGGGTGTGACGGTCAGTTCGTAGCCTTCAGCGCCGAGGCTGGGATCGCTTCCGCTGGTTGTCAATACGATGTTGCCGGAGGTGGGTTTGCCGGAATGGACGGGGAATTTAAAGCCGGTTCCCTGATGCAGCCGGTCGGCTAGAAGTTTTGCGGTTGGCCTTGCGGCGGTGTCGGCGAAAATTTTTGTGTCCGGGCTTGGGATGAAGGAACCGTCCTCCAATTTCAATTGCTGCGGGGCGGGGATCAGAGCGGGTTCGGCGGCCCAAGCGGATACGGCAAGAAAACACAAGAGAATCAAGGATTTAGCGATAGACATTCTCATATGACGCATTCAACGTTGGCGACCTTCAAAATGGGCTTCGATTTCTTCCAGCGTTTTGCCTTTGGTTTCCGGCAGGAAGAACGCGGCGGTGATAAAATAAACGACCGTGCACCCGGCGAACGCAAAAAACATTGTCGAATAGCCGTATCTGCCGACGGTCGGGAGGAAAAACGCGGCGATTGTGGTGGATACGGCCTGATTGATGAGCAGCGCGATGCTCATGCCGTTGGAGCGAATGCGGGTGGGCATCAATTCGGAGAGGGCAAGCCAGACGCAAACACCCGGACCGACGGCGAAAAATGCCATGAACGCAAACAGACAAATCGCCACGAGCCAGCCGGTTTGCTCGCTTGGCACGGGCGTGATCAGGGCGTTTTCGATTTTTAAAGGGGCGGTTTTGGCGGCGTCCACGTTTGCGAAGGGATTTGAGAAGAAAGCGACCACTTTGTTGTCGGGGACGGAATCGGAACGCGCGATGGTGACGGGCTTGGCGGTTTTGTCGTCGGAACGGACGGGTTGTGTCGCGCCGCGAAAATCGCCGTAGGAATAAATGACGACGAGGGTGGTTGGGTGATCCGGTGAGCTTACGCCGGATGAAAGCGCGCCGGCCAGGCGGCTGTTGTAAGACACGGAAAGATCCTGGTTCGTGGTGACCATTGCCTGGAGCGCTTCGCGGCAATCGACGCGCCGGCTTTCGGTGTTGCGAAAGAGGACTCCCACGCAAAGGAGCGACGCGATGATTCCGGCGCTGCCGAGGCTGAGGAGGAATTTGCGGCCTTTCCGGTCCACGAGGACCACTGCACCGATGGTGACCAGGAAGTTGACGGTGGTGAGAATAAGATAGCCCAAATGCGCCTGGACGTCGGCAAGACCGCCCTGGAGAAGGATCGTGGTGTTATAACCAATAATCGAATTGACGCCGGTGGCCTGATTGCAGGCGAGGATGATGCAGGCGAGGATGAAGGGAATTACGTATTTGCGGTGGAACAAGGATTCCCTGGCCCCGCCGCCAGAGGTGGATTTGGCGCGTTCGGCGGCGGCGGCGGTTTCCATTTCCTCAAGCTCGACGGAGGCTTGCTGTTCGTCCCTGGAGCGCAACAAAGCGGCCAGCGCCTCCTCCTTTTTTCCCTGGCGGAAAAGCCAGCGGGGCGATTCGGCGACCATGAGACTGCCGATGACAAAGAGAACTCCCGGAGGCAGTGAAACCCAAAAAATGCCGCGCCACGCGCTGTCTTTGAAGGCGAAGAGCTGGGCGGGGTCACCGAGTTTGGCGACTTGATCGACGCGATGGGAGAAATACATGCCAATGATCGCGGCGGCGACGATGCCGAGCGTCAGAAGCCATTGGAAAATGCCTGTGCCTTTACCGCGATCCGCCGGGTCGAGGCATTCCGCCAGATAGAGCGGTATCACTACGCCGATCAAGCCGGCGCTGACGCCCTGCAACAAACGTCCGAGCACGAGCGGGCCGTAACCATGCGCCAGGGCAATCACGGGTATGCTCAGAACAAAGAGGACGCCGCTGCAGGCCATCAGGGTTTTGCGACCCATTTTATCGGCGAGCACTCCGGCGAAGAGGGTCGAAATCACGCTTCCCAACAGGACGGCCGCTACGATGAAAGAAAGCTTGCCGGGGCTTAGTCCGGACGTTGCTTCCAAATAGGGAAGGGCGCCCGCGATGATTCCGACGTCCACGCCGTAAAGCAATCCGCCGAGACCGGCGACCAGAAGAAGAAAACGGTTATAATTCGTTTGGGAGGACGCAGCCATTCGTTTTTGTATTTTCGGAGTTTGATACTTCGGGCTGAAAAAACACAATCAAAACTTTCCCAGCTTTGGGAAGAACTCGTGGGCGGTCCTGCAAGTCGCGGCGCCAAGCTCCTCGGCGGAACAGTGTTTGACCTGGGCGGCCACTTCGGCGATTTGGCTCACATATCCCGGTTCGCAGCGTTTGCCTCGAAACGGCACGGGCGCGAGGAACGGGCAATCTGTCTCGAGCATGAATTGGCCGAGGTCAGCCGCCGCCAGTGTTTCGCGGACGTTCGCGCCGTTTTTGAAAGTCACGATGCCGGTAAAGCTGACGAGGCAGCCGATTTCGAAAACTCGACGCATCGCATCGGCGCTTTCCGAGAAACAGTGAAACACCCCGCGTGTTTTCCCTGCGAAGGGTTTTATGGCAGCCAACGTGTCCTCGAAGGAATCGCGCTGGTGAATGATGCAATTGAGACCCAGCTCGGACGCCACTTCCATTTGCTGCTGGAAGATTTTCAACTGCCGCCGTTTGTAACTTTCAAAATCGGCGTCGCCGGCTGTTCGGTGATAGTCCAGGCCTGTTTCCCCGATCGCGACCACTTTGGGATGTTGGGCCAGTTCGCGGAGCCTGGGGCGCAAATCTTCCGGGGCGTCCATAACATGCGTTGGATGCCAGCCGACGGCGGCGTAAACATTGGGGAATTTTTCGGCGATCTCGATTGCGCGAACGCTGCCTGGGAAATCAGTGCCAATGGAAATGATTTTGGTTATGCCACTGTCTTGCGCCCGATGGATGGTTTCGGCGAGGTCCCCTTGGAAGTCGGGGAAGCCGAGATGCGCATGGGTGTCGTAAAAACTCGCCATTGGCTGAAGGTTGCCGCCGGGGGTTAATTTAGTAAAGTTGTGAATAACTTTCCGTTGTCATTGGAAGGGATTCTGATATGGTGCATTTGCGCGACTAAAGTGCTTCGGTCCAAATACCGGCTTCGAGATCTTTGTGCCGGGGCGTCAGGACATTCGCAAGTCGAATATGATCCCGCCAGCGGGAGCGCCTAATCTCCTTAAGCCTTTTGTCGCGCATTTCTTTTTTCCATTTCTTTATACAAATTTGCCCGGGTTGGTGTCCATTTGGTTGAAAGTGTGAAGGAACCGGAGATCAATGGCGCTTGGTGCCAGCCGCTTTATGAACGAAAAGCGGCGGGTTTGATCCTCTATGGACGCGCCCTGGGCCTCAGTCACAATGAGGCGGAGGATGTCCTTCAGGAAACGTTTTTAGCGCTGCTCCAATTGCCGCAAAGGCCGGACGACCCTGAACATTACTGCCTGCGGGCTTTTCGGAACCGGGCGATGAATTTTCATCGCAGTGTGTGGCGGCGGCTCGCCCGCGAATGGGAATCGGCGCGGTGGTTCGAGGGCGGTTCCGGGAGGGATGACGCTGAGGCTGAGGCGGTTCGCAAATTGGCTGATTTGCCGCCGGAACAGCGGGAGGTCATCGTTTTAAAGATTTGGAACGGTATGACGTTTGAGGAAATTGGCCGGTTGCTCGACCTGTCCGCCAACACGGCGGCTGGACGTTACCGTTATGGGATCAACAAGTTGAAGCTTTCGATGAAAGGAGACGCTTATGGACGAGATGAACCAGTTCGAGAAACAATTGCAATCCTGGACGCCCCGTCGCCCCTCGCCTAAAATCGCCCGCCGGCTTTTCAGCGCCACGCACAAGGCCGCCTCGCGGTCGCATCGCGCACAGATGTGGAGCTGGTTGACGCCGCTGGCGGCATGCGCATTGACAATTCTTGTGGCGGTGCATCCCGAAAGCCCGCAATCCGCGCCCTTGGCGAGCCAGACCAACGGGGCCATTTTTGCGACATTTATGTTTGGCGCGGCGGGTTCATCAAACCAAGCCATGTATTCCTTGAGCCAGTTGGATCAGAACCTGGAATGGAACGTTTGGCCGCACGCGAGCCATCATGTCGCGCAGACTTCCCGTCAAGAATCCCCGTCTGGATTCAATGTGATGAATTCGATTCCGACGAATCGATAGAAAAACTTCGATCCGGTTTTGAAGGCAGAAGTGGCAATTTCCTTTTGGGCGACTGATTTGGGCAAAAAAAACCGGGCTTAGTGATCAGAGGGTGACCAAGAAGCCCGGGGAATTTTCGAATTTAGTACAAACGTAGGACTAGGGGTTTTCCGGCTGATGCTGTACAAGACACCCTGCCGAAATCACTGCGGGCAATCAAAGAACAATTTCATATTTGCCCTAAAAATCTTTCTTCCCTAATCCGCGTTTACTAAACCACGAAATGCTTACATAGTCAAAGACTATTTTCACAAAAAACTATTCAAAAATAGTACGAAAAATCTTTTTCTTATTTTTTTCAGTTTCCTGTTTACACCTAATTCACGATTGCTAGTATCGCCGTTGCGGATGAAAAAAATCGACGCCATTATCAAACCGTTCAAGCTGGAAGAAGTCAAAGAAGCGCTTGCGAACGTCGGTGTTCAGGGTCTAACCGTCTCGGAAGTCAAGGGATTCGGCCGTCAAAAAGGCCATACGGAAATTTACCGCGGGAGCGAATATACCGTCGATTTCCTTCCGAAAATCAAGATCGAGATTGTCCTGCCGGACTCGCTGGTTCAACAAGCCGCTGATGCCATCGTGCATGCGGCGCGCACCGGCAAAATTGGCGATGGCAAGGTTTTTATCAGCAATATTGAGTCGGCCATCCGCATTCGCACTGAGGAATCGGGCGACCAAGCCATTTAATTTTTTGTCCCGGCGGAACTTTTCCGCGCGGGGCTTTTTTGTCTATAGAAGTGGAAGCCGATATGAAGAGATTTGAAGCATGAGTCCGCCGGGAAAATTTGACTTGCCGCGCCATCGCGCGGCGGACCGGGCTTTGTCCGACGGGAGCACCAAGCAAACCCTTATTTCACAAGGGTTTTCGGGGTGTGAATAAGTCGTGAATAACAGTTAATATGTTCTGCTCGTCAGGGTGGGCCGGTTTGGCTTAGAACAAGGGTGCCGCCACGAACGGAAAACACCGATGGCACAAACGGCGCGTGAAATAAAATGACCGATAAAACTTTTCAGTTCCAACTCACTCATCGAAAACAACTTGCAAACGGGTTCCGTTGGGGGCGTCGCGCGAGATTGATTGGGAGTGCGTTCGTCGATTCCGTGGTTGCCCTTTTCGGCTGCCATTCGAAATGTGAAAAGCAGACCCGAAGTGACGCCTTGGTCTGCGGTGAATAATGTTGGGAAACGCAGCGTTCGCCATTGAGCAAAATGCAAGCTTCCGCGGAAAAAATCTGGGGTGCGGCGCAGCAACTGCTGCGCACGATGTTGAACACAGACATATTCAATCTGTGGTTCCTGCCGATAAAAGCCACAGGGATCGAGGGCGAGATTATGACCTTGGAAGTCGCCAATGATTTCTGCGAGGTGTGGCTCAAGGACAATTACCTTGGGCTGATTCATGATGTTCTGTTGCAATCCGGCGGCCAGAATTTGAAGGTGAAGTTCAAGGTCAACTCCTCTTCCTCGCCGGCGCCGGTTGTTCCGGCAAATGAGATAAAGACCAAAAGCAAAGCCGCTTCCGAGGCGTCCGATCGCAATGGCATTGCGCCGCGCGAGATCGTTTTCAATCCCCGGAATACATTCGAGAGCTTCGTCGTTGGTGAAAACAACAATCACGCGCACGCCGCCGCGATGGCTGTGGCGACCGCGCCGGGAAGGTCCTACAACCCGCTTTTTGTCTATGGCGGTGTGGGATTGGGCAAGACGCATCTGCTTCACGCCATTGGCCAGCACGTTGCCGGCAGCAAAAAAACTTCGCGCGTGACCTACCTGACGTCGGAGCGGTTCACCAACGAATACATCGATGCGATTCAGAACAACCAGTTGGTCCGCTTTCGCCGCAAATACCGGCAGGCGGACGTTTTGCTGATCGATGACATCCAGTTCCTGGCGGGCAAGGAGCGCATCCAGGAGGAATTCTTTCACACATTCAATACACTGCACGAGAGCCGGAAGCAAATCGTATTGACATGCGACCGGCCGGCGGCGGAGATCCAGAATTTGGAGCACCGGCTGGTTTCCCGTTTTGAATGGGGGCTGGTCACCGAAATGCAGGCGCCTGATGTGGAAACGCGGATGGCCATTCTGCGCAAAAAAGAAAAGGCGATGGGCGTTGAATTGCCCGATGAAATCATCAATTTTCTGGCGGCCCGCATTCGCACCAATATCCGCCGGCTCGAGGGCGCGCTGACTCGCGTCGCTTCCTTTGCGTCGTTGACAGGCAAGAAAGTCACGTTGCAATCCGTCGAGGGGCTTCTTCGCGAGATTCTCCATGAGGAAGGCCGTCACACTGTCAATATCGACATCATCCAGAAAAAGGTGGCTGATCATTTTGACCTCCGCATCTCCGACATGATCAGCAAGCGAAGGCCGGAAAATATAGCCTTCCCTCGTCAGATCGCGATGTTCCTGGCGCGCCAAATGACGGAAAGCTCCCTCAACACCATTGGCGAGGCTTTCGGCGGACGCGATCACGGCACTGTCCTTCACGCCTGCCGCCTGGTCAAAGACCGAATGGAAATCGACGCGCACGTCCGCCAGGTGGTCAATTATCTCGAGAAACAACTGCTCCGCTGATTTCAAACGGGAATGCCCCTGATCGAAGTCCAGGATTTGACCAAGGCATTCCGCACCTACAAAAAGGAGCCGGGATTTCGCGGGGCCGTCCGCGGCCTTTTTCATCGCCGCTATGAAAACACAACGGCGGTCGATCACGTCAGCTTCTCCATCGAGGAAGGCGAATTGGTCGGGTTTCTCGGCCCCAATGGCGCGGGGAAGACCACGACGCTGAAGATGCTTTCGGGCCTCCTCTTTCCCACCGCCGGCTCGGCGCGCGTTTTGGGCTATGTTCCCTGGGAGCGCCACGACGGCTATCGCCGGCAATTCGCCCTTTTGCTCGGCCAAAAAAACCAACTCTGGTGGGACCTCCCGGCTCGCGAATCGCTTGAATTAAACAGCAAAATCTACGGCATCCCACCGTCCGATTTCGACCGAATCGTCGGCGAGTTGACGGAACTGCTCGTCGTCCGCGACAAGCTGGACGTGATGGTGCGGGAACTTTCCCTGGGCGAACGGATGAAAATGGAGCTGATCGCCTCTCTTCTTCACCAGCCCAAAGTCCTCTTCCTGGACGAACCGACAATTGGGCTGGACGTGGTTTCGCAAAAGACCGTGCGGGAATTCCTTCGCTCTTATAATTCCCGCCAGAAGACCACCATCATCCTGACCAGCCATTACATGACGGACATCCAGGAACTCTGCAAGCGGGTCATTATCATTGACAAGGGCAAGATTTTTTTTGAC
Source organism: Verrucomicrobiia bacterium (assembly GCA_036268455.1). GTDB lineage: Bacteria > Verrucomicrobiota > Verrucomicrobiia > Limisphaerales > Palsa-1400 > DATAUD01. Next base: position 45,138 of record DATAUD010000012.1, read on the forward strand.
GGACGCCTGGGGGAAATCATAGACCGGTTCGCGGATTTCAAAATCCTCACCATTGCGTGGCAGACCGGCGCCAGTTTTCCGGCGCTGGATTTCGCGCGTTACGGCGAACTCATCGAGCAAAGCGCCAATCGGCTCCAACTCAAGGTGAAACGGGATTCGGTCATCGCCGTCTGCAAAGAGCTTCTCGATAAGGTGCCTGTCAATGATATTGACATCCAGGAAGTGCCGATTGAGGAAGTCATTCGGCAGATATTTGCGCGGTAAACGGAAGGAATCGTCCTTCCAGCCGATGGAAAATCCCTGTAACTTTTTCCGGCAGATGTCTCAGGAAAGGGTATGGGTGAAATATCAGAACTAAAGCGGTGTCCCAAATGCGGGCTGCCGATTCCCGATGAGGCGCCGCAAGGGCTTTGTCCCAAATGCGTGCTGCTCCATGCCTCAATTCCCACTGAGGGCGGCAAGCACCAGCCCTCGCCATCCCTGGAGGAAGTTGCGGCGGCATTTCCACAACTTGAAATACTCCAATTGATCGGCCAGGGCGGGATGGGATTTGTCTTCAAGGCCCGGCAACCAAGACTGGAACGGCTGGTCGCGCTGAAGATTCTACCGAAGTTGCTGGCCGCGGACCCGGCGTTCGCCGAACGATTTACACGGGAAGCCCGAGTCCTTGCGCGGTTGAATCATCCGAACATCGTCGCCATCCACGACTTTGGCCAGGCGGGAGAGTTCTTTTACCTTTTGATGGAGTTTGTTGATGGCGTCAATCTGCGCCAGGCGATGATGGCGGGGCGATTCACGGCGGCCCAGGCGCTGGCGGTTGTGCCGAAAATCTGCGAGGCGCTTCAGTTTGCGCACAATGAGGGCATTCTGCATCGGGACATCAAGCCGGAGAACATCATGGTGGACCTCAAGGGCCGGGTGAAGATTGCGGACTTTGGCATCGCAAAACTGGTCGGCGGCACTCAGTCCGAGGGGACGCTGACAGGCAGCGGCGCGACGCTTGGAACGCCGCATTATATGGCACCGGAGCAACTGGAGAAACCAGCGACGGTGGACCATCGGGCTGACATTTATTCCCTCGGAGTGGTTTTCTACGAAATGCTGACAGGTGAATTGCCGCTGGGCCGGTTTCAACCGCCATCGCACAAAGTGGAAATAGACGTTCGGCTGGATGAAGTGGTTTTGCACGCGTTGGAGAAGGAACCATCGCGGCGGTATCAACAAGCCAGCCAGGTGAAAACAGCGGTGGAAACCATTGCCAGCGCGGCGCCACCTCTTCCCGGCGCGCCTGCGCCGGATCGTTTTTGGAAACGCACGACCCTTGCGCTGCTGGTGTTGGTTGCGGTCATGCTCATCGTCGATTTTGTGAGATCGCCTAAGGTCAAACCGGAAGCATCGTCGAGCTTACCAACTGCCGGACCGGAAAGGGAGTCCGCGACTCTCGTGATTGATACAGTAACCCGGTTTGATCGGCCGGCGCCTGGTAACTGGGAATTCAAATGTCTGATTCCAGCCGCTCATTTGGCGCAGGTAGTCATTATGTTTTGGACTAATGGCGTTCCTACCATTCATCCCGGGCTGGACGGCTACTTTAAAGTCGGCGATAAACCGGTCGTAGAAAGCATGTATGTGGGATGCAATGCGGTGCCGCCCGATCGAGGAATATCCTTTGTACAATGGCACGTCCTTGTTGCAGACACCCACCTTCTGGCATCCGGACTGTTTTCGAATCAGCCGCCCTACCACATTTTGGAGGTTCCGCCGCGATCTCTTCTTCATTCCGGACGGCAGCTTGCAATTCGCCTGGCCGAATTCGTTCAGCCCGCCGGTTCCGCCAGTAATGGCTGGTCGGGCGTCGAGATGCGCTTGATTCTACAGCCCCTCCAATCTTCTCCCGTGCAGACGGACCCCAACGAGTTCGACGGAACGAACTTTGTGGCCGGCTTTGGCTGGAGCGGGATATCGGAAGATTCGATTGGAAAGCTGATACAGGAACTTCCTTGCGAGCTTATTTCTGTTGGGAATCGGGAGCCGGGAATTTGGCCGGAATCTGCCCAGCTACCGGCTCTCAAAGCCAAGCTCGCGGAGCTTCGCATCACGTTTATTGAAACGAACGCGCAAGTTCGTGACCTGGTCGCGAAAATCAAAGCATTGGAGAGCAAGTGATTTGAGCGCCGAGGATTCATCACCGCGCCCTCCGGCGTCTCCCGTGTTCGTCACGACGCGCTGGACGCGCGTGCTGCAAGCGCGAGGTGATTCAACGGAAGCGAAGGCGGCGTTGAGCGACTTGTGCGCGGCCTATTACGCGCCGGTGTTCGCCTTCATCCGGCGGCGCGCGCCCGATGAGGACTCGGCGCTCGATTTGACCCAGGAATTCTTCGCCCGCCTGCTTGCGCGCGGAGGCGTAGATACTGTGGACCCGCAACGCGGGCGTTTCCGGTCTTTTCTGCTCGGCGCCGTTAAACATTTCCTAACGGACGCGCGTGATTATGACCGCCGCCTCAAACGCGGCGCGGGCCACCCAGCGGAATCGATTGATGGGCTACAAGTGTCTGATTTAAAGACTGCGACTCCCGACCGGGAGTTTGACCACCAATGGGCGTTGACGTTGCTGAACAGGGCGTTTACAGCCATGACGCAAGAATACAGGGAGGCGGACAAATCCCGGCAATTCGAAATGCTCAAACCGTGGTTGACTGGGGACGTGGAGAACATCTCGATCGAGGAAGCCGCCGGGCAGCTTGAAATGACCGAAGGCGCGGTCAAAGTGGCCATTCACCGACTCCGGCGCCGTCTGCGAGACATCATTAAAAACGAAATCAGCCAGACGGTGAAGGAAAGCGGCGATATCGAGAGCGAAATGCGCTATTTGTTGGAAGCGTTGCTTTAAATGCCTGCCGTCATTTTGCCATTGCGCGGCCGGCGAGCCAGCCTGTGGTCCACGCGGCCTGGAAATTGAACCCGCCGGTGACGCCGTCGATATCGAGCAATTCGCCGGCAAAGTACAGTCCCGGACAGAGGCGGCTTTCCATCGTTTTAAAATCCACTTCGTCCTGGCGCACGCCGCCGCATGTGACGAATTCGTCCTTGTTCAGGCTCTTGCCGGTTACTTTGAATTCCGTGCGAATGAGTTGCTGGGTCAGGGCATGTTGCGCGGTTTTTGAAAGCGCCGCCCATCGTGTTTCGCTCGCAATCCCGGCGGCCAACACCAATTGTTCCCAGAGCCGCGAGGGCAACGGCGCCAGCGGCGTGTTGATAATGAGCCGACTCGGCAGTTCCTGGCGTTTGCGGGTCAAATCCGCGGCAATCTGTTCCGCGTCCAATTTCGGCAGCCAGTTGAGGCGCAGAACGAATTGGTAATTTGACGCGTGAAGAATTCGCGCGCCCCAAGCCGAGAGCCGAAGGATCACCGGGCCGCTCAATCCCCAGTGGGTCAGCAGCAACGGGCCTTGCTCCCGCAATTTTGTTTCGGGGACAGACGCGGCGACAGCGGCGACCGAAACGCCGGACAATTTCCGGACCCACTCGCTTTCAACATGAAACGTAAACAGAGAGGGGACCGGCGCTTCGAGCGTGTGACCGAGCGATACAGCAAGTTCCCCGGCGGCCGCCGCGCGGCATCCGCCCGTGGCGAGCAGCACACGGTCGCACACGAGCGATTCTCCACCGGCAATGCCTACCTCGAAGCCGTCTGAAGTTTGTTTTGTGATGCGCGCGACGCTGGAATTTGCGCGTAATTTTACCCCGGCAGCGGTCGCGGCGCGCGTGAGGCAGTCGATAATCGTGAGCGACGAATCGGTGGTGGGAAACATGCGTCGGTCGTTTTCCGTTTTCAGTTTTACTCCGCGGGATTCAAACCATTCGACGGTGTCGCGCGCCTGGAAGGTGTTGAAAGGCGCTCGCAACGCCCGTTCGCCGCGTGGAAATCGAGTCGTCAACTCGGTGGGGTCAAAACAGGCGTGGGTGACATTGCAGCGGCCGCCGCCGGATATCCGCACTTTTCCGAGGAAGTGCGCGCTTTTTTCAAGAATTGTGACTTCCGCGCCCGGATTTGCTTCGGCGCAGGCAATGGCCGCAAAAAAACCCGCCGCTCCTCCACCCACGACGATAACGCGTGGCGCGGTCAATGGCTCGTCGCGTCCTTGAGATTGGTATTTTGCTGAAACGTCATCGAGGCCGAGTTCATGCAGAAACGCAAGCCGGTCGGGGCGGGCCCGTCATTAAAGACGTGGCCCAGGTGGGCATCGCAACGCGCGCAAAGGACTTCCGTCCGATGCATTCCGTATGAATGGTCCTCGTGTGTGATGACATTTTCCTGGGCGACAGGCTGAAAGAAACTCGGCCAGCCCGTTCCCGAATCAAATTTTGCCTCCGAGGTAAACAACGGCAAACCGCAGCAGACGCAATAATAAACGCCCGGTTTGTGCTGGTCATAAAACGCGCCGCAAAAGGCCGGCTCGGTTCCCTTGCCGCGCGTAATTCTGTAAACGTCGGGCTTCAACTGTTTTTTCCATTCCTCATCGGTTTTGACGACCTTGGGTGTCGAAACCAGCGGGCCGGGAAGGCCCTTATCATCCAGCAAGCGTACTTGGACCATAATCGTTTGATTCGTGTTTGTATTCGCGGTGGCGGTGGCACTGGCGCTGACAGTTGCGGAGGGTTGTGCGTTGCATCCGGCGGCCAATGCCACGAGCGCCGCGACCACCGTGAGTTTCCAGCCGTTCATTCCAAGAGATTACGCTTTTTCGGGGGCTTTTCAATCATCGCTTTTTGCCCTCTGACAGACGGCCGATCCAGACATCTCCAGGGCCGTGCTTCCATTCCAATTTCGGCAGGTCCGGCTGGGAGTCGCGCGCCACTTCCAGGCGGTCCTGTTTCCGCATTTTCGCAATCCACGGTTTGTAGGCTTCATACGCTCCGTTGGCGCGGTGGATGTTCCGGTAGATTTTTAGGTCGTCCTCCGGCATCAGCGCCGGTTCGAAGCCAACGATGTAACGCCAGTCGGCCTCCGGGTTTTTGTAAAATGTGTTGTAGAAGAATTGCATGTTGTCGGAGTAGAAAATGCCGCCCTTTCCGGGCATCCAGCCTTTCATTTGAGGATCTTTGGCGTCAAGAAAAGGCTCGGTCAAACACGAGGTGTAGCGGCGCCCCATGTCATTTGTTGACAGCAAAAACAAGGGCAGAAGAATGCAGCCGCAGGCGATCAACCGTTTCATCGGCGCGGGACACAAAATGGGGATCGCTTCGTCGAATTGCATCGCCATCCACACAACGGCGGCCGCGATGCCCCAATCGAGCCAGAAACGGTCGGCTGACAATCCCAAGACCCAGCTCATCAGAATCATCCAAAAGACCGGCTGGCGCGACAACCCGGCTTTCGCGTAGCGCCGGAGCCAGAGATAGACGATCGAGAGCACGGTCAACGAAGCGAATTCGCCCGCGCTTGGCTGAAATTCACCGACCAACAACCACTTGGGAACATGTTCCTGATAGACACATGTGGCCATAAAAATCGCGGTTTTAAGATAGGCAATGGGGCGCCCTGTCAACAGTGATCCCGCGACGACTCCGGCAACCCAGCAACCCGCCAGCCATGCGGCAGCCCTCCATCGTTGGGCCAGCGCGAACGCGACGAACAACAGGACCCACAAATACCACGCCCCGTGCAGCCAAACGGAAAAGGTAAATCCCAGCCATGTCATGGCGATTTTCCACCACGGCGGATTGCTTCCATCTTCTTTCGACCACGAAAAAAGGAGGCCCATCAGAATGCCCTCCGTCAACAAAAAAGGCCGCGCCTGTCCCCATCGGGACATCAGGTCGGGAACGGCAATCGTTTGCGCCAGAACGGCCGCAAACCATGCCTCCGGATGCCGCACCCAGATTAAAGGAAAGCACAACACGAACAGCGCCATGCTCACGAAAGAAAAGATGATCAATTGATCCTCATTCCAGCCGAAGGCGCGATTCAGGGCGCCGAGCAGCGACTCCCACCCAATGCTGTGATCGACGACATATTGCGGGCGGACGACCATGATTTCAGAGTAGGGCTTGTGGGCGAAGGGTCTGGCCACATGCCTCCGCGCGTCGCCCGGCGGAATGAATCCGTAACCGAGGATTTTCACGCAAATAAAGAGAGCGGTCAGAAAGACGGCAAGCCAGCAAATCAGGGGCACGTAACGCTGCAACACGGCGCCTTTGTTCATCGTTTTCAAAGTATGTCGGCGGAACGAGGCCGGATTGGCAAGTCATTTTTCCGGATTAAATCCGCGCAGCGTCCCGTTGACTTGGAGTCGTTCGGGCTTAATATTCCCTTTATGAGTTTCGATATCTCGGCCTTGCTCGACCAATGGGATTACCAGCCCGGCCAGGTCGTCGTCAGAAAATTTCATGGGAAGGATGGCGTGGAGAAAATTCAACTTCGCGTGGATCTTGGTCTCCTGCAAATGAATGCCACAGGCCGTCCCGATGGCAAACGCCCCTACGGCCGCGAATCCCTGCTCGAATATTACTCGAGCCTCGTGGATAAATTCCGCCGCGAACATGACAATGACGACAAAGGATTCCGTTTAAGCGCCGAAGATTGCGCGCGCCTGCAACAAGAGGCCATTCAATATCACCATCGTTACATTTGCCTTTTCCAACTGGAGGATTTCGACGGCGTCATCCAGGACGCCGAGCGCAACCTGCGCGTCTTTGACTTCGTCGAAAAATACTCGGGTTCGGATGAATTGGTCTGGTTGCTTCAGCAATTCCGTCCCCAGCACTTGATGATGCGCGTGCGGGCAAGGGGCGCGATGGCGCTTAAGGCCAACCTTTACGATGAAGTCATCCGTCTTGTGGAGGCCGGGATTGAGGAGATTCGGCAATTCTATCGCGAGTACGACCGCCAGGACTTGTTGGAATCCAGCGGCGAAGTCCAATCACTGGAAATGTGGCTCCAGGAAATCCAGACCAAGCGTCCAATGACCCCTCGTGAGAAACTCGAGAGCGCTTTAAACGAAGCGGTCAGGAACGAGAATTATGAGGAAGCCGCCCGTGTCCGCGATGCGCTCAAGAAGATGAGTTAGCGGTCTGCCGGAGTTTACTTCACCAATTTCGCCAAAAACGCCACGCCGAAATCCTTCGCTGTTTCCGCCGGCGCTGTCGCAACGATGGATGACGTTTCATGCGCCAGAAGCATCCACGACAATGGGCCGCCCGATGCCAGCGGCAAAAGCCGGCCATCTTTATCAAACCATTCAAGCTGGTAATCGAACGATTTGGGAGCAGCGGTCATGTTGTAAACATCCACCTGGATTTTTAGAAGATTGTCAGCCCCGGTTGAGGAAAGCACTTTGACGACCCGCAACGTGTCATTCAATGAGCTGTCAACTATGATTCGGGTGTCCTTAACCGCAGGAGGCGCCGACGCGGGTTGGGATGGGCGAATCGGTTCCGGAGCCTGGGGTTGGGCAGGTTGCGGCCGGGAAGATTGCTGCCGGGCTAGCTGCGATTGGAATGACTGCGTTTGCGCCGCCGGTGCTGGTTGGGTCTCTGGAATAGGTTGCGAGGAAGTCAGAGCGGGGGAGCCGCAGCCTGTCGCCAACGCAATCACCATCCAGGGAAAAACATTCTGTATTAATTTCGCGGCCAAGGCCATTGATCCAACTATAAAGGGACAACGGCGGGCCGTCACCGGCTAAATTGTCGTGCCGTGCGGGATGACGGCGTTTTTGGGAATGATCACGATGCCGTCGCGGATGTAATACAACGGATGGTCCACTTTCTCCGGCTTTCCGGCGGGCGAAATTTTGCAGTTCTCGCCGATGCGCGCATTTTTGTCGATAATCGCGTTTTCAATCGTTGTGTTTCGGCCAACGCCGATGCGCGGCAAGCCCTTCGCCTCATACTGGCGGATCGACGATTCGGATTCGTAGTAATCGCACCCCAGGAGGATGGTGCGGGTCAAATTGCAATCTTCGTGCACGATGCTCCGCACGCCCACGATGCTATAATTGACATTGCAATGGTTCAAAATGCATCCGTCCGAAATGACGCCGTGGTTGATTTCCGCGCCGTTGATTTTCGACGCCGGCAAAAACCGCGGCCGGGTGAATATCGGCGCGCTCATGTCAAAGAAGTTGAAGCGCGGCAGTTCCGCCACCAAATCGAGATTTGCGTCAAAATAGGAGCGAATTGTGCCGACATCCTCCCAGTAGCCTTGAAAGACGTGGGCGTAAACCTTGTGCGTGTCGATTGCCTGCGGGATGACGTGCTTGCCAAAATCCGTCAGCGAATTGTCCAGCAACTTCAGCAGCACCTCGCGGTTGAACAGATAGATGCCCATCGATGCCAGCAGGGTGTCCGGGTGGGATTCCACCCCCAATTGCGTCTGGATCGCGTTGTCCACCCGCAGCGAATCCAGCACCGCCGGGTCCTTGGGTTTCTCGACAAACCGCGTGATTCGGGATGTTGAATCAATCTGCATGATGCCGAAGGCCTCGGCCTCCTTCCGCGAAACCGTGATGGTTGCAACTGTGATGTCCGCCTTGCTTTCCACGTGTTCCGAGATGATCAGGCGGAAGTCCATCCGGTAAAGCTGGTCGCCGCTGAGAATCAGGAGATATTCAAAATCATGATTGAGGAAGTGCAGCAGATTCTTCCGCACCGCGTCCGCCGTCCCCTGATACCACGACGTGTCTGAAAAAGTCTGCTCAGCCGCGAGGATTTCGACAAACCCGCCCGTAAACTGGTCGAACTTGTACGACTGCGAAATGTGGCGGTGCAGGGAGGCGGAATTGAATTGCGTCAGCAAATAAATGCGCCTGAGGCCGGAGTTGATGCAGTTGGAAATCGGAATATCGACGAGGCGGTATTTGCCCGCCAGCGGCACGGCGGGCTTGCTGCGGTCCCGGGTAAGTGGAAAAAGCCGTGTGCCCTGGCCTCCCCCCATAATGACCGAGAGCACATTGCTCGTATTGACTGACATGCGTGTCCGTTGCTGTGCCATTGCTTTGTCTCAATTCGCCGCACGCAGAACTTAGACTTGCGAAGCATCTTGCGCAAGAGAAGTTATGGAAAAGTTGAGCCAACTTCGGGTAACAGTTACTTTTGGCGCACGGCGGCCAACACCCGAGGTGTTGGTTAAGGTGATGCCGGCCCGCTTGCGTGAGCGCCCTCGCCGTTTGAGCCATCCAGGCTCCAGCTTTCCTTCCATTCCAACACGGGCAGCCCGTTGTCCATCTGCATGGGAAGCCAGATATAGCGTCCATCGATGGCGTTGTCCGGCCGCCAGCGATCCGCCATGAAAATAAACGGCGCCGCCCGTCCGGAACTCGGCAGCACGAAGGTCGATTGGGAATCAAAAGTGATTTTGTTCTGCTGCTCGGTCCCATGGCATGGATTTCCCTGGTACGTCCACGGCCCCCAAATGGAATCGGCGGAAAAGCATCTGCAAGGATTGGGCGCCCAACCGGTGGTGCCAGAGGTCAAGAGGAAATATCGCCCCCCGGCCTTGAACATCGCCGGCGCTTCGTTGAACTTTCCCACCAGGATTCGCGCGTAATGCCCCGCGGGGGCCGTAAAATCGGCGTCCAGTTGCGAAATTTGCAGCGTCCCATTTTCCTCGGATGAATAGATATGGTACACCTTACCGTCGTCATCCTGGAACATCGTCATGTCGCGCGCCATTTGACCGCCTTCAAAATCGCGCCGGCAGAGCAAATCCTCCGGGAACTTGCGTCCGGGCGGGCCGCCGGTGAAAAGGTACTTCGCCAGATCCGCCTGGTCATCGCTGCTCAACGGCTTGCGCCGGTCGGCCGGAAGATTGTCCGGCCATACACCCGCGTTGGGGCGCATCGAACGCAAAAAACGGTACGGTCCGGCCGGCTGATCGGCGATTGCGACGCCGCTGCGGGCGCTCTTGTAACCGTTGTGTTTCAACTCAAGGTGAAACCACATGACAAATTTTCCTGTTCGTTGGTTGAAGACCACCTTCGGGCGTTCGAGAATGCAGCCGCGCGCAATGTCGCTGCCAGGATCGTCCGATACTGCCAAAGCAATTCCCTCGTCCTTCCAATTATAAAGGTCTTTGGACGAATAAACATGAACACCCACCTGGGCCGTATTGCCTCGTTTGCCGGCCACTTTGTGCTCTCCGAACCAATAATAGGTTCCGTCGTGGAGCAAAATCCCTCCACCGTGCGCATTGATATGGACTCCGCGATCATCCGGCCAGATTTCGCCGGGGTAAAAAAGCCGTCGTGTTTCCGGAGTGTCCGCGCGAGAAATTGGCGCCAAAGCCGCGGAGAGCACCAGTGCGACAAGGAAAGTGCGCATATACATATTGGAGGCTAACACCCTCCAAAACGGCCAGTCACTCACCTTTTTGGGTAATAGCGGGAGACCGCCTTAATGGGTGGGTGTCCGTTGCGCCAGCCATGCGAGGTCCACATTGGCGGTGACATTGAGATCGTTAACAGTAGTGCCGGGGACCACAGGAACGATGGTCTTGGGATTCAGCCATTTGTGGATTTCGGAATGCCCGTCGCAAAAACTCACGGTGCCTGCGTTGTTGTGAAGTGTGGAGGGAAGTTCGGTGAATTCCCCGGTTCCGTTGGTTGATACGGGATCAACGTACATTATTTCGTCATCGATGCTCATCGGATTCTCATCGAAAAACAACCAGCTCTGCGCGGGTCCGGGCTTTATCAAATCGGCCCCTTTTTTGGCCCAAAAGTTCGGAAAAGTCCCAAAGTTATACTTCTTTCCGTCTCCCACGCCGGAGTCCATGGAGATGCTCCGGCAGCGGTTCGGAAATCCTTCCCCGCGTTGCAGCGAAGTCAAATAAGTATCCGCTGGACACCAGTAAATCTTGGGGTTCTTGGCCACATACGAACCGAGAGAAGATACCAGGGGATTGATCAAATACGCGGTGTTGGTGTTGTCCGGACTGGTAGTCCAATCTATTATGCCTTCGCACCAACTGTGCACTGTAATGCCATTGATGACGAAGTCGGACGACCAATCGGAGTTAATCGCCAGGTAATCGTTGTAGTCACCGGAATACATGGCCCAGGCCAGGTGCAACTCTTTTTTGTTGTTCAGGCAGTCGGTTGCCAGCGCGGTTTGTTTTGCCTTGGCCAAAGAAGGCAGCAGCATCGCGGCCAATATGGCAATGATCGCGATAACGACAAGCAATTCAATCAATGTAAAGGCCGATGCCTTCGCGCGCGAGCCATGTGTAAACATAATTATCTAGTGCTTCAGTCCTTATTATAACCGATCGTCCTATTTTTGCCAGTTTTGGCCCCGGAAAGGGAGTCGGATAAAGTGATGTCAGATAAAGTGACGACACGCCTCAGACAAGGGCGAAACCGCGACAGGCCCACTTGAAACGGTTCAAGCGATGCCTTAGTATCGACTAATGGACTCGGAAAGCGGCGCGGACAGCGGACTTGTTAGGATAATGGTCCTCGGAACGGCCCTGGCTTGTGGGGCGATGGCCGGCAGCCTGGAGGCGTTGCGCGCCCGGGCCGCCGGATTCTATTTCGAGATTTCCTGGCGCACAGCCGTCATTTTTGTCATCGGCACGGCGCTTATTCTCTGGATTTGGCGCATCATGCTCGATGAAACCGATACCCCGCATCAGCGGCGCGCCCGACTGCTTGCGAAGACCTTTTTATTCGCCTCCGCCGCGGCGGCATTTCTCTACCCCTTGCGTTTTGTTCCGAAATCCAAGTTGCCGGACATCGCGATTGGGCTGAGTCTGGCGGTTTTCGTCCTGTCAATAGTAGGAATCCTGGTTTGGAAAACGCGGCGGTTCCTGGAAGAGGACGAGCGGGAGCACGAAATCAAGTAGATGGCGCCCGCCGTTTTGTCAAAAATCAAAAACTTGCGCTCACTATTGCAGTGTCCAATAAATGACGGACCGAACGGAGGAAGGAAAATTCCTAATTTGAAACTCATGAAATCAGGAAGGTACGCCTTATGCCATTTCGATTAATGACATTCATCACCCTGACTGGCGTCATCGTCGCATTGCAGTCGCCGATTGAAGTTGTCGCGGATAACTCAACCAATGGCGTTACCCCCGCGCAGATTCGGGACCCGATCATGTTGCGCAGGGACAAGCTAAACCACCTCAAGTGGCCCCAAGGGGCTGAAGAGTTCGTGGCTGGGGCGCGGGCTCTTGAGAAAGATGATCCCAAATCGCCCCTTGGCTATGAACTGATGATGGAAGCAATCGACAATTATGAATACTTTCACGAGCGGGATAAAGCCCGCAGCCTGGCGGAAAAAATGGCTCAAAGTTACACTCCTCCGCGTTATAGAGCCTGGGCCGAAGGTTACCTCCGCCGATCAGACGCGCTTGGCAAGCCGATCTCAATACGATTCGCGGCAGTTGATGGCAAGACGGTTGATTTGGCTGACATGCGAGGAAAAGTCGTTCTCGTCGATTTCTGGGCAACCGGCTGCCGCCCATGCGTCGCAGAATTGCCCGCGCTAAAAGCCGTCTATGAACGGTTACACCAACGCGGTTTTGAAGTAATAGGAATCAGTTGCGACACAGACAAAGAGCGGCTTCTGAACTTTACCAAGAAGAATGGTTACTCATGGCCGGAGTATTTCGATGGCAAGCTGCAGGAGGACAACAAGTTCACACAGCAATTTGGCATTGATGGCATTCCCCATATGTTCCTGGTGGATCGCCAAGGTAAACTGCGCGTCGATGGCGTGCGTGCCAAGGGCGGCTTTGAAACGCAAATCGAAAAGCTGCTCGACGAATCCCAAAATTGATGTTTCGAAGTTCCGCGACTCTCCACCGTTTTGTCTTGAAGCGGTGCGAGATGTGCCTTAGCGGTTAGCTCATGCGTCCACACCTTTGGCCAAATCGGGTTCTTTGCTTATTCCTATTGGCGTCTCTGCTGGTCCCATCCGCCGCCATTTTCGCCCGGGAAAAGCCTTCGGATTCCGCCAAATCAGATGACACCAAGGATGCCGACAAAAAGTCCGACGAAAAAAAATCCAAAATCAAGAAGTACGACCAAGTCATCACCACGAACGCCGTCACCAAAGTCGGCCTCTTCCGAGTGCATCGCATTGAAGACAAGCTCTATTACGAAATCCCGCCGGATGCCCTCAACACCGATTTGCTTTGGGTGGTCCAAATATCTGAAACCACAGAGGGCAGTTCGTACGCTGGAATGCCGGTCGGCGACCGCGTGGTGCGCTGGGAATTGCGCGACGATGTGGTCCTCCTGCGCGACGTTCGCTACGATATACGCGCCGACACATCCGATCCCATCGCCCAAGCCGTTAAAGCTTCAAACCTCGCCCCGATCATAAAGACTTTCGATGTCAAGGCCTACGGGAAGGACAAGGCGCCCGTCATCGACGTTACGGACCTTTTTAAAAAGGACGTGGCGGAATTCAGCGCGCGACGGGCGCTTCATTGCGGCGCGATGGATGATGAACGCTCCTTCGTCGATGAATTCAAGGCGTTTCCCAGGAACATCAATGTGCGTGTGATCGCAACGTTCGCGCCCGGAAAGCAAAAAGACGGCGGGTCTGATGAAGGCCCCGAATCCAGCGGGATCACGGCGGTTCTGTGTCATAGCATGGTTAAATTGCCGGAGACGCAAATGAAACCGCGCCGGTTCGATTCACGCGTCGGATTCTTTACCCAATCCTTCACCGATTTCACGGACCGTGAGGAGCCCGAGGCGGAAACCATCCGCTACATTCTCCGGTGGCGCCTGGAAAAGAAAAATCCGGACGCCAAAGTTTCCGAACCTGTCAAACCTATCGTTTTCTATGTGGCGCGGGAAGTGCCGGAAAAATGGAAACGGTATGTCAAACAGGGCATCGAAGATTGGGCGCCCGCGTTTCTGGCGGCCGGCTTTACCAATGCTATCATCGGCAAATACGCCCCGGATGCCATCGACGACCCGGACTGGGACGTCGAGGATGCCCGCATTTCGAGCATTCGCTGGCTTCCTTCGGACATCGAAAATGCATTCGGACCGCAGGTTCATGATCCTCGCACCGGTGAAATTCTCAGCGCCGATGTCCGCATTTATCACAATGTGCAAAAACTTGTCCGCGATTGGTATTTCGTCCAGGCATCCCCGTGCGATCCACGCGCCCAGACCTTTCCGTTGTCTGACGACCTTGAGGGCGAATTGATCCGGTTCGTCGTCGCGCATGAAGTCGGCCATTCGCTCGGGTTTCCCCACAACATGAAGGCTTCCTCGAGCTATTCCATCGAGCAGCTCCGGGATCCTAAGTGGACCAAAAAGAATGGCACCGCGCCTTCAATTATGGATTACGCCCGTTACAACTACGTCGCCCAGCCCGGCGATGGCGCGGGATTAATGCCCAAGGTCGGGCCTTACGATTACTTTGCGGTGAATTGGGGTTACCGGCAGTTCCCCAAAGGCGCGGATGAAAAGGCCGAACTGGAGAAAATCACCAAGGTCCAGATCGACCAGCCGATATACCGTTTCGGAGATCCCAACGCGGGCGTCGATTCAACCCAGCAGACCGAAGACCTCAGTTCCAATGCCGTCGAAGCTACACGCCTGGGGCTTCTCAATTTGCAACGCGTCGCCGGTTATTTGGTCAAGGCCACGAGCAAACCCGGCAAGGACTACCAATTGCTCTCCGACGAATACGATTCTCTCCTGAGCCAATGGAGCCGCGAAATGGGCCACGTTGCCAACGTTGTCGCCGGAGTTGAGGAGATCAATCTGTATTATGGCGACGCCAATCGGCGGTACTTTCCCAATTCCGCCGATTACCAGCGGAAGGCCGTTCACTTTTTGCTCGACCATGCGCTGACCACACCGACCAATTTTATAAGCGAAGACATTATTGCCCGGCTTACGGCGGAAGGAACCGCTGAACGTGTGCTCCACGCGCAAAGCGCCGTTCTCAGGAATTTGATTTCCAGCCAGCGCGTTGATCGCCTTGCCGAGATCGAACAAACCTCGACCAACACCACTTACAGTCCCACGGAACTTTTTGCGGACCTTCGCGGCGGCCTTTTCCGCGAACTCAACGCCAACCCGGTGGACATCGATTTGTATCGCCGCAATCTCCAGCGTTCCTACGTCGATATGCTCTCCGCGACCCTCAAGAATCCCGCGAGAGATTCCGACCTTCCGGCGTATGCTCGCGCCGAATTGGAAGCCATCCGCGCGATGATTGACAGGACCGGTGCTTCGCAGATTAAGCCGGTGGCCCGGATACATTTGAAAGACTTGGCGGCGCGCATCAGTCGGGCGCTTGATCCGCGCCTTCCAATCGAGCAGTAAACTACCCGAGCGTTACGGCTTTGTCCCGATCTCCTTCGTGAATTCAGGGGTTTTGCGCAGGGCGGTGAAAGCCGGGTCTTTGAAAAGGTGGTCCTTCAGATCAATCATGTCCGGTTTCTTGGCTCTTTCCGCGGCGTTGAGGGTGAAACATTTTTTCAGCGAGTCGATGGATTTCGCGGTTTCGCCGCGACTGGCCTGGATCAGGGCAAGGTTATACATCGCCTCGGAATTGGCTGGCTCAACCGCGCAAAGCCTTTGAACCGTTTGCTCGCTCTTGTCCATCTGGCCTATACGCAAGTATTCATTGGCGAGAGTCATCAAAATATTCGCGTCATCGTTGGGATTGCTCAGGACGCGATCCAGCAGCGGGAGGGCTTTCGGATTCCCCAACCGCAAATACATGGTTGCTGCTTGCAACAGCGCGCCTGGGTTCGCCCCGGCGAAGCCGGAGACTTGATCAAGCATCCCCAGGGCCGCGTTCGTCTGGCCCGCGTCGATTGCGCGTTGAATCTGTCCGAATGCCGCCCGTATTTGATCGTTAGGAGTCGTGTTCTTGCTGCGGCTCAATTGCTCAACCCAATCGTCGATCTGCGGATTATAAGGATCCAGTTTCTGGCATGTTTTCAGGATGTCGAGCGCGTCATCGATCCGGTTTTGCTGCAACAGCAGGTCCATGAAGTGAAACACAGCCTCCGGGCTGTAGGGGCAAAAGGCGAACGCCTGCTTGAATGCGAACTCGGCTTCCTTGGTTACACGCGCGCGTTCGGCGGGTATGTGGGAGTTTTGCGGACGCGAACGCCATTGATAAATGCTGGCGCCGATGGAACTTCGAAGTTTGGAAAATGCCTTTTGCCCGTCGTCATCGCGGATAAACTTGCGATCACCAGTGAAGCCCGCGAAGTCGTGGCGGAGATACACCTTCTCCGCCCAATCGCAGACTTCCTTGACGCTCGTGTCGTAGGTGATCCAGTTGCCGATTGTCCGCCGCGAGTATTGGCTCCAAAAGGCATGGTCTTTGTCGATGATATCCTGGGTCAATTCCGGCACCGGATGCCGGTTGATCTTCATGATGACTCCGAAAGGGGTCAAGTAAGGATACATCCAATCCAGCGGGAAACTTTCCTCGACGTAAAACTCATGATCGGGGTTGTCATCAAAAATAACTTTCGTCAGCAATCCGTTGATACTCATCACCGCGACCTGGCCGGAAACCTGCACGCGCCCGTTGTCCACATGAACGTCTTCACCGGGCTTGATTTGTTTGGGTTCATTGGGGAACTCGCTGTCGTGCTGCAACCGGCGCTGGGCGTCGGTGAGATAATCGTTGAAACAGTTCTGCGAGTCTTCCGGCGTTGGCGTGATAATTTCGGTGTCGGGATAAACCCCGCCGAGGCTTTTGGTGATGTCGCCGGGATAGGCTTCTTCGAGCATCCGGCGATTGAGACGGATGATATTGTTTTGGCCGGCGGTCGTTGTGGCCACAAGGGTCGGAGCGGCCTTTTCAATCAGGAGCGGCAGCTTGATGCCCTTAAAGCGATTGGACTCATACAGGTTGCCGTCGCCAACAACGGCATTGAGGTCCTTGGAAAGAGCTTTACGCAAAGCCGATTCATCCGTGCTGGAATCCAGCAAATGTTGGGTTTCCGGGCTTAACTTGCTGTAGAGGTAACTCGACAGCGCCGTTTGATGATCGCTCTTGCGCAGGTCAGCGGCCAGGGCTTGCGGCTTCAATATTTGATCAGGCGTGAACCATGAGGTGCTGGTGCGGCGGCGTTTTTCTATTTTGGCGCCGATGCCTTCAAAAAGATCGTCCAACGGGGACAGCCAGCGGTCCGGCCCGTGGAAAATGCTCGGCAGGGAGCCAGAAAGAAAGTTCTGAAAGAACGGCGGGTCGATTTGCGCGCTGCGATTGTACTGGGCGCGGATATAATCCAGATACGTGTTATCGGCGAGCGCGTTTTGGGTGATGATATAAACATCGCGCCGGTCGTAATTGGTGTCCTGTTCAGGCTGGCAATCATGCGGAATGAAACTTTCGCAGAAAATGGTGTAAGTGGGGCAAAATCGGCCTGGGTCAGTGCCGCCGAAGAGGACGGCATCGCGCGCCATTTCCGGATAAACCATCGTCCCGTTTGTTCCTTTGGCGGCGGCATCCCGGAGTTTGGCGTCGTAGGTCAATTGATTGTCCGGCCCGACGAACGGCGGGGTGAACATGTCATGGCCGAACCAATAACCGAACCAGTGATTGCGTTGCTCGCTGTGGAACCAGTGAGTCATCCCGGAGTAAAGGGGAAACAGCGCAAACAGCGCCAATGCGACCCCCAAGGGCGCGCGTTGCCGGTAAATAATCAATGCCGCCGCAAAAGCCAGCGTCATGCCGAGCAGCATGAGGGAGGCAATCACGGGCAGTCCGAATTGATCGGGGGCAAACGCCTGTCCGATCCAATGCAGCAACTGTCCCTTTGGAATTTCGCCATTGAGGCCGAAGTAATGCTCGGCTGTGATGGTGTCCAGTGCATAGAGCGCCAGCGCAATGGCAATGCCGACACCGACAAATCCCCACCGCCGGAATTTCTCGTAGTTGGTGGCCATGAACGCCGCTGTCAGCGCAAGGCCATAACCTATCAGAATGGCGACTATGGCATGAGACGCTATGAAAAACACTTTCACCAAGTCCGCCATTTGCCGGTCCCGTGTGGGATTAAGAAAGATCGAGAGAAGAACGCCCAAAAAAGGATAAATCGACCCCACTGTGATCAGCCATGCTCGTTCGCGCTTTTGCATTCTGAAGATGAAGAGAAACGGCAGCAGCGCAAAAAACATCGCAACCCAGCTAAAAGCATCGGCAACGCCATGCACCAGCATGTTCAATTCCGTAAGAAAATGGCCCCAGTCGTGGAAAATATCGGTGGGATTGATCTTATCATACTGTCCGCGGCTGATTGCGTGCCAGAAACCTTCAACAGTCCTCGGATAGCCCCATTCCATGGGCGGATTGGTCATGCCGGAGAGGGCTTCGTAAAAATAAAATCCAGCGCCCGCAAACCACAATAGTCCCATGATGAGCGTCGGCACGATTTCCGTTAAAAGGCCGGCGGTCGAAATTGCCAAATAAAGGCACGCCACGATAGACCCGATTCCGATCGCCGTGAAAATCGTGAATACCATCGGATTGGTTGCATCGAAAAACCCCACCATGTGATTGGCCTTGGCGATGAGGCCGAGAAAGAACAACACCGAGTTCCAGAAAAACATGTCGCGCCCAAGTTTCGGCTGCCGGGCCGCGATGCCAATTTCGATTCCCAGGGCGGCCAGGGTCAGCGTTTGATGGATCGTAGCGCAAACGCCGAAGAAAAACATTCCTGTGTAAAGATACCCTCGCTGGTGCGGCGCATAGATCCAGCGCATCAGACAGAGCAAGACGATCATCAACCACGGCACGCCGAAGAGCGAAATACGATTGATGACCACGGACTCCTTCCACATGGAGCTTCCCAACGCCAACATCAACCCAGCGGTAACGCCTGAAACCATGCAAATGGCGTTTTCCCAGTTTCCTCTCATGTTTTTCAGGTCTTCGATGCTTTCCATCAGCATGCTGCTGCCGCGCGAAACCATGAAACCCAGCACGCCGCATCCCATCGCCGCCGTCGAGGCTTCGGCAAGAGCGACCCGCCACGCGATGTTCTTGAAGGGAACGAGTACCGTCCAGAACCACGTATAAATGGTCCAGAAAGGATATCCGGGAGGGTGCGGAATTCCCGCATAGTAAGAGGCCGTGCAGAGTTCGCCGGAATCCTCCAGCGTTACTTCAGGAGCAAGGCAGAAAAAATAAATTATCCAAACGATGCTGAACGTAATGATCAGCGTCAGCCAATCAATGCGCCGGAACAGCGGAGGAACAGGGGCCGCGGGGAGCGGCGGCGCAACGGGTTTGGAAGGCGCGGCGGCAGCGGGGGCAGCCGGCCCGTTTTGGGGCGGTCGAGACTTAGAATTCATTTATATGTAAATCGCATTGGCGGCGTCTTGTGCTAATCACCTAACAAGACACCGGAAGCGGCCAATCTGTATAAAATCGTTTGAACCATAGGGCAATGACGAAATTCACGATTTTCGGAAGAGGGTCTGGGGAAGATCGGGAATATTTCGTTGAATTTGGGGTCCATACCCACCGTCGAATTTGGCGTGATCAGTTGTTGGCCTAGAACATTTTCAGTTTCCCACGGTGTTTCCCCGATAATATTCTAAGTGGTCCCTTTAAAGTTTTTTACGAAAAAACCCGAATAAAGAAGTGTGAATTTTGGTCTAATTTTGTAATGAGGCGAAACACAACAACCCGAAAAAACATTCCTTCATTAACGTCTATTGTGGCGTTGGTTATGGCGTTTTTTGCCGTGCCCGCCTTTGCAATGGGCACGATCATCCGGGTATCTCCCAAAGCAGGCGGAGAGGGAATCCAAAAGGCGCTTGATAATGCGCCAAAAGGGGCCGAGGTTGTTTTGGAGGCGGGTACATACGTGGTTCACCAGCCGGTGATTATGGATCGCGACGGCGAAACGTTGCGCGGGGCCGGAAAAGGAACGATTTTGTATTTGGCAAACCATGCGAATTGCCCGGTTGTCGTTCTTGGTTCGCCAGTGGACAAGCCGAGCGGGCCGGTTGAGGGTTTGTTGCTTTCCGACCTGACAATTGATGGAAATCGAAAGAACCAGCAGACGGAAGTATGGCGCTGTCTCCGCGAAGGGGGTTTATATAACAACGGCATCGACGTTTGGTATGTGGACGGAGTGTCCGTGAAGCGGGTGGTTTGTTGCCGGTGCCGGTCGGGCGGTTTGGTTTCGACGGCGAAAACACGCCGGCTATCGGTGAGCGATTACACGGCTTTCGACAATCAATTCGATGGGCTGGCTTGTTATTTCACGGAGGATTCCCATTTCACGAACCTGGATTTGCACGATAATCTGGGCGCGGGAATTTCGCTGGACCTGAATTTCAACCACAACGTTATCGATGGCGCCATTTTGACGGGCAACGATTTGGGAGTATTTATGCGTCATTCGCGAGATAATACGTTTCAAGGGATGACGATTCGCAAGAGCCGGCATCACGGGGTGTTCATGGCGCAGGCGGTTGAAGGGGTGCGGCATTGCCCCGGCACGGAATGCACCGGGAACATTTTCGACAAGATGCTGGTGACGAATTGCGGTGGGGACGCATTTGTGGTCAACGACGCCTCGTGCATCAGCAACAGCATTTGCAGCAGCCAGTTTCTGGATAACGTCGGCGGCCTGAGCCAGGCACACACCAATCCGGTAAGCGTGCGTGATCTGGTGGAACGGGACGCTCCGGCGACGATCAGCGCGGCGGCGACATTGAACCCGGTCATGGAACCGGTGATTCGGCAGTCCGCCGTCCCTTCGGCGGACGGCAGCTTGAAGAAATTGTAATCCGCCCGATTACCTGAAACGAATCAGGTTGGCGGTGATAACCGTTTTCCGCAGAGGTTCCCCCCAAACGACTCCGCCAGTCGCAACCACCACCGATCCATTACGGAAGGTGTTTTCATTGGAGATGAGGGCCGCATCGGCATGTTGTTCGCGGACGGCTTTGGCGAGGTTATCTTCACTGTCCGTGCTCACGGCGCCGATGATTGCATAAGGACGCGGAGGATATTGGCCTGGAGGGTAAAGGGTTGCTTTATCGACCACCTTGACGTAACCGCCGGGACCGGTGGTCCAATTTTGTTGCGCCCCCTCGTATGGGGAAAAAGTATAGCCAGGCCCGCAGCCGCAAAGGCCAAGAAACAGCAGAGCCGGAACAACCGATTTTAATATAGTAGAACGTGTCGTTTTCACGAAAACACGTTAACTCGCGATCATCGGGTTGACAAGGGGGGAAGCACAAACTCATAAAATCATGAAAAGATCGCATCGGAGGCGAGTTTATCGCTTGGTTTGAAGCGCGAGCGATAACCCATCAAGGACCATGTCAAATTGCGTCAGACCTTATTGTGGAGAGGTGAAGTAGAAGCGGGCGTTGAAGTTGGATGCGTTGGTGTCGGCGAATTGGGCGAAGCCGTTGGTGTCGGCGATGGTGTGGCCGAGGTCCTGCCAGGTTTGGAGATTGGTGCTGGCCTGGATATCGAAGTTCTCTCCGGGTGAGCCATACGTTTGTAAAATGAAGTTTCCGTTTGATTGCCGCTGCGCTCCGACTGGCGAGTATTTGATCAAAACCATTTGCGTGCCACCGCCGGAAACAGTCTCGTAACCGGCGACATAGACATTGCCGTTGGAATCGACAGCAATGGCATTGCCGACAGCGCCGTAGCCGAAGCCGGTGTAACGTTGCAGCCAGACCTGATTGCCCGTGCTGGCGTATTTCAACGTAACAATATCGTTGGTAAACGTACTCCCGAGAGAATAGCCTGTGACGTAAACGTAGTCGTTAAGGTCATTAGCAATGGCAAATGCGCTACTACCTGGAATGTCAGCTATTGGATAATTCGCAGTGGCGGTTACCGAACCACTGGCACTTAGCCAATATGTTCCATAAGTTGATGTTGCCCATTGGTAGTTCGGACCAAAGACTGGGCGTCACCCGCTGCCCGAAAGCGGGGAGAGAAGAAAGCGCCAGGAATCTGAAAAAAGGTCGTTGTAGAACAGGCGAACCCACAGGCTTTACCCCGCATAGTGGGGTTCACCCTGATCTGTTGTCAAGGGTATTCCCTTATTGGCCGGGCAAGGGCACGGCTGGCTCATGAACTTTCCAAGGCGGCGGATTGCTTGGAGGTGACGAGGGCGAAGGCGCGGCGTTGATGTTCCAAGCCCATTTCTTCGTGGAAGTCGGACAAGGTGGCCTTGGCCCGTTTGGGGTGTTGCGCGCGCCAGTGCATGAAGAGGCTCACGCCGATGCGGCGGAACATGCTCAAGACCCAGGCGGCGTGGCGATGGCGCACCCGGCTGCGGTCTTCGTCGGCGCCGACGTCCAGGCGCTGGTGCAATCCGGCTTCGATGCCCCAATAGTTGCGCTGTTCCTCCAGCCACTGGGCCGCCGGCAAGCGTTCCGGTTGGCGGCTGGTTAGCAGATACTGGAGGTCGGGTTTGTCGCCCAAGCCCTGGCGCAGAAGGACGGCGCTCTGGGCCGCGCCCGGAAAGCAGACTTGCTCGGGGTTGACGACGCGGGCGCAGAGGGTGCGGATTTCATTTCGGCCCCGGTTTTTCCGCGGGCCGGTGTGCGCCCAATGGGAGGGCAACGGCGCCGGAGGGGGAAAAAAGCTGCTCCGCTTGGGGCAGCCGTCGGGCGAGGGTCTGGCGCAATTCTTTTTGGTTGGCCTTGACGGTCATCAAGTAATCGGCCCCGGCCTCCTGCACGATCTGGCGGGCCGTTTCCTGCTGGGTGTGCAGGGCGTCGATGCCGATCAAGGACCCGGCCGCCTCCACCCGCTCCAGCAACTGCCGCACGGCGGGGATTTCATTGGACTTGGTCTCGACCAGCTGGCTGCCGCGATAGTATTGACTTTGCGGGTGGGTCAGCGTGACCACTTGCGCGCCCTGCGCGTGGCGCAGTTCCTTGCCATCGGCCGCGAGCAACTGGTCGGAGGGCGCCGGGCCTCGCACCTGCGCCTGCCAGTCCAACAACGCCGCCTCCACCCGGAGTGGATCGACGGCCTGCAACACCCGTCCGAAAGTCGCCTTGCTGGGAGAAGGATAACGTCCAGTCTTTCGATCCTGCCGGACGCCCAGGGCCCGCCGTTGCGCCTGCGTGAAACGGCGCGCGAAGGCTTTCAAGTCCCGATGGCCGCGCGGGGCGCCGCAGAAATGGGCGCAAGCCACCATCGCCAACGCGCTGCTCAACGGATAGCTTTCCACCCGCCCGCGAAAGTCCGGCACCGCGGCAAAATGGGCGCGCAGGGAACGCAACTCTCCGGCCCGTAGCGTCGGCCGCGGCGGAACCTTGCCCTCCACCACCCGTGCCAACGCCGGGATCAAATGCTCGACGCACAAACCGCGCCGAGCCTTGGGTTTGAGTTCTTTGACAAAGAGCGCTTTGGGCCGGTCATGCTTGACATAGTAATCCTGCCCACAGCGCCCGTAGCCCTGGGTCGGTCCCAGTTCGGTCCAGCCACTGGCCTTGTAGGCCGTGCCCCGAAACAACTGCGTGTCCACAAAACTCTCCGCCAGAAAGACCGGATGCCCATAGCGCGAGCGCCAATCCTCCGGCAGCCGCGCCAGGCACAATCCCATCGCGCGCGTCGCCAGGTTGGGATAATGCGCGTGCGGCAGAACCAAAAAGCGCGCGTTGTTGGTGACCAACCCCAGACGCTTGCGCCGTTGCCCTTCCGTCCAGCCAATCCACTTCTCCCGATGCCGCAGATGCTTGGCCGCCGCGCAAAACACCAGCAAGGCCAGCCACTGGCCGCGCCAGGCCGCCACGTAATAGAGCCGTTCCCCGACCGGCTTGATCCCTCCCAGATAATGATGCCGCCGCAGCAACGACTGAAAGCGTGGCAAGTCCTCCGCGCTGACCAGCCTCACTTGCAGTTCCTCCAACACGACTTGTTCGTCGGCCTGCGGCATGCGAATTGGTTTCGACATGCCCACAGCCTAAAAAAGTTTCAAACCGCTGTCCAGCCCAAAATGATTAACCCTCTCGCCTCGCCTAACTTCCCCTTCCTAATGAGCCAGCCGTGGGGCAAGGGGGCGGCGTCTCGCTTGCGTTGAGCCGGCACTGATGTAGGTTTGAGCCATCGCGAAAATGCAAAAGGAGCGGACATGCACCACAAATTAATCGACGAGCATCCTCGGACTCACGTCCTGATTTTCGATACCGGCGATGAACTTGCCCTCGGCCTGAAGAAATTTGCGATCAGCCAAAAAATCGGCTCCGCCAGTTTCAAAGCCATCGGCGCACTTTCGTCAGTGAAACTCGGGTGGTTCAATTGGGACACCAAATCCTATCAGCCTTCCGTCGTCCTTCAGGAACAGGTCGAACTTCTTTCACTGATCGGCGACATCGCGCTCAAGGACGGCCAGCCCCAGGTCCACGCCCACGTTGTCATCAGCAAATCCGACGGCACCGCCCATGGCGGGCACTTGCTCGAAGCTCATGTTCGTCCCACTTGCGAAGTCATCCTTACGGAAAGCCCGCGTCATCTCCAAAAAGAGATCGACCCTCAATCCGGCCTAGCCCTGATTCGAGTTTGATTTTCCCCTTGAGCTTTTCGCCCAAAAGGCGCACTTCTTTTCCGTATGAAGAAGGTTTTCCCGATGCTCGGGCTCACGTTGCTGCTGGCGGGGTGCGCGCATCACTATGATATGTACCTCACCAACGGCATTCGCATCACCAACGTGACCAAACCCGTCCTCAACGATAATACCGAGCAATTTACCTACAAAGATGTCGCCGGCAATGAGCACCATGTCAGCGCCGCCCGCGTGCTCGAAATCAAACCGCACTCCCACTCAAGCTCTAGCGCGGACTCCTTTCACTGACAAAACGCTCGACGAATTTCCCGAGCATATCCGTTTCAAGGTTCACCGCGTCTCCCGCCCGCCGCTCCTTTAGCGCCGTGACCGCCCGAGTGTGCGGAATGATCCAAACCTCAAAACTCCCCTGCCGCACCTTCGCCACAGTAAGACTGATTCCATCCACCGCGATCGACCCTTTAAAAACCACGTAACGCATCAGCTCCGGCGGCGCCGCAATTTCCAGGAGATAATCCTTCCCGGCCTGCTCCCATCGCTTGATTTTTCCCACGTCATCAATGTGTCCGCTGACAAAATGTCCGCCCAGCCGGTCGCCGACCCGCAAAGCCCGCTCCAGATTCACGCGAGACCCCGGCTTGGCGAATTGCAGGTTGGTGCGCTTCCACGTCTCGTTGAGGACCCCGAATTGCAGCAACCCCTCCTTCCCGCGCGCGCGGATTTTTTCCACAGTGAGACAGCACCCATTGACCGCCACGCTCTCTCCTATCTTGAGCGTGCGATCAAATCGCGCCCTTACCAGCAATTCGATCCCGTCAGCCCTCGGCTCTATTCCGTGGACCTCTCCCGCTATTTCAACAATTCCAGTAAACATGACCCGGGCGTCAAAGTCTCAATTCTCAATTCCCGGTGGAATTGGCAAGCGCCGCATCCCAATCCTTCCAAACCGGCTCGTAGCCCAGGCGTCGAAGCAATTTGGCAACCTCCCGAGGCGACCGGTCATCCGCAATTTCAAACTGCCCCGTCGCCCCGCTCGCCCATTCGCTGGAGCCTTCCGCCAAATCGACAATCCGGCCTCGTTCGGTGTGGTGAAGTTTGTCATTCCCCGCGCCTGTATAACCGCCGGGTTCAGTGTGACTCCCCGCGCTGATCATCGTGATTCCCAGCGGAATCAGGCCGTCCCGGATCTGCGCCGGTTCGCGCGTCGAAAGCACGAGCCCCGCATCCGGAAGCATCAACCGCAACGCGCACACAAGCTGCACCAGCTCCCGCTCCGAAAGATGCGTCAACGGCTGAAATTCGCCCGCGCACGGGCGCAATCGCGGCAGCGAAACCGTCAACTGCGCCTTCCAGCAATGGCGCATCAAATATTCGGCGTGCGCCGCCAGGCAAATCGCCTCGCGCCGCCAATCCGCCAACCCGTAAAGCGCGCCTATACCGAGCCGGCGAAAACCGGCCGCGTAAGCGCGCTCCGGCGTTTCCAGCCGCCAATCAAAATCGCG
This sequence comes from Verrucomicrobiia bacterium, assembly GCA_036268455.1. GTDB lineage: Bacteria > Verrucomicrobiota > Verrucomicrobiia > Limisphaerales > Palsa-1400 > DATAUD01. Next base: position 71,142 of record DATAUD010000012.1, read on the forward strand.
TTTAGGCCCGGCTGTGTGCATTTCCTGGTAAATCTGCCGGTCGTAAGTTTCCTGATAAACGACCAACCCATCCGCCCCCGCCTCGACAATGGGCCGGTATTGCTCCGTTTCCATCGGCCCCACCTCCAGCGAGATGCCCGGGACTTCGTCATGCAGCGCCCGCACGCAATCCGCCAGGTACGTCCCCGAAACAAACTTGGGATGCTCACCCGCGACGAGCAAAATATTTCGAAACCCCTGCTCGCGGAGAGCCGCCGCCTCCCGCAGAACCTCATCGACGCTGAGAGTCACCCGCAAAATTGGATTATCGCGTGAAAAGCCGCAATACTTGCAGTTATTGATGCACTCATTGGAAAGGTAAAGCGGCGCAAAAAGCCGGATGACCTTCCCGAATCTTTGTTGTGTGAGCCTTTGAGATCGCCGGCAAAGCTCCTCCAATTCGCCTCCCGCCGCCGGCGAAATCAACCGGGCAAAATCCTGCAACGACAGCCGCGATTTCCCGAGCGACTGCCGGAAATCCGCTTCCGACGCTCCGAGCGCAAGCCCGTGCAACACATCCAGCGGAACCGCATTAAACTCGCCAACAAAACTCACCGTCAGAAGTTACCAAAGACCCCACCAAAGTCGAACCCCCAATGAGCGAAGTTAAATTCCGCGCTAAAATACATTGACGGACCGCTTTAATATGATGGGATTTCGTTATGAGCATTGCGGCAAGGAAGAACAAGCGCGCTGTAAAGGATGCGGCCATCCGACGCGCCCGAGGTATTCTGAAGCGCAAGCCGGGCCAGCCGTCATCGGCCGAAGAATGGGCCGAATACAAACGCGAAGAACGCAAACTGGAGCGTTCGTCGCCACGCTCGCAAGGCAAAAAAAGTCCGAACTGATCAGTCTTCAAAAATCTTCTCGCGGTGGTAGCGAAGGAATTCGGGGCAGGGCTCGGTGAACTTCTGCGGCACCTCAATTCGCTTTCCCTCAAACGGAACGAAGTTTTGCTCCAACGTGACTTGTGGGAGGAAACTTTTTAACCGCGTGCTTAAAATGACCTTCAATTTCTCATCGAGCGTAATCAGGCCGGAATCGAACGCCGCGTCGTGAAGCGCAGACAAACAAAGCCCGTTACAAGGATCAAGGCGCTCGCTCGGAAAATCACGCCACGGCCGGATGTGGCTCGCAACCAGCAGGCGCGGAACGCCAATGCCACTGATGCAGCAGCGCAAGCTGTAAGCTGTCAGAACGGTTTGCCGAAAAAATTGCTGGCCCCGACGCATCATTGCTGTGCGCAGAATTTCAGTCGGACCAGCCGGAGGTGTAATACGTATGCGACCGCTTTCCAGAAAATCAACTTCCTTCTCCTGGTCTTTCGTGAAAAGGTCGTGCATCAATTCTTCGCTCACAACCCCCAGTTCTGTGATGTGCGTCTGAAACTCGTTCCACAGTTTAGTGTCCTGTCTGCTCGCCCCGGAGAGCCCTTGTATGCCACGCGCCCTTTGCACAGGATCGAGAGAAGCGAAATTGCACAACTTCATAGCGAGACTGCTCGCCGTTCGCCCCATCTTGGAAGCAATTTCCATGATGATCGGATTTCTCTTGTGCAGTTTCCCGAACGGCAGTTTGCAATAGAGATTCAGCGCAATTAGCGAATGCTCCCGCGTCCATCTCACGTAGGGCAATTTATCCATATCCCTCTTGATCCAAAATGCGCCGCGCTCAGACGCCTTTGGTCACGGAGTTGGGTTTCGCAGGATTTGATAGAAGGTGTCAACACTGGGCGGGGCGGCGGTCACGGTGAAGAGGCCGTTTCCGAGCGCTGCCACTGTGGGGCCGGCCACGACTCGAAACGGGCCTGTGACCGCAGGGGCGCCGACCAGGGAAAAATCGCCGACGAGGTCGGATCGGGAGGCGAGGAATTCGATTACGACGTTGGTGCGATTGTTGGTGATGTGAAGGATTTCAGGCTCGACCTTGATGATCGCCAGGGTCGTGGCCTGATTTGTGCCGTCTGGCGGGGAAAAAACACGGAGCCGATGGGCGGAGCCGGTGCCGGCATAGAGGTTGCCGACGTTGTCCCACGCGGCGACGTAGTATTGGTTGGGGGAGTCGAGATTGGTGACGGTGGCGCCGGTGAGGGCGTTCAGAATTCGGACGCCGTTGGTGGTGGTGGCGCCATTTAAGGAGCAGGCAACGTATTTTGGTTTTTGGCGGGAATCGATGGATACATCGCACACGCCCAGGATATTGGCGTCGCTCCAGGCGAGGCCATTGGTGGTTGGGGTGCCATTGGTAAAGGCCGAGCCGCTGTTCCAATTGGTGAAGACCATGCAGCAGGGGTTGGTGTCGCCGGAGTCGGTCAAGTACTGGCCGATGAAGATGTCCAGATTCGTGTCAACTATCAGTCCGCCGGAGATCGAGGTCAAACCGCCGCCGAGGGGAATGGCCAAATTGCCGGATGTATCGTTGGGATCGGCGATGCCGTTTGTCAGGTGCCAGTTCCAAATGCCCGCGCCGTTGGTGTCGCCGTCACCGAGCCAGATCAAGCCGTCGTCCGCGCCCGCGGAGGTGACATCGAATGAGAACCAGCCGAAGTCTTGGAAGTTGTTGAAGAAGACCGGATTGGCGCTGTAATTGTCCGCGCTCAAAACCACTTCGTTGGTGCTCAAAAGCGTATTGAAGGCGACGATCTGGCCGTAGCTGGAGAAGTCGTTCATGTAAAGGCGGTCGTCGTCACCCAATCGGAGTTTTTCCGGGAGATCGGCGGACCCGGTGTCGTAAATCACGTAGCCGCCGTCGCCGTAGGGGCCGTCATCGGAAAAGGAGCAGTCGGCGTTGAGTTTGAGGATTGTGTCGTTGCTTCCCGGGGTGGGGTTGGGGGCGACGGCGGCGTCGGCGCCCTGGGCGTTGCCGAGGAAGATGCGGCCGTAATAGAGGCTGTTTGAATTATTATCGATAGCGAGGCCGCGCGGCTGCAAAGCAAAATTGCCGGGGTTGGTGTCGCGGCTGATTTGCGTCCAGTTCGAGTAACCGATGGCGGCGGGGGTGACGCTAATGACGTAATTTCCGGTGGGGACGGAGTTGCTGTTGTTGTCGTTGCTGTCCCAAATGACATAGTTGGAGCCCAGCCAGGTTCCATTGGTGCCGACCCCGAGGGAAATCGCGCGAACGATATTGGTGCCGGAAAGGATGTTGACGGTTGTGCCCAAAGTGGCGGGTTCGTTGAGAATGTAACTGATGCTGTTGGTCAGCGGCGGGATGCCGGTGACCGGATTGCGGGCGCCATTTAACTTGATGTCTGTGGCGTAGATGTTGGCGCGAACTGTTGTGGTCAACAGAAGACCGGCCGTAACTAAAGTGGACAACCTCCAAAGGATGCTCTTCATAATGTTAGTGGGCGGATATTACACCGGAAGAAATGATTAGTAAATGATTTTGAGAAATTCATCGAGACCCTGTTTGGCTTCGCTCCTGGGAAGATCACCTTCGGCAAGGGACTGGTCACTTCGCCTTAAGATGCGCTCATAAAAGGCGCGGCCAAAACCGGTGATGGCGGGGTTGGGGCCGACATCGTCGAGAATCGCAAAGAGGCAGTCTTCGGCTTTGGCGAATTGGCCTGTGGCTTCGTAGTGGCGCATGAGCATGGTTTGTGTTTCGACTGGCATCGGTTTGCTTTGAAGAGCGCCGAGGATTGACTCGACCTTCGGAACAAATTCGGGAAATTCCAACGGGTCTTCCCGTGACAATACTTCCAGCAGGAGGCGCAATGCTTTCAAGTGAATCTCGCGCGCTTCTTCTTCGCGGCCTTCATCCTTTGAGATGGCGGCGGCTTCGCACAACAAGGTAATGACGGAGAGCGTCCGGAAATGGACAGTTTGCGCGAGCTGGCCTTCGGAGACTCGCGCGACCAGTTCTGTTTCTGATAAACCGAGAATTCCTTTTATACCGAGCGCGACGAGTTTTTCGCATTCCGCGTCGATAACCTGGGTTGCCGCTTCCGATTGGCGGCCCCGACGCAGAGCGCGAATTTGGGCCAGCGCGCGGCCCATTTCTTCGATCATGCGTATAATGAAATCCCGGCGGATCATGTTTTATTTCCTGGCGGCGAGCGCTTTGACGGCCGCTTCCAAGTCGCTCAATCGCGAGTTGAGGGAATCGTTCTGGCGTCTTAATTCCGCGTTCTCGGCCTCGATACGGCGGCTCCTGGTTTCGAGGTCCTGGCTCCTGTCTTCAACTTTCTGATTCAATCCCTGAATCGCCGCAAGCGCCACACCGCCTTCGTCCACAGTGGTGATGTGCTTGTCGTCCGGGCCGACGTCAAAGGCAAAATGAAAATCCTGGGCCATTGGTCCGATGTGCTCTTGTGTCTTGTCTTCCTTGTAATTCCACCGGCTGAGCGGCAAGGCTGCGACCTTGGCCAGAATATCGCGCGCGCTGACGGGTTTAAAGTTTTCTTTGGCGTTCCGATCGCTGACTGTCACAAAGGTCGTGGCCGCGCAACTGCCAACGACCTGGAGCGGGTAAGCCGGCGTTGAGGTGCCAATGCCGACATTGCCGCCGCGGGCGGGTCCAAAAGGTGAATTTTCATAAGAGGCTTGCCTTTGGTTTGGTTTTGAGGGCAAATCTTGTCTCAACCGCCAGCTTGAGTCGAATTTAATTTGTTCTTCAAGCCTTTTGATTTTTGTGTTTCCTCGGCGCACAATCCAACAACATGACGGAGGACCGTCCATCACAGCCGCGTCTGAATGAGAGTTATTGGCTGACGCGGTTTGCCATTCTCCGGTTGCTCGGCTTTGTGTACGCGGTGGCGTTCTTTTCCGCGGCGACCCAAATCGTGCCGCTGATTGGTTCTCACGGTTTGCTTCCGCTGGATTTGTTTCTTTCGCGAGTTGAGAATGCATTGGGTTCACCCTTTGCCGGATTTGTCCGATTGCCGTCTTTGTTCTGGTTCGCGCATTCGGATGGGGTGTTGCAGGGGACGGCGTGGGTTGGCTTCGCTTTATCGTGCCTGGTGGTGGCGGGGTATGCGAATGCCATCGTTATGACGGGGCTTTGGCTGCTGTATATGTCGTTCGTGCATCTGGGGCAGGATTGGTACGGTTACGGCTGGGAAATTCAATTGCTGGAGACAGGCTTTCTCGGGATTTTTCTCTGCCCGCTATTGGATGGGCGACCGTTTCCGAAGCGCGCGCCGCCGATGGCGGTGATTTGGCTGTTTCGCTGGCTGATCTTCCGCATCATGCTCGGCTCGGCGCTGATCAAGCTTCGCGGCGATGAAGTGTGGCGGGATTTGACGGCGCTGTATTATCACTTCGAGACGCAACCGATTCCGGGTCCGTTAAGCCGGTGGTTCCACTTTCTGCCGCATTGGGAATTGAAGGCGGGCGCGCTGTTCAATTACCTGGCGGAATTGATCGCGCCGTTGTTTGCGTTTTATCCGTGCATCGGCCGGCGGATCGCGGGGGTGATTATGGTGGCATTTCAGGTTTCGCTGATTCTGAGCGGCAACCTTTCGTTTTTAAATTACCTGACTATCGTCCCGGCGCTGGCTTGTTTGGATGATGGATTCTGGGCTAGGCTGCTTCCGCGCGAGTTCGGGAATTGGGCGGCAAAGGCGAGCGCGTCGGCGCAACCGAGCCGGCCGATGCGCGTTGCCGCGTGGATAGTTGTGGGGATTGTGGGTTGCTTGAGCGTTTTGCCTGTGGCAAATTTGATTTCTCCAAACCAGGTGATGAACACGTCGTTCGATCCGCTTGATTTGGTGAACACTTACGGGGCGTTCGGGAGCGTGGGGCGCGAGCGGTTGAATGTGGTGTTCGAGGGGACGGATGGCGAAGCGACGGACGCGCGCGCGGTGTGGAAGGCGTATCCTTACAGGGCGCTGCCGGTGGAGTTGAACCGGAGACCGCCGCAGATTGCTCCTTATCAGCCGCGCCTGGACTGGCAGATGTGGTTTGCCTCAATGAGCGGCCCCAATGAATATCCGTGGACGCTGCACCTGGTTTGGAAGCTTCTGCACAATGACCCAGGGACGCTGAGTTTGTTTGGGGGAAATCCATTTCCGGAAAAACCGCCGCGTTACGTTCGCGCTGTTCTTTACCGTTACAAATTTGCGCGGCCGGGGAACCCGGAGGGGAATTGGTGGAACCGCGAGGAGTTGGGGATTTGGCTGCCGCCGTTCTCGGCGAAGGATTCGCGCCTGCTGGATATTTTGAAGCAGGAAGACTGGCACTAATTGCGACCTGATTCCCCGCTTGCGGTGGAATGCTCCGTTTTTATAATGCGGCGATGCTGGATATCAGATTGATTCGCGAAAAACCCGATTTTGTCCGCCAATGCCTGGCGACACGCGGGGCCGGGGATGAGAAAAAAATTGACGAGGCGCTCGCGCTGGACGAACGCCGCCGCAAGGCGCTGGTGGAAGTCGAACAACTCAAGGCGGCGCGAAATCGGGTCTCGAAGGACATCGGGGCGCTGATGGCGCAGAAGAAGTTCGACGAGGCGGAGGCGAAGAAGAAGGAAACGCGGGAGATGGGGGAGAAAATCGCGGCGCTGGACAAACAAACGGCCGAAAGCGAGGCGCAACGGGATTCGCTGATGTTGCAGTTGCCGAATTTGCCGCATAGCGGCGTGAAGATCGGACAATCGGCGGCGGACAACCCGGAGGTGCGCGTGTGGGGCGCGAAGGCAGGTTTTGATTTCAAGGCGAAGACGCACGTCGAGATTTGCGAGGCGCTGCGGCTCGTGGATTTCGCGCGGGCGACAAAGATTTCCGGGGCGGGATTTCTACTTTACACCGGCTGGGGGGCGCGATTGGAGCGGGCGCTGATTCAGTTTCTTCTTGACCTACATGTTGGGGAGCACGGTTACACGGAGGTTTCGCCGCCGTTCCTGGTCAACCGCGATTGCATGGTGGGGGTCGGGCAATTTCCAAAATTCGCGGACCAATATTACGGGGTGCAGGAGGGGAACGACGCGGCGACGTTGGGGAAACTGTTCCTGATTCCGACGGCGGAAACGCCTGTGGCGAACATTCATCGGGAGGAGATCCTCAAGGAGAGCCAGTTGCCAATTCGTTATTGCGCCTACACGCCATGTTTTCGAGGGGAGGCGGGCGCGTCGGGAGTTGGCACGCGCGGCATGATTCGCGTGCACCAATTTGACAAGGTTGAGCTGATCAAGATTACGCGGCCGGAAGACGGATACGCGGAATTGGAAAAACTCGTGGCCAACGCCGAGCGCGTTCTTCAACTCCTTGGCCTGCATTACCGGGTGGTTCAACTCTGCACGGGGGACATGGGTTTTGCGAGCGCGATGACTTACGACATCGAAGTATGGGCGCCGGGGCAGGGGCAATTTTTGGAGGTTTCCAGTTGTTCGAATTGCGAGGATTTTCAGGCGCGCCGAATGAATCTGCGATTTAAAACGGAGGACGGGGAAAATAAGTTTCCGCACATACTCAACGGGAGCGGGACGGCGCTGGCGCGGCTTTTTGTGGCCCTGGTGGAGACCCATCAGCAAGCCGATGGGAGCGTCGCGATTCCGGCGGCGTTGCAGCCGTTTTTGAAAACCGAAAGGATTTCAACTTCGTAGATGAAAATTTTGCTGGCGAGCAGCGAAGCCCTTCCTTATTCGAAGACGGGGGGGCTGGCGGACATGGTGGGCGCGCTTGCCAAGTTTCTCGCCCGCGCCGGGCATCGCGTGGGATTGGTCACGCCGCTTTATCGTGAAACGCGGGAACGGTTTCCGCAAATCCAGCGATTCGAATGGAAGTTCGATCTCGCGTTTGGCTCGGATCGCATCGGCGGCGGCGTCTGGATAGACGAGCCGCACGAGGGATTGACGGTTTATTTCATCGAGCAGGCGGCGTTTTTTGATCGCAGCGGCATTTACCAAGATCGCGGGATCGATTATCCGGATAACGCGGAACGATTTATTTATTTTTCCAAATGCGTGGCGCACCTGGCGCGGTATCTGCCGTGGAAGCCGGAATTGGTCCACGTGCACGATTGGCAGGCGGCGCTTGCTTCGGTGTTTGTCGCGGACCAAAAATTGCGCGAGGGGTGGACGGATGCGCCGCCGACGTGCCTGACCATTCACAATCTTGCGTATCAGGGCGCTTTTCCGGCGGCGAAATTCAACTTGACAAACCTTTCCGAGAATTATTTTCAGCCGGAGAGCCTGGAATTTTACAAATTGATGAATTGCCTAAAGGGAGGCATTTCGCACGCCGATATAATTACCACGGTCAGCCCCCGTTACGCGCGGGAAATCACGACGGAATTATACGGATGCGGACTGGACGGCGCGTTGCGCAAGAGACAAAACGCGCTTCGGGGCATCCTCAACGGGGTCGATTACGACGAGTGGAAAACAGAGGGGAATCCGTTTTTGCCCCGAGCGTACTCGACGGCGGATTTGAGCGGGAAGCAGGCGGACAAGGCAGCGTTGCAGGCGGAACTCGGACTGGCGAAGGCGTCGGAAACGCCGTTGTTTGGGACGATTTCGCGGCTTGCGGAACAGAAGGGAGTGAACCTGCAATTGGCGGCGTTGCAGGAGATGCTGGCGGCGGACATGCAATTCGTCCTGCTGGGTAGCGGCAATCGGGATTACGAGCGGGGTTATCGCAAATTGGCGGAGAGATATTCGGGAAAATGCGCGGCAAACATAGGGTTTGACACGGGTTTGTCGCACCGCATTGAAGCGGGGTGCGATTTTTATTTGATGCCGTCGCACTTTGAACCGTGCGGGTTGAACCAGATGTACAGCCTGCGCTACGGCACGGTGCCGATCGTGCGGACAACCGGAGGGTTGGACGATTCGGTCATTGATATTGCCGAAGATGCTGATCGCGCGGATGGGATCAAGTTTGCGGAATATTCGGTGCGGGCGCTGGCCAAGGCGATACGCAAGGCTCTGGTGCTTTACCGGGACAAACCGCTGCTGGAGTATTATCGGCGCAACGGGATGG
>DATAUD010000013.1:0-8893 GCA_036268455.1 Verrucomicrobiia bacterium
TCGCCGGCCTGGCCCATTACCTCGCTTCGCTTTACTGGCTGCTCAACATTCCCGTAAAAGGCTTTCCCATTCTCGGATGGGTCGCACTGGCGGCGTTTCTCGCCCTCTTCCCCGCCACGTGGGTGTGGTTGTCTCTAAAAATATCCGGCCTCCGGCGCCAGCTTCCCGGCGAAAGCTGGCCGGACATCCTGCGGGAAATCTCCAAACAGAGCTGGGCGCATCGCCTGTCCTGGGCCTTGCGTTCCGCGGCCATTTGGGTCGCGCTCGAAATGCTTCTCGCGCGGATTTTCGGCGGATTCCCCTGGAACTTCCTCGGCGATTCGCAATATCGCATCATCCCCTTGATTCAATTCGCTTCGTTCACGGGAATCTACGGTGTCTCCTTTCTCCTCGCGTGGACTTCCGTCTCATTTCTCTGCGCGGCGGCCTCCATTCTCGGCAAACCGAACGAGCGGTCACCGTGGATGGCGGAAATTATTTTGCCGTTCACCGCCGTGGTCGCAATGTTCATCTACGGCTTCCATCAACTCTCGAAACCATTGACATCGGCGCGCCAATTGAAAGTCGCCCTGGTTCAACCCGGAATTCCGCAAACCTTGATTTGGAATCCGGCCAACGACCTCGCGCGCTTCCATGATTTGCTTCAACTTTCCGAACAAGCCTTGACCAATCAGCCGGACCTGCTGGTGTGGCCCGAAGCCGCCCTGCCCGGCTTGCCGCGTTATGAATCCCAATTTGCCGACCCCATTTCCGCCCTCGCCCGCGATCACCACACCTGGATGATCATTGGCGCCGACGATGCCGAGGCGACGCCTGTCGCGACAAATTATTTCAACGCCGCCTTTCTCATCGATCCCGATGGCAAACTCGTCAACAGCTACCGCAAGCGCGGCCTGGTGATTTTCGGCGAATACATTCCCCTCGAACGCTGGCTGCCGTTCATCAAATGGTTCACACCCATCACCGGCAGCTACACCCCCGGCGACCGCGCCGTGCAATTTGAATTGTCGACACCGGGACCGAACGGCGTGCCGCAAAAACTCCACACCTCCGTCCTGATCTGTTTCGAAGATGTGTTCCCGCATCTCGCGCGCAAGAGCGTCGAGCCGGACACCGATTTCCTCGTGAACATCACCAACGACGGCTGGTTCGGCGAAGGCGCCGCCCAATGGCAACAGGCCGCGGCCGCCACGTTTCGCACTGTTGAAAACGGCGTGCCGCTCATCCGCTGCGCCAACACCGGCATCACCTGCTGGATCGATGCAAACGGCCGCTGGGTGCAAAAATTCACCGATAAAACCGGCAGCGTTTACGGCGTGGGCTTCATGACCGCAACCATTCCCCTCCCCGACAAACATCCGCGGACATTTTACAATCTGCACGGGGATTGGTTCGGATGGGCGTGCGCGGCCTTGGCCATCGTGACGGTGCTCACCACCTGGGAGCGCCGCCGTCCCGGCGGCCAGTGAGCCGCTAAGTAGCACGAGCGTCCCCGCCCGTGGGTTTCTGTTTTTCTCTCGGCGTTGCACGTCGAAGCGTTCGGCGAGACGCCGGCGTTCCAGCCTATTTTAGCAACGCCTCCGCATGCTTCCTGGCCGCGTCCGTTTGCCCGCCCAACATGCGCGTCAACTCCGCCACCCGGTCCTTCTTATTCAGCAAGGAAATTTCCGAAATCGTCCGCCCATCCTTCACCTGCTTGGTCACGACGTAATGCGCCGTTCCCGCCGCCGCCACCTGCGGCAGATGCGTGATGCACAACACCTGCCGTTTGTCCGCAATCTGTCGCATCTTTTCACCGACGGCATTGGCCGTCTCGCCGCCCACATTCGCATCCACCTCGTCAAACACGAGCACCGGAATTTCATCCTCCGCCGCCAGCACTGTTTTCAATGCCAGCATCACGCGCGCGAGCTCGCCCGATGACGCAATGGCGCGCAGCGGCTTTGCCGGCTCGCCCGGGTTGGGCGCGAATTGAAACTCCACGACGTCGAAACCCGTTTGTCTCGTAGCAGCCAACGAAAGGAGGCTCCGATTTTCCCTCATTTTGAGACTCGTCACCTCGTCTCCTACCGAAGAATCCGTCGTCAACGCCACCTCAAATTTGCTCTGCTTGAAACCCAGATCAGCCAGTTGTTTGCTGACGGCTTTGCCAAGCTGGGGAATAAGTTTTTTCCGCTTGGCGGAAAGCTCCTTTCCCGCCCGCGACAATTCCGCGTCCAATTTCGCCAGCGCGCCGTTCAACCGCGCGAGTTCTTCATCCCGTTGCTCAAGACTGTGCAGCTTTTGTTCCGCCTCGTCGCCAAAAGCGATCACATCCGCGAGCGTCGCGCCGTATTTGCGTTTGAACGATTGCAGCAGGTTCAACCGCTCCTCCAATTCCTGCAGGCGCTCCGGGTTCACGTCCACCTTGTCCACGTAATGCGAAAGTCCGGCCTGCAACTCGCGCAGCGCGCTCACCGCCTGCTCGTGCTGCGATAAAATCTCCGCCGCGCCCGCATCGATGCGCTGCAACTCCTGCAACGTCCGACCCACCACACCCGCCTGCGTGAGCAGCGAATTTTCGTTTTCAGCGAGCACATCGAGCGCCGCCTGGCTCAGTTGCAGCAACTTGGCCGCGTTGCTCGCGCGCTGATGCTCCTGCTCGATGCGCTCGTCTTCCCCGGGCTGAAGACCCGCGGACGTGATTTCGCCAACCTGAAAACGCAACAAATCCAATTGTTGCGCGTAAGTTTTTTCATCCACAATCAGCGCCGTCTTCTCGGCTTCCAGCGCCGCGCGCCGCCGCACGAGCTCGCCAAAAGCCTCGCGCTCGTCCTGCAATGCCCCGAAGGCATCGAGTATGGCAAGCTGCCGGGCGGCGTGCAGGAGCGATTGATGTTCGTGCGGACCGTGGATGTCCACCAGCCATTCGCCGATGGTCGCGAGGGCCGCAAGCGTGGTCGGCGAGCCGTTGACGAATTGCCGGTTCGCGCCCGCGCTGGTGAAAACACGCTTGAGCACGAGTTGATTTTCCTCGCAGGGCTCGAGGCCGTTCTCTTCAAGGAAACGTTGGAGTTCACGCTTTAGCGTGCCGCCGGAACCAGCTGAAGCCTGAACTCCAACCTCAAACACCGCCTCGACGGAACAACCGTCGCTGCCGCTGCGAATGAGCGTGCGATCAGCGCGCTCGCCGAGCACGAGGTTCAAGGCGCCGATGAGGATGGACTTGCCCGCGCCGGTCTCACCGGTGATGACGTTGCACCCCGGCTGGAGTTCCAGCGTCAGGTCCGCCACGAGAGCGAGATTTTTGATGCGCAGGGTCGTCAACATTTTGGACGCCACAGATAAGCACAGATGAACACGGATGCAAAAATGAAAATCGAATCGGAAACAGCGAAAAATGACAATTGAGAGCGATTGCCTAAAGTAATTTATGAAATGATGGCAATAGATTTGAAAACCGTCGGCAAGAGCCCGCTAATGCACAACTTCACGCATCGCACGAGTTACGGGAACAGGAATCTCTTTTCCAGCTTTGCGCAATTCTTCGATTTCTTCCCGAACCAAAGCGCGCAATTGCGCGTAAGTTTCCTCTTCGTTCGCGCCGTGGCAAACCCCGCCCCATGGAAATAAATCCGGACAATAGCCGACATAAAGTTCGTCCTCGTCGCTCCACAGCACGAATTTCAGATAACGATCTTCGGTTTTCATCTTATCAACTCGCGGATGGCGTTGCGAACTTGCTTCTCCTGATAATGATGCGCGTCATCGCTGTCCTTGCCGCTCAGAATAACCGCTCCGGCATATTTCGGGTGCCGAAATTTGCGATGCGAGCCCTTGCCGCCCGGCGACAAAGCGAAAGCAGCCTGTTCCAAATCGGAAACCAGCTGGCGAATTTTTCAAGGCATCCATGCAAGTCAATACCATCGGCACCCATAACAGTCAATCCCCTCTGACAACCCGCGCTTAAATTCATTTTTATTCGCCGAATTTCCCAGTTCTGCTAACTTCAAATCACATGGCGTTTGAATTTATTTTTCTCGGCACCGGCACCTCGCAGGGCGTGCCCATTATCGGCAAGGATTACCCGCCGGAATTTTTGGCCAACCCAAAAAACTGGCGCACCCGCCCGTCCATTTACCTCGCCACGGAAAAAATAAAACTCATCGTGGACACCACCCCGGAATTTCGCCTGCAATGCCTGCGCGAAAAACTCAACTGGCTCGACGCCGTGATTTTCACCCACTCCCACGCCGACCACGTGATGGGCCTCGACGATTGCCGCCGGTTCTGCGATCTGCGCGGCGGCAACGCCCTGCCGGTCTACGCGAACGCGGCCACGATGGAAGTCCTCAAGCGCGTGTTCGTTTACGCCTTTCACGACGGCCCGTGGCCGAGGGGTTATTTCATTCCTGAACCGCACCTCGTGGACGGCCCGTTCACGCTGGGCGATTTGGAAATCATTCCCTTGACGCTGCCCCACGGCGCGATGAACACCAACGGTTATCTTTTTGTCCAGGACGGAAAAAAACGCCTCGCCTACCTGAGCGATTGCAAGGAAGTGCCGCTGGACGTGGTGGAAAAAATCCGCGGCGTGGAAGTCGTCGTGCTGGACGCGTTGCGAAAGGCGCCGCATCCGACCCACATGAGCCTTGATGAAGCGCTGACCGCCGCGCGCCGCATCGGGGCCGGCCGCACCTATTTCACGCACCTGACCCACGATTACGACCACGACACCTCGCAAGCCGAACTGCCCCCGGGCGTCCATCTGGCATATGACGGTTTAAAAGTCGATTGCACCGGCAAAAACTTGTGAGTCGGGCCGCTTCGGGCTAATGTTATTCCGTGATTTCATGCGAAAATTTTTAATTTTAATTTCGCTTTTCGCCGTCACGGGCGCGATTCGCGCCGCGAACCCGGGCGACGAAGTGATTGTCATTTACAACAGCCGCCTGCCGGAATCCAAAGGCGTGGCCGATTATTACGCCGCCAAACGGAAGGTGCCGCGCAGCCAGGTATTCGGCTTTGCCCTGACCACCAACGAAAATATTTCGCGCGCGCAATTTCACGATTCACTCGAAAAGCCGCTGGCCCGCGAATTGGAATCAAAAAAACTCTGGCACATCGGCTCGGACATTTTCCCGTCCACAAATAATGGGCCGGGAAAAGTCGTGTGGCACGTCAAACAGTCGAAAATCCGTTACGCGGTTCTCTGCTACGGCGTGCCGGTGCGCATCGAAGAGGATGTCTCGCTCAAGGAAAAAAACGAATCGGACATCCGTCCGGAATTGCGCCGGAACGACGCGGCCGTCGATAGCGAACTCGCGCTGCTGCCGTGCATTGAAGAGAATTTGCCACTGACCGGCCCGTGGATGAACGCCTGTTTTACCACCACCAACGCCGCCCGGTTCAATCCGACCAACGGCATTCTGATGGTCACGCGCCTCGACGGCCCCAGCGCGGACATCGCGCGCGGCCTGGTGGATAAATCCATGGAAGCCGAGACGAACGGGCTTTGCGGGCGCGGTTATTTTGACCTTCGCAACCTGCCCACCAATTCCCCTTACAACATGGGCGATCAATGGATTCTTGGCGCGGGAAAAATCTGCCAGTATTTCGGCGGCTACGAAACGATCTTCGACACCAATGCCGCCACGTTCCCCGCGGATTTTCCCATGAGCCAGATAGCGATTTATTGCGGCTGGTACGACGAACATGCCTCCGGCCCATTCGTGCAAAAAGACGTCGAGTTCATGCCCGGCGCTTTCGCGTATCATTTGCATTCCTTCAGCGCCGCGGTCCTGCGCAGCACCACTCAACGCTGGGTCGGCCCGTTGCTCGCCAAAGGCGCCGCGGCCACCATGGGTTGCGTGGACGAGCCTTATCTCAGCGGCACGCCCGACGTCTCCGTCTTTTGCGCCCGCTGGATTGCGCTCGGCTTCACTTACGGAGAAGCCGCCTATGCCTGTCAGGAAACGCTTTCCTGGCAGACGACCGTCATTGGCGACCCGCTTTATCGTCCCTTTGGAAAACCGCTTCAGACACTCATCGAGGGACAGGAAAGCACGCACAGCAAATGGCTCGACTGGTCGTATTTGCGCGCGGCAAACATCAGCCTGTGGCACGGCAAACGCCCCTCCGACGTCGCCGCCATTCTGCAAAATCTTCCCCTGACAAAAGAAAGCGCCGTGCTGACCGAAAAAATCGCGGACTTGTACGAAGACGCCGGCATGCCGTCTTCCGCAATCGAGGCATACGAAAACGCCTTGAAGCTGAATACTTCCCCCCTGCAACGCGTGCGCATTCGCCTGACGCTGGCCACGGAACTGGTCGCCGAAAATAAAACCAGGGAAGCGTATGGCGATTTGAAATCCTTGCTCGAAGAAGACCCTGACTACCCCGGCAGACTGTCCGTGCAGAAAAGGCTGATCGAGCTGGCAACCAGGCTCAGCGACAAGCAAGCCGCCTCCGCGCTTCCGACCGGAACCAATCCCTAGTCCAAATCATGCCCGTTTTCTACGATACCCACGCGCACCTCGACTATCCCGATTTCGCGCCGGATTTTGAAACGGTCATCCAGCGCGCCAACGCCGCTGGAATCCAAAAAATCATCTCCATCGGCACGGACCTGGACAGCAGCCGGCGTGCAGTCCAACTCGCGGAAAAATTCCCCTGCGTCTACGCCGTGGCCGGTTGGCACCCCTCCGATGCCACCCGCGCGCCTGAGGACATCCGCGACGCGCTGCGCGAATTGGGGCGTCACCCGAAAGTGGTCGCCCTCGGCGAAACCGGCCTGGATTACCATCGGTTGCCGAGCGAGAAACCGGAATTCAGCGCGGCGGACGACGAACGCTACCAGCAAAAACAAGCCGCGCTTTTCCGCCAGCACCTGGAAGTCGCCGCCGAGTTAAAGTTGAATTGCGTGATTCATCAGCGCGACGCCCTGGAGGACACGCTCGCGCAGCTTCAACCTTTTGCCGATCGCGTGCGCGGCGTGTTTCATTGCTTCGCCAACGATGCCGCGACGATGCAACGAATTCTCGCCATGAATTCACTCGTCAGTTTCACCGGCATCGCGACCTTCAAAAACGGTCAAAATGTCCGCGACACCATTGCCGCCACGCCGCTCGGCCAGTTCATGCTGGAAACCGATTGCCCGTACCTCGCGCCGGTCCCCTATCGCGGCAAGCGCTGCGAGCCGGCTTACGTGAAGGAAATTTCGGAAGTCGTGGCCCAGGTCAAATCCTGTTCCCTCGAAGATCTCAGCGCCGCAACCTGCGCCACCGCGCATGGCTTTTTCAAAAAGTTAACGTAGCAGCCGGAATAGTGGCACGGGCGTCCCGCCAATAGTGTCCGGCATGGTGTAAGGAGGCTGTTACGAGTTTGTGACAGGATTGTAACTGGTACTTTTTTGGGTGTGGAGGTTTACTCTGAGTGTGGGACAGACGAAGTTGGAGCCGGGAAGATTGACCGAGGAAGAACTCGGGCATTGGAAGTTATTGGGCTCTTTTCGGGAGGCGGCCGAGAAGGTATTTGGGGAGCCTTGGGGAACCTCCTGGGAAGATCCCAAACGGAAGCTGCAGGCATTGGATTATCTATCGCTGTTTTTGTTTGGATTGCTCAATCCGGTGGCGCAAACGCTGCGAGGCTTTGCCGAAAGCAGCCGTTTGGAACGCGTGCAAAAGGAAGTCTGTTCCCGGCGGGTGCCGCGGGCGAGCTTTTCGGAGGCGCAACATGTTTTAGACGCGAGCCTTTTGGAAAAAGTCTTTGCGGACCTGAGCGGTCAACTGGCCCCGGATCAGCCGGACACACGTTTTGGCCAGTGGCAATGGTTGGCGCGAGACGGTTCCCTGTTCCGGGCGTTGCCGCGCATGGCCTGGGCGCTCTATGGCGGAGGCAATCCGGGCAGTCCCAATCGCGCCGCGCGGCTGCATCTCTCACTACACGTCTTGGAAGACAAACCTGTGCGGGTGGCCTTGCGTGAGGGACGCCAGTGCGAGCGGGCCGTGTGGGAAGAACAGCTGGAAAAAGGCGCCGCTTACATCGCTGACCGCTACTTCGGGGAGAACTACAAACTCTTTGAAAAGCTGGATAAGAAAGGCTGCGCCTTTGTCATCCGGCTGCTGGACAAGGCGATTGTCCAAGACGCAGAGGAATTGCCCGTGAGCCCGGCGGATCGGACTGCAGGTGTAGTGCGACAAGCCTGGGCGCATCTGGGTGGCCAGCCTTGTTATCGCAGCATGCGCCTGCGTCTGGTGTGGATCGACAACCAAGGCCAGAATCTGATTTTAGCCACCAACCTTGGACCCGAAGCCTTAGCGGCGGATTTAGTCGGCGAACTTTACCGCAAGCGCTGGCGCATCGAACTGTTTTTCCGCTGGGTCAAATGCATCCTGGGTTGCGGCCATTGGATGGCTGAGAGTCAGAACGGAGCGACGATCCAAATCTATCTGGCCCTGATTGCGTCCCTGTTGTTGCAACTCTACAGCGGGCGCCGCCCCACCAAGCGGATGATGGAACTGATTCGCTTTTACCTGATGGGTTGGGCCAGCCCGCGCGAATTGGAACAAGGCCTGGCCCGATACCGCCAGGAATTGGAACAACGCAAAAAATCCTAACCTTTCCGACCGGGGGATTTTCGACCGAAATTCTCCCCTCGCCGCGTCGTGTACAGTTCACCCCGCCAATTTGACCTCCGTCCTCACTCATCCAATCGCCCCCCCCCACCTCCCCTCAGTTTTGCCATCACGCTAAAATTGTGCCGGACACTATTGGCGTCCCGCCCGTGCGTTTCAAGTGGAGTTCAGGAAGTGGCATCGCACGGGCGAGACGCCCGTGCCACTAATGCAGCTATTTCCCCGCCTGGACCGCATTCATCCGCGGAGGGGAAAGATGCGTGAGCGCATACAGCATC
>DATAUD010000014.1:0-34403 GCA_036268455.1 Verrucomicrobiia bacterium
TACGAAAAGAATGGCCGCAATCGCCGCCAGAAATCCCGTCTGGTTTTTTGGTGGAGAATTTTGGCTCGGCACGATGCCTGTATATCTGGACCCTGCGTTTGTTTCAAGGGAATGTGACGGCGTAAAGGGGGCTTTGGCGAATCTCTCACCTTTCTGGTCCCTCTCCGGCACAACTAGTTCCCACTATTGTGTGTGGGAACACCCAATCAAGGAATCGATTGATGGCGGGCCATTTTTCATCCAGACCATCAGAATTCCAATATCCGAGGGCGAGACGCCCGAAATCCGGGAAGCTTGGCCTAATGTGCCGGGTTGGATTTTGGCCAGCTTTTGGCGGGCCTCGGTGCGCAGGCTAGGCACCTTGGTGTAGTCCATCCAAGGGGGGATTTGTTTGTCCTCAAGCCCCTTGAGTTTCGCAACCTCCACTTCCTGCCGGGCGATGTAACCCTCGTATTTGACAGCGATCTCTACTTGCTGAATAACATCGGGAGCAAGTTTGTTGTCCTGGCTGGGCAACTGCGAATAAGACATTTCTGGTCTCCGCAATATTTGGACGAGCGTTTCGCCAGTCACCCGCGTTTTTTCCAAACGCAGCAGTTCACCCTCGATTGCGGCTTTTTTCTTTTCAAACTTTTTGAAATTTCGTTCGGGCAATAAGCCGACATTGTGACCTAGTTCGGATAACCGGAGGTCCGCATTGTCTTGGCGAAGCAGCAGTCGATACTCGGCTCGGGAGGTGAACATGCGGTATGGCTCGACGGTGCCTTTCGTGACGAGATCGTCGATGAGCACGCCGATGTAGGCT
Organism: Verrucomicrobiia bacterium; assembly: GCA_036268455.1. GTDB lineage: Bacteria > Verrucomicrobiota > Verrucomicrobiia > Limisphaerales > Palsa-1400 > DATAUD01. The sequence continues at coordinate 806 of DATAUD010000014.1, forward strand.
TCATTCCGTCGAAGAACCACTGGCTCTTTGGCTTGGACGCGGCGGACGGCGTTGATCCCGGCAATGAGTCCTTGCGCACCCGCCTCCTCGTAGCCGGAGGTGCCGTTGATTTGGCCAGCGAGAAAAAGATTGCGGCAGACTTTAGTTTCGAGCGAAGCGTGGAGTTGGGTAGGAAAAGCAAAGTCATACTCGACCGCATACGCTGGGCGCATGATTTCCGCCTGTTCGCAGCCGATGATCGTCCGCACCATTTGAATCTGCACTTCAAAGGGCAGGCAGGTTGAAAATCCGTTTACGTAGATTTCATCTGTGGCGATTCCTTCTGGCTCAAGGAAAATCTGCTGACGCTCCTTTTCCGGGAACTTTACGATTTTGTCTTCGATTGAGGGACAGTAACGAGGACCAATTCCTTCGATCACGCCGGAATACATCGGCGACTTATGGAGGTTATCGCGGATGATCTTGGCTGTGGCGTCCGTGGTATAGGTAATGTAACATGGCAGTTGCCCGTTGATCTGAGCCAAGATGGAGCCGGGAGGATAGGTGCCGGGATGTTCCACGTGGAACAAATGGCCGTTTTGATTTTCGTCTGATTGTTCCACGTGGAACAAATCGTCCTTCCAATAGGTAAAATGGGGTACCGGCTCGTCGCCTGGCTGAATCTCGGTTTTGGAAAAATCTATCGACCTTCGCAATAATCGTGGCGGAGTTCCGGTTTTCAATCGCCCCAATTCCAGCCCCAATTCTTTTAAGGAACCGGATAATCCCATCGCTGCCGCTTCCCCTGCCCGTCCGCCAGCCTGCTGATTCGTGCCAATGTGCATGAGGCCGCGCAAAAAAGTCCCTGTAGTAATGATAACAGTCGTGCCGAGGTATTGAACTTCTAGAGTCGTCTCGATTCCACGCACCTCCGAGTTCTGATGTAAAATCCTGGCAACTTGGCCCTGTTTGACATCTAAATTCGCCTCTCGCTCGCAAATCCACTTGAGACGAAATTGATACGCTTTTTTATCGCATTGCGCCCTAGGAGCCCAGACCGAAGGGCCTTTCTTGGTATTCAGCATCCGAAACTGCAAGCCAGTCATATCCGTCGCTTTTCCCATTTCGCCGCCAAGCGCATCGATCTCACGAGCAAGATGGCCCTTGGCCAATCCGCCAATTGCAGGATTACACGACATTTGTCCAATCGTATCCGCATTGATCGTCAATAAAAGGGTTGAAGCCCCCATCCGTGCGGCGGCCAGCGCGGCCTCGACACCGGCGTGGCCGGCACCGACAACAATAACGTCGTATTTTTTGGGATAAACGAACATTAGGAAATGGTTGACAAGCCGTAGGTAACTTCAAAAGGATTGGTGCCCGGCATCTTTTCTATTCGCCGGTCTGGGTTTGCGGCGAGATGCTCGCAAACCCAAAATATCGTCTCTAAATCACTAGAGCCAATCACTCGACCGATCTCGGCAATGGTAGAGGGGCCATGTCCATTCAAATACGCAAGAATCCGCACCTGAAGATCGAGGGTCGCTATTGTCGCTGTTTCTTTAGCTTTAGAGGTTAAACCCATATTAACGTTAACGTTAACAGAAAGACGGAGAAATCCCAAAGCCCGGTCGAATAAGGCTATTAAGGCTCCAAGCTCAAAAGGAGAAATCGACTGTAACGTTAACGATACCGATTCTTGGCCGTTTTCATAAGCCGCTTGCCTTTTTCCGAGCCACGACGCTTGCAAATAATCCCCAGCCGTCACCCTCTCCTCGACAAAAAAAGGAGGTGCGGCTTGATCTCGAAGTGTTTGGATGAAGATAACAGGCGATTGGTCCGATTCATCTTCCACTAGGTCGGCTGCTAAAGGTCGAAGATAACGGGAAAATAGCGATAAACGGTCCTTATAAGGCAAAATAGCCACTTTTCTCTGATCTGTACCGTTAAAGATACCATAAAATATCAAAAATAACTGGGCTGCGGGATTTGATTTAACATCAGGAACGCGAGTGATTTCATCACAATATCGTCCGCCCCGCAGGAGTTCATCGGTGCCGAATCCTTGCAAGGCAACGGATAGCAGTTCACTCACCCAATCGTCTCCGGGAAACCGTGCGAGCCGTCCGTCAGACGCCGCCAAAATATCCAGCTCGCTGGCGCTTCTGACGCCCGTCATGCCATTACGAGTTTCCCGTTCGTCGTTGGTCGCGATAACGACACACAAAGTCTTGCCCAAGTCCTCGCCAAGCTGATTCAAGACCCTTTCCATGCCATCCGGGTCAGTCGTATCGAAAAAGAAAGGGATAAGCCCGTCCACAGCCGGATTGCTTAGTGCTTCCGCCAGAAACTCTACCCCGAGCGTCGCCCTGCCATGCCCGATGATCAGGAGATTCTCAAACGGCCCATCCACTCCCGCAATAAACCCGCCATGAACCTTTCCAGCAAAGTCTTTGATTGCCTGGAGCGTCGATTCGATTTGTGCGCGTAATTCAGGTGTGGGCGCAAGCGCGGGATTGCGCATCCAGTAGCGACTCACCATCTGTTCTTCGTTTGAATTCGTGATCGCCCCGCGTTCCAGAGCCGCCATCTCCGCAATCTCCTTTTGCAGAGTCACTTCCATAGAGTCGAAATAGTCCTCCGGGAAATTCATCCGGCTCAAATCAAGGGCAAGGCCGATCGTCGGGTATTCTGAATAATACTTTTGGAATCGATCCCACAATTGTCGTGATACCGGCTTCATGGCGCAGTCGAAGTTAAGCTCAATTCACGCTAAAGCAAACCGAAGAGTTTCGTTAAGGGGAAAAAGACGGGAACATTCGGTCCGCGGACCCCAGCCATCAACTACTGATTTTGGTACGAAACTGGAACAGTCTGGTAAGGTACCGCAAAAAGCGAAGGCAACGCCTGTGACGCCGCGCTGGGATTCGTATTTCCGAGCCAATTGGCCACATGCGGTCCATGCGACGCATCGAAAGTTTGCGCAATGTTCTGGTCAGAACTATCCGTGTGCCAGCCTTTGCCTGGATTCCGTTGGTAAGCGACCTCCGCAGACTGCGTTTTGACCGAGTACACGCTTGCGGTCAAAGCGCCGCAAGCCGCGAGAGCGAAAGCGTACGCGAAGGCGGGCCGCACCGTGAAACTCGCTGAAATTCGCTCCCAAAAACCTAGTTGGCCATCACCGCGTTCGATTCGCGCAATGATATTGCCAGGCAACCGGTTGAAGTAGCCCGGCGGGGGGAGTTCATGCCGTTTTAGCGCCATCAATTTACGCAATTCCTCGAAGTTTTCCGGATCCGTTTTCATTGTCACCACCACTCTCTACGCTATTTCAAGTAATCGGACAGATAAGCTTGCAACTGCTGCCGCGCATAAAAGAGGCGCGAACGAACAGTGCCGACATTGCAATCCATTATTTTGCCAATCTCCTCATGAGAAAGGCCTTGTATATCGTGCAATGTCACAACCATTCTGTGGTGTTCTGACAGCTTTTGAAGGGCACCGTTCAATTTCTCCTGCAATTCCAAGAGGTTTAGATCTCTCCTCGGCGTTTTATCGGATACCAGCGCAACCAGATCGGGATCGTTCTCTGCATTAAAATCGACATCATTGAGGCTCATTTGGATGCGATTCTTGCGCTGCTTAAGGAAATTGATGGTTTTATTGACCGCAATCCGATAAACCCACGTGTAAAAACTCGAATCCCCTTTGAACGATTTCAGCGCCCGATACGCCTTGATGAAAGTGTCCTGCACCAAATCATTGGCGTCCTCATGGTTGGACGTCATGTGATACACCGTCGCGTAAATCCGCTCCTGATAACGCCGGATTAACTCGTCATACGCGCCAGAATCCTCTTGTTGCGCGCGGTGGACCAAGGTCAGATCGTCGATCCCTTCATTCTCGCCGCCGTGTTGAAGCTCGGACGACGGGGCGCGAGTCATAGGTTTTTCGAGTTCAGTCTTCGTATGCTGAGATTGTTGTTCTCCTCTCGGAGATATCAATATACAACCCCCAAAGCCTCTGTTTGTTCCGCAAGAAAATTGGTCAAACCATCCAAACCCGAACGACCCGCCGAAGCGGGCAGCATCATCAACGCTTGGCGAGCCGCATCGAGGTGCTGTTGAACACTCGCCCGGCACTCGCTGAACGCGTCGTATTTCATCGCCAATTCCACCACGCAAGAGAGATAACCCGGCTCCCAGTTTGTGAGCCATTCGCGCAATTGCCGTTGATCATCGGCGCCGGCGCGGTCGCGCAGGACCAATATCGGAAGAGTGAGTTTGCCATTGGCCAGATCGGCCCCGAGAGTTTTCCCGGCGGTTACTTCCGAACCAAGCAAATCCAGGCAATCGTCATAAAGCTGGTAGGCAGTCCCGAGGTTCAGCCCGTATTCACGCAGCCATTCCCGGTGACTTGGAGTGGCGTCGCTCAAAAATCCCCCTAAATCACAGGACAACGCGAACAACTCCCCGGTTTTCATCGCCAGCATTTTCAAATAGCGTTCGCGCGTCACATTGAAATCCCCGCGCGCCCTGGTTTGAAGTATTTCTCCGGCGCAGACGGTGTTTGTGGCCGCGGCGACGGCTCGGCAAATCACGGGTGTTGGGAAACTGGCCGCGAGTTTCAGCGCATGCGCGAAAAGGCAATCTCCCAAAAGCACGGAAATTTCGTTGCCCCAATTGGCCGCCAGTGTGAGCCGGCCACGCCGCAATTGAGCGTCATCAATCACGTCATCATGCACGAGGGTGGCGAGGTGGATCATCTCGATGATCACCGCAACGGTCAGGTGAGATTCATTGAGCGCGCCGGCGGCTTCACCGCTGAGGGAAACGAGCATGGGGCGAAGTTGCTTCCCCTGCGCGGTCAGCGCGTAACGGGTGAGGGTGGCGATTTGCGGCTCGAATTCTTCGGTTTGCGCGGCCAGAAGGCGGGCAACACTTTGCAGAAAAGGATCGACCGCCTCCGCGATTTGTTTCCATCTGGAAACGCGCGGAGTCGAAGATCTGGTGTGAACATCAGCCCGACTGGATTCAGCAGCCAACATGCTATCCAATCTAAGTTTCCCTCCCCGGCAAGTCAAATACGCAAAATCAGCCGAATTTTCCTGAACGCCGCCAACAATTCCCATTAAATCGCGCAAAACCCCAAAACTTGCGGCTTATGGGGCCAGGATCACCTTGATGAGGCCCGGTTCCCGGCGGTAAAGGCGCTCAAACCACGCCGCTCCTTCTTCCAATGGCGCGACGGCGCTGATCAGCGGCGCGACATCTATTTTTCCGCTCGCGATGGCCTGGAGGCAATCGGGATACTCCCCGCAGGAGGCGCACGATCCGTAAAGAGTGATTTCGCGGGTCACGCACACCTGCAAGGGGAATTCGACGGTCGGCGCGACGTTTCCGACGAGCGTCACTGAGCCGCCTTTTCGCGCGGAACGAATGGCGAGGTCCACCGTCGGGGCGATTCCAACGGCTTCAAAAGCGCAATCGGCGCCGCGCCCATTGGTGAGGTCCATTATTTTCTTGAGAGCGCCCGCTCCTCCGGAATCCACGGTCTCGGTTGCGCCGAGCTTTTGGGCGAGAGCGAGCTTGTTGGGGGCGATATCGACGGCGATGATTTGCCGGCAACCCGCCAGCCGCAATGATTGCACCAGAAGCAACCCGATCAGTCCGGCTCCGACGACCACGGCGCGATCACCTTGCGCGGGCCGGGCGCGACGGACGGCATGGAAGGCAATGGAGAGAGGCTCGACCATCGCGGCATGTTCAAACGGCATGGCGTCCGGGACGCGGTGCAGGACGCGTTCGGGGACTGCGACGTATTGGGCGAAGGCGCCGTTTTGGCGGTATTCGCCGCAGGAAACGCCGAGGACGCGGCGATTTTCGCAAAGGTTGATCATGCCCTGGCGGCAAAAATCGCATTGGCCGCAATAAATAGTGGAGTCAAAGGTAACGCGAGTTCCTGGTTGCCAATCCTTGACGTCGGCGCCAATCCGGTCGATGACGCCGGCGGCTTCGTGCCCCATGATGATGGGCGGCTGGCGGCGGCCTGTGCTGCCATCCATGCCGTGGACATCGCTTCCGCAGACGCCGCAGGCTTTGACGGCGATCAGGACGGAATCGGGCCGCAACGCGGGTTCGGGGGCGTCTTCAAGCGCGAACTTTTTGTATTCGGTGAGCGTGAGGGCTTTCATTTTGAATCTCTTCTTTGTCTGCGTGGACGATACCAAAGGTCCAGCCCTTGGCGATCACGAAAGCCGCCGCAATCGATGTCGTAGCAGGCTGGAGATCGCGCCGGCGATATTGCTTGGAAGAACCCGTCAATCTTATAAACTAAACCAAACGTGAAGCCGAGACTTCTTGACTTGTTTTGTTGCGCTGGCGGCGTCGCTGCCGGTTATAGCCGCGCCAGCTTCGAAATCGTGGGCGTCGATATCGAAGACCAGCCGAATTTTCCATTTGAATTTGTCCAGGCTGACGCCCTCACGCTTCCGATGGAATTTCTTAAGTCTTTTGATGCGATACACGCATCGCCGCCGTGCCAGTCATATTCAGACCTTGCCAAGCGGAATGGCAACGGCCACGAATGGCCGCGGCTCATTGAGCCTGTGCGGGAGATGCTCATTAAAACCGGCAAGCCTTATGTCATTGAAAACGTTGAAGGCGCGCCATTGATTAACCCGGCTGTGCTCTGCGGGACGATGTTTAAAGGGTTGCGCGTTTTGCGCCATCGCCTGTTCGAATCTAATTTCCTAATTATTGTTCCGCCCCACGGAAAACACCCCCGCTGTCACACTTTCGACAAACGAAAATCCCAATATGGCAAGACCGACGACATGATCGATTTTGTGTCGGTCAATGGCGGTGGGAATTGCAGCATCGCCGCCGCCCGTGATGCGATGGGGATCGACTGGATGACCAAGGGAGAATTGAATGAAGCAATTCCCCCCGCATACACCGAGTTCATTGGCAGGCAGTTGTTGAAGCATTTGCAGGTTTCAAAATGCGAAAAATTGGAGCAAAAAAACGAATACGCCAATTCTTCCTTAAGAACATTGGCAAGGTAGTCAACTCGATTCAGGTCCGCGACGCAGCCGGCTTGGATAGAAGCGAATGGGCCAGACGGTTGCGCGAACTGCGCTCGGATGACCATTGGCCGATCCTTTCACATCATGACAGAAAAGATTTGAAGCCAGGTCAATACATCTTAATGGAAACCCCGCCGGACAAGCCCTCTGTCAGTTTCACACGGCCTATATCGGCCAAGCTCCGGGCGCAAGTCCTTGACCGCAACGGATTCACTTGTCAAATGTGCGGGAAATGTCCGGGCGAGATTGACTCCGAAACGGGCCGAAAAGTGCGGCTGCATGTTGGTCACATCAAAGACAAGAGCCTTGGCGGGAAAGATGAGCTTTCAAATCTGCGCGCGCTTTGCTCCACATGCAACCAGGGGGCAAAGAATGTCACCACTGAAAAACCGACGACGATTTGGCTCCTCAGCCAAATCAGGAGAGCTGCCCGAGATGAACAAAGAGCGGTTTATGAGTGGCTGCGAGGCAAATTCGGTGGATAAGTTCAGCAGAAATAAACGCTCAGAAATCATGGGGAAAGTGCGCTCGCGGGGAAACGCGACAACAGAGCTTGCTGCTTTGCGTATTCTAAGGCTTGGCGCGATAACAGGATGGCGACGCCATCTACCGATATTGGGGCGGCCAGATTTCACCTTTCCGAAGAACCGCATCGTTTTATTCATTGACGGCTGCTTTTGGCACGGCTGTCCGAGGTGTTATCAGGCCCCAAAATCCTCGGCTGCATTCTGGCGTCGAAAGCTCTCAAAAAATCAGAAGCGCGACAAGGAAGTTTCTAACAGGCTACGCAGATGCGGTTGGAGGGTTGTGCGTGTCTGGGAATGCCAATTAAAGTCGCCCGCATATCTGTTGCGCCAACTTAAGAAAACAATTTCCAAATATCCCATCGAGATTGCAACGCAGGGCATTTTATCCATCCGAAATTCCACATCGGGATTAATGGCCGCAATCGCGAGATGTCGCCCGCGGAAGCAGCGCGTGCCGGCTCGACAACACCGCCGTCGATAGATGGTCGCGAGGTTGCGGGCGCGCACACGAAATTCAGCGCCGCAACCAAGCGGCCACGAATGATATATCGGCTCGAAATGCTGTTTATTGAAGCGTGTTTTTTCCAGTCAGCCGAACTATGTGTGGAACTCGTTGACGAAGAATGGACAAGCCGTTAATTTCAACAGGGCATTCGCCATCGGTTCGCCTCACTGAAAATGAACGACGCCAATACCACGTCACCGCAGGAAGAGAACATTTATCGCAGCATGTTCGAAAATGCCATCGAAGGCATTTATCAGAGCACTCCGGCCGGGCACTATCTCGCTGTCAATACTGCGCTGGCCCGCATGTACGGCTACGAAAAGCCGGAGGAGTTGATGAACCTGGTTTCGGACATCCAGAATCAGGTGTATGTCGATCCCACTTTCCGCGATCGCTTCAAAAGGGAGATCGAAGCGACGGGCGCGGTGCTGGGGATGGAATACCAGGTGCGACGGCGGGACGGCAAAACGATCTGGATTTCCGAGACGGCGCGCGTGGTTCGCAATGAAGACGGGACGCCGCGTTATTACGAGGGATTCATCGAAGACATCACGAGGCGGAAGGACGCGGAGGCTGAAAAGGCGCGGCTGGAAAAGCAGATCCTGCACGCGCAAAAAATGGACGCCATTGGGACGCTGGCGAGCGGCATGGCGCACGATTTCAACAACGTCCTTTGCGCAATTCTCGGTTACACGGAACTCTCGTTGCTGGACCCGCAAATCAAAGGGACAACGCGGACGAATCTCGATATGGCGCTCAAGTCGGCGGAACGGGCGAAGGAGCTTGTCAAACGCATCCTTACATTTAGCCGGCCATCGGAAGTCCAAAGCAAGCCATTGCGGCTCAGTCCGGTCCTCAAGGAGGCGGTGCACTTGCTGCACGCAACGCTGCCTTCTTCCATCGAGATCAAGATGAATGTAGCCACCGATGCGGATGTGGTGCTGGCCGATGCCTCGGAGTTGAACCAGATCATCATGAACCTGGGCGTCAACGCCAAGCACGCGATGAGCCCGGGTGGAGGGCAACTTGAGTATGGGCTGGACGTGGTGGAATTGGGCGGCGGAGACGCTTTCAAGCTCGACTTGAATCCCGGGCGCTACGTTCATTTGAGCGTGAGGGACACTGGGCACGGGATGAGCCCCGAAGTGCGGGAAAGGATTTTCGAGCCATTCTTTACCACGAAACCGGCGGGACGCGGCACCGGATTGGGACTGACTTTTGTCCAGCGGTTTGTGGCGCGGTGTCACGGGGGGATTGTGGTTGACAGTGAATTGGGCAAAGGCTCGACGTTTCACATTTACCTTCCGCAATCGACAGAGCCGCCAACGGCGCCGGCAACAGAAAAGAACGAGATATTACCCGGACGCCACGAGAGTATTCTGGTGGTCGATGACGAGGTTCTGCTCCTGAGCATGATGCAGCAACGATTGCGGAGGATGGGATACCGCGTGATTACGCGGGCCGACAGCATCACGGCGATGGAGACGTTTGGGGCTGAACCATCGAAATTCGATCTGGTAATCACGGACCATACCATGCCGGCGTTGCAGGGAGCTGACTTGGCGGAAAAATTGGGGGACATCCGGCCGGACGTGCCAGTCATATTGGTGACGGGGTTGAACCCAACGCCAGATTTTCTGCGGTCCAATTACGCGTCGTTGCGCGCGGTGTTGAGCAAGCCGATTGATTTTGTGAAACTTTCACGTTGCATGAGGGAGTTCCTGGATCGCCGCAATGGCGCCGGGTCGTGAAATACGGGGCGGTTGTTAGTGGAACTCCCGGAAGGTGCTTTTACCGTTGTATTACGCTCCAGACCCTATGGAGGTATCGCGACCGGGCTGATATTTTTTGACTCAACGAGGTTACTACGAGGTTATGAAAATATTTGCCATTACCGCGGCCGCTCTTCTGCTGGGCGGGGTCATCGCCAAGGGACAGACGTATTCCGAATATAAATTCGTGTTTTCGGGGACGGCTTACCAAACAAACAAAAACGGAGCGCTCACGTCGTGGCACATCACCGACCAGACATTGCTGAAAAGCCGTGCCGCGCAGGGAAACATTTCGAACTTGAACACGGTTTCGATTGTGTACCACATCAACGGCAACTCATTGGGAGATACGGTGGACATCATCGACAATAATGGGACGTATTTGACGACGGAATTTGGATTTTATTTCGGCACAGACAGCGCATTGGGCCGAACAGATGTCGGCACGGCGGCCACTTGTGGGGAGCGGCGGGTGGACCCAATTTACACGTTCGATGACTCGGAATACACGTACAGCAATTCCGACTCTGTCGGGGCTTCGTTCACTTACAAGCATTACGTAAAAGGCGCGAAAGGCGTGACGAATGCGGTCATCCACGGCACAATGTCGTGGGGGGTGATACCGACTGGAACCAACACCAGCCCGATTCTCTGCATGGGAACTTTTACATTGGGCAAGGCGATGTTTAAGTGAAGTGAATGGCGGGCGGGACTACGCGTAGTAAGGCCGCAATGCCGGCGCCATTTTTCCCACGGTCAAGGTTTGCTGGATCAAAGAGGCGTCCAAACCTTCGGCTTCGCACAATGGTTTGATTTCCCCCGCCACCAGCGCGGCCATGGGTAATCCGTCCCGCAACAAAATGCGATTGGCGGTGATGGATGTGATCCTCGGCCCGGGAGTAAGGATGCCGGTGAAATTCAGCGGATCAGCGGCGTTGATGACAACCAATTCACCCTTCGGCCCGGCTTTGCGAATGGAGCGCAGCAGGCCGATCGCTTCCGGCAATGCGAATTGTTCGCCGCTCGCGCCATTGACGAAACGTCCGCCACGAATTTCTCCGCGCGCCTCAAGCCGCCGATAAACCCGTCCCAATTCATACCACGACACACGCAACGATTCCCGCTCGATCAATCGGCGAAACACGACGCCATAACGCCGCAATAAAACGCGGGCGAAAAGTTCAATTGAATCGTCGCTCGCCGCCGCGGGTGTCTCTCCCGCTTCCGTCGCGGCGGGAAATTTTCTCAACAAGGTCCATCGGCCGGCAAACTCCACGCTGGTGACTGTTTTATGCCGGCGCTTGTGTTCTGTCTCCACAAAAGGCGCGCGTTTTTCGGAGGGAATCAACAAGGCTCGCAAGCCTTCAAAACTATCGGCTGTCGCCCAGCCCTGCGCCGCCAATTCGCCCAGCGCCTGCGCGACTCGCGAGGGCAACAGCTTCGTTTCGCGCAGCGCTTCCGCAAAAAACATCGCGCCGGATTTTGCAAGCGCGCTCAAAACCAATTGCGTGTCCGGCGTGAAATCCGCTGGAAATTGGCTGCTCGATAATTCCTGCCATGACACCAGGTTGGCGCGGTCAAAGATTGAAATCGGCGTTGATGGAAGCGGATTCAACGCGCGGGCGTTCAGGTTTTGCGGCGGCGACAATCGCCCCCACCCGACGCGGCCTTTGAGGCACAATTGGTCGAGCCATTGCGGTGTGTAATCTTTCACGCGGACGGCGAGGACTTCCGGTTCCCAGGCGGCGGCGGCAAGTTCCATCCCATCCAAAAGGTCGAGCACGGTTTCAACTCCGGCGGCGCCTTCGAGATGATGCTCGGCGTCCGCTCTCTGCCACGCGAGGAGGAATCGCTGGAAATTTTCCAGCGTCACCGGCTGAATTTCCGTGCGCAGGCGATTCAGCGTCAGCCGGTGAATTCGCGAGAGCAGGCGCCGGTCGCACCATTCGATTTCCGAAACTCCCGGATGAAAACGTCCGCGCAAAATAAAGCCTTCCGCTTCGAGAGCGAGCAACGCGGCGTCAATTTCCGTCTCCGGCAACGCGAAAAATTTTGATAGCGCCGCCGCCGTAACCGGACCGATCACCTCCATGCGCCCCCGCAGCAGTTCCCGCAATGCCTCGTCGGTTTTGCGCGTGGGATAAACCGATTGCGCCACGGAGAGTCTTTCCGCGGCGACCCAAAATGAAGGCGGACCCGCCAGCCGCGCGACGCGCTTTTCCGCCACGAGCGATTCCAATAATTGCGCGGCGTCTTCGGCGCAGCGTTTGATTTCATCCTCGGTCATCACGCCGAGCAACAACAGCGCTTCGTGCAATTCGTCCGCGCTTCTGGCCTGCGGCCATGCTTCTTCCACGACGCGGTCGATGGCCGTGGCATCCAGAATTCCCAATCCGTCGCCGCCCGCCGAGTCGCTTGCTCGCCGCGTATAGACCGCTTGTGTGCGGCGTTCTTCAAGCGGCGCGTTGTCCAGGAAGGCGTAGGGACGGGCATTCAGAATCTCATGGGCCAATGGCGATGGCTCCGGCAAGTCGCGCGCCACGCAATCGACTTCGCGATTTTCGATTTGCCGCAGCAAATTTTCCAGGCCGTCAATGTCCATCGCCTCAGTCAGGCAATCTTCGACGGTTTGTTTGACTAGCGGATGGTCAGGAACTTCGCGGTCGCCGACGATATTTTCCAGGCAGGCGAGTTGATCGGGAAAGACGGCGGCCAGCAGGTTTTCCGATTCCATCCGTTGCAGCGGCGCGGGTATTTTGCGCCCGTTGCGTTGTCGCGGGAGGGCGAGGGCGCGCGTCGCGTTCCAGCGCCAGCGGATGGGGAACATCGGCGCGTCGAGCAATGCCTGCACGAGCACTTCACGCACGGTTTTGCTGTTCAAATAACGAAAGACTTCCTCGAGCGGAAACGAATGTTGTGTGCCGAGAGAAAGCACGATGGCGTCATCGGTGGCCGCCGCCTGCAACTCGAAGTTGAACGAGCGGCAAAATCTTTTGCGAAGCGCCAATCCCCACGCGCGATTGAGCCGGGCGCCAAATGGAGAATGGATGACGAGCTGCATGCCGCCGGATTCATCGAAGAACCGTTCCATCACGATCTTTTTCTGGGAAGGAATGACGCCGAGCGCTCTATGGCCCGCGAGGAAATAGTCCGCCAATTGACGCGCGCCCGCGTCGGAAATTCCTGTCTCCGCGGTAAACCAGGCCATGAGCTGCACGAGGGGATCGCCGTTCTGCCCGATGATATTTTCGACTTCGTCACGGAGCCTTGAGACGGCGCCGGAAAGTTCGGTTGTGCGCGCCGGTCCTTCACCGAGCCAGAAAGGCATTCCAGGAGGCTGGCCGTGAGCATCCTCGACCCGCACCGTGCCCGAAACGACTTGAAGAACTTTCCATGACGTGTTGCCCAGTTGAAAAATATCGCCCGCCATGCTTTCGACGGCAAAATCTTCGTTGACAGTGCCGACAAACGTCTGGCCAGGCTCAACCACCACACGGTAATCGCCGTTGTCTGGAATCGCCCCGCCGGAAGTCAACGCCACCAGCCGCGCGGCGCGTCGTCCGCGCACGCGATGGTTCACGCCGTCGTAATGGATCAACGCGCCGCGCCGTCCGCGCTTGGTGCTGAAACCTTCCGCGAGCATCCGCACCACTTCCCGGAATTCATCGTAAGCAAGTTCGCGATATGGCCAGGCCGCGCGCAGCATTTCAAATAACTTCTTCTCCTCCCAATCCTCAGCGGAGGCCGCGGCGACGATTTGCTGCGCCAGCACATCGAGCGGTTTGGGCGGAACGTGAATGGCGTCCAATTCCCCGTTTCGGACGCAGCGAAGGGTTGCGACGCACTCGACAAGTTCATCGCGAGTCAGCGGGAACAATCGCCCCTTCGGCAAGCCGCCGCGTTTATGTTCGGCGCGCCCGACCCGTTGGAGAAAAGTGGCAATCGAGCGCGTGGTTCCCAATTGGCAGACCAGATCGACCGAACCGATGTCGATGCCCAGTTCCAGCGACGACGTTGCCACGAGCGCTTTCAATTCGCCTCGCTTCAAACGGTTTTCCGAGTCAAGACGAAGTTTCGTGGAAAGACTGCCGTGGTGGGAAGTGACTTTGTCGTGGCCCAGCCGGGCGGAAAGTTGGTGCGTGACGCGTTCAGCCAAGCGCCGCGTGTTCACAAAAACCAAAGTGGTCCGATGCGCCTCGATCAAATTCACCAGCCGCTCATAAACTTCGCCCCAGACCTCGGTGGACATCACCGCCTCCAGCGGGGAACCGGGAAGCTCGATTGCCACGTCCAACGCGCGCAAGTGGCCCGCGTCGATAATGCGGCACCGCGCCCGGCCGGATTGATCCACGTTGCGCGCGCCAACCAGAAAGTTCGCGACTTCGTCGATGGGCTTTTGCGTCGCCGAAAGTCCAATCCGTTGCGGCGGATTTTGCGCCAGCGCGGCCAGACGTTCCATGCTGAGGGCAAGATGCGACCCGCGCCGGTTGCCGATCACGGCATGAATTTCATCAACGATGAGCGTGCGGACTGTGGCGAGAATCTTGCGGCCGGAAACCGAAGTCAGCAGCAAATAGAGCGACTCCGGCGTTGTCACAAGAATGTGCGGCGGATTCCGGATGATTGACTGGCGTTTGGCGGCGGGCGTGTCACCGGTGCGAACTTCCGCGCGCACGGCGATGTCGATTCCCTCAGCGGCCTTCAGCGCGGCGCGGATTTCCGCCAGCGGCTCTTCGAGGTTTTTGTGAATGTCATTGCTGAGAGCTTTCAGCGGCGAAACATAGACGACGCGCGTCTCATCGGTGAGCGTTCCGTTCAGGCCGCCGCGAAACAACGAGTCAAGCGAGGCCAGAAAAGCGGCCAGCGTCTTGCCTGATCCCGTTGGCGCCGCGATGAGTGTGTGCGCGCCCGATTGGATCGCCGGCCAGCCGCGTTCCTGCGGTTCTGTTGGCGAGCCGAACTTCTGCTGAAACCATTGCGCTATGACTGGATGAAATTGAAACCGTTCCATGACTTGGGAGGCTTCCAAAATGCCGTATGCAACAGCATAACATGAAACGCCAAATCTAAAAGGCTCGGATTGCGCCGCGGAAAATGTCGGATTCTGGAGAGTGGCGGCGATATAATGGTAGATGATGACCGATTGGGAATTGCTCCAACGCTATGCCGATGCCGGTGACGAAGGCGCTTTTGCCGCATTGGTGGCGCGTTATCTCGATCTGGTCTATTCGGCCGCGCAACGCCAGGTACGGTCGCCGGAGCTGGCCGAGGAAATTGCCCAATCTGTTTTCACTGACTTGGCTCGGGCCGCTGGCAAATTGACGCCACAAACAGTGCTGACTGCCTGGCTTTACCAAGTCACGCGCCGCACGGCCATCGATGTGGTGCGCCGCGAATCCCGCCGCCAGCTCCGCGAGCAAATCGCCGTCACTGATATGAACCCACAACCCGCCGGTTGGAGCGGAATCGAGCCGCTCTTGGACGACGCCATGGAAGCGCTCGATCCGCAAGACCGCACCGCCATTCTTCTGCGCTACTTTGAAAACAAATCGCTTCGGGAAGTTGGCGAGGCGCTCGGCACGTCCGAGGACGCCGCGCAAAAACGCGTCAGCCGCGCAGTCGATCGTTTGCGGGAATTCTTCGCCCAGGAACGTGTGGCCACCGAGAGCGCCAGCCTTGTCGCGTTGATTTCCAGCCGCGCAATTCAATCCGCTCCATCCGCGCTTAAAATCGCAATCCTGCCAGCCTCCGCCGTCGGTTTAACCAAAGCACTTGCCATGACCACGATGCAAAAACTCTGCGTTGCCGCCGCGCTCGCGGCGACTGTCGGATCAGCCTGTTACGAAGTCCAACGGGTTTCCGCGCTCGAAGCGCAAGTCCAAACCCTTCAAGGCCAGGCGGCTCCGGCCGCCGCTCGCAATGATTCCTTAAGCCGGCAACTTGACGCTGCCAATCGCAGGCTTGCCTTGCTTCAATCCGAAAACAACCGACTTGAATCGAATTCCGCGGACCTTTTGCGCCTGCGCGGCGAAGTATCACTTCTGCGCGCCAACCAAAATGATCCGACTGCTTCCGCCGCGAAATCCTGGCTCGCGCGCGTCAACCAATTGAAAGCGCGGCTGGATCAAACGCCGGGCGCGAAAATCCCCGAAATGCAATATTTGACGGACGAAGATTGGCTGAACGCCGCCCGTGACGACCTGAAAACCGACGAGGATTATCGCAAGGCGATGGGCGAATTGCGCAACGCGGCGGAAAATCAATTCGCATCCGGTTCATTGAAACCGGCTCTCGAATCGTATCTCGCCGCAAACGGCCATTACCCCGCCTCCTTGTCCGATCTCCAACAATATTTCCCTTCGCCGGTCGATGACTCTGCGCTGCAACGCTGGGAAATAACGCCCAAGAGCACTATTCCAAACATCGGCATGGGGCCAACGATAATTACTCAGGTGGCGCCGGTGGACGAAGACTATGACAGCCGGATTGTCATAGGAACAAGGGGGATCGGTTCGACGAGCGGTTTATCGGCATGGGAGCCGGACGCTTTGACAGTGTTGGCCCCTGTCATGCAAGCCTACGAAGCGGCCAACAACGGAACCCCGCCAAGCGACCCTTCCCAGCTTCAGCCCTACGCCACGACCCCCGCGCAACAGGCTGCGTTGCAAAAAGCGATTGGAATGAAGTCCGGCAATTCCGCGTCCAGCCAGATTGGCCCATGACAAGGAGAATGGAATGTTGAACTTGCATTTTTTCGACGACAGTGGAAGCTTTCCACGTGAGCAGCAGGGAAACAGTCATCGAATTTGTCCGCAACCTGCCGGACGAAATGTCGTTGGCGGAAATCGCCCGTAAAATTGAACTGCTAGCCGGTATCCAGAATGCTCGTGAACAAGCGCGCCGCCAGGAGGGCGTTCCGGCCGATGAGGCTCGCCATCTTGTGGACGCGTGGGCTTCAAAGTAATTCTCACGCCACAGTCTTTGGCCGATTTGGAATCAATCGTCACTTTTATCGCCAAAGACAATGCGGAACGCGCCCGTACTTTTGGCTATGAACTAATCGACCGCGCTCTCTCCCTTTGGGGGCTTTCCCGAATGTGGCCGGGTTGTCCCAGAGATTGGAGAGCCTGCGGTTCGCGAGATCGTTCATGGGAAATACCGGGTCATTTACGAAGTCTTTCCCGCTGGGAGATCCGTTTTTGTTCTGCGGTTCTGGCACGGCGCGAGAGGTAATCCGGAAATTTGATAGATTTGCCGTAAGACGCGACACCGCAAAAGCACAACCAAAAAGGAAGACGAAAGTTCTCCCAAGTTTGTCTCGCATTCCAGTTTCCAATCCGTTACCCTCGCTCCCGGTCAATCGGAAAACCGTGAAAAAATCACACGCTTTCACCAGCGATTATGAAAAACCGAATTCATGGCCGGCGCCACCCCTACGCCTTTACCTTGATCGAACTGCTTGTGGTCATCGCCATCATTGCGATTCTGGCGGCATTGCTTCTTCCATCGTTGTCCAAGGCAAAAACCCAATCCCAAGGCATCTCGTGCATTAATAACTCCAGGCAACTCATTCTCGCCTGGCATATGTACTCGGACGACAATAGGGATGTGCTGCTCTTTGGTTACGGCTCCTTGACGACCGACGAGGCTTACGTGTGGTCCGGTCCGGCGGGAGGCAACGGCCCCGGCGGAGGCGATTTGGACGAGGACTCCGCCATTCTGACTCAGGAGGGCAATTGGGATTACACCAACACCATCGAAAAGAGCCTTATGTTTCCCTATTGTGGAAAATCCACAGGCATCTGGCATTGCCCGGCCGATCCTTCCTACGGAATCAACCCCGGGAAACAGAGCGTCCCTCGTCCTCGTAGCTATTCCATGAGCAACTGGGTTGGAGGCAATGGAGATGACCCGGCCAACGGTTACAGGGGAGGGTGGGGTTTGGACGCCAACTTCCAGGTCTTCCGCAAATTCTCCGACATGGGCCAGCCCGGGCCTGCCAACACCTTTGTCCTGCTCGACGAGCGTCAAAACAGCATCAATGACGGCTATTTTGTTGTGGAGATGGACGGTTGGACCGGTTCGCCAAATAGCAGCGAAGAAATCGTCGATTTCCCCGCCAGCTACCATGTTAACGCCGGCGGCTTTGCCTTCGCCGACGGTCACGGCGAAATTCACCAATGGAAGGACCAGAAAATCATCAATCCGCCCGACATCGCCACAACACCCGATTCTTACAGCCCCGACGTCTTCTGGATGCAGTTCCACTCCACGCGCATAGAGTAACGGCCTTTCAATCGCCCGTTTTGATCAGACGGAAGAACTGCATCAGGCCTGAGGTTGGCGCGGTGAATTGATTGCCCGTCGTGGAAATGGTCGTCCAGCTTGTGGCGTTGAGATGGTCATTGGATTCCTCCCTGAAGCAGGCCATCATCATTCCCACATGCCCGCGAGCACTGTGCATTCGAGCGAGACGGCCCGGCTGAAGAACTATTTTGCCAGCACGCATTGGTCGGTGGTGTTGAAGGCGGGGCGCAACGATACCACTTGCGCCGACGACGCTTTGGCGAAACTTTGCCAGACTTACTGGTTCCCGCTCTATGCCTACGTGCGCCGGAATGGTCGCTCGCCGGAGGATGCCAAAGATCTCACGCAGGGGTTCTTCGCTCGGTTGATTGAGCAACAAACATTGGCCAATGCCGATCCGAAGCGGGGGCGGTTTCGTTCCTTCATGCTGGGCGCCATGAACCACTTCCTCGCGGATGAGCAGGCAAAGCAGCAAACCTTGAAACGCGGCGGCGGCCAAATCCTTTTCTCTCTCGACTGGGCGGCCGCGGAAGAGCGTTTCGATCTGGAACCGGCGGACCATGCCAGCCCGGACAAAGCCTTTGACAAACAATGGGCCGCCGCGCTGTTAGGCGCGGTGCTGAATCAATTGGCCGAGGAATACCGGCGTGACGGAAAGGCCAAATTATTCGAAGCGCTCAAAGTGACGCTCAACGGCCCACGCGAGTCCCAGCCTTATTCCGAACTGGCGTCGAGTCTGCATATAAACGAAGGCGCGGTGAAAGTGGCCGTGCATCGGTTGCGCAAACGGTATCGCGCCTTGCTCCAGGCGGAAATTGAAAGCACGGTCGCATCGCAGGATGAAGCAAAGGAGGAAATGCGTCATCTGTTTGAAGTGCTGACCGGATGAGTATCGGGGCGTTGGTTTCTAAATCTTGTAACCTTTGCCGCCCGTTCCCGAAGATAGGGTTAACAGGTCAATATGGATGCCATTCGTCACTGTCCAAGCTGCGGCAAGCCGCTCGCCCCGAACGCGCCTATGGGGCTTTGCACCGCCTGCTTGATGGAAGCGGGCTTTCCGAGCGGAACAGAATCGGAAACCGGCAACCCAGCGCAACCAAGGCCACCGAGCTTCACACCGCCCCAGCCCGGCGACCTTGCACGGCGCTTCCCCCAACTCGAGATTCTCGAATTGATCGGCCAGGGAGGGATGGGTGCTGTCTATAAGGCGCGGCAGAAAGAACTCGACCGCGTCGTGGCGTTGAAGATTCTGCCGCCGGGCGTCGGGGATGCGGCCTTCGCGGAACGGTTCGCGCGTGAAGCCAAGGCGCTGGCCAGGTTGAATCATCCGGGCATCGTGACCATTTACGAGTTCGGTAATTCCAACGGGCTGTTTTTCTTCCTCATGGAATACGTGGATGGCGCGACTTTGCGGCAAGTGCTGCAAGCGGGACCCCTTTCACCGCGCGAGGCGCTCGCCATCGTCCCGGCTATTTGCGATGCCCTCCAATACGCCCACGACCAGGGCATTGTCCACCGCGACATCAAGCCGGATAACATCCTGCTCGACCGGCGCGGACGGACGAAGGTGGCGGATTTTGGCCTGGCAAAATTGATGGAGAGCGGCAGCGAGGATTCCCAGTTTGAAGCTGCCGTGCCTGGCGCTTCCTCCACCATGACGCGCTCCAACAAGATGCTAGGCACGCCCCAATACATGGCACCCGAACAGGTCGAGCATCCCACCGCCGTGGACCACCGCGCCGACATTTACGCGCTTGGCGTCGTCTTTTATCAAATGCTGACCGGCGAATTGCCCGGCCAACGCATCGAGCCGCCGTCAAGGAAAGTGCAAATTGACGTGCGATTGGACGAAGTCGTCTTGCGCGCATTGGAGAAAAACCCCGCCTTGCGCTACCCGCAGGCTGGCGCGCTCAAAACGGATGTCGAAACGATTGCCATGACTGAACAGCGGTCCAGCGCTCCTCCGCGGTTTCCGCAATCTGCCATTGCCGAACACAGCGCGATTCAATGGCTGGCGCGGTTGTTGCCGGCCACAGGAGGTGAACCAACTGAGCGAGCGTCGCGCATCCAGGCTGTGGAGACGCACATTGTTTTGCCAATCCGGTTTCTGTTTGTTGCCCTCCTCTGTTATTATTTCTTTTTTGCGCACTGGTTCGACACACCTGGCGCGTTGAGTGGATCGGACTGGCCGTTGAAACACGCGACGATGTTAAAGGAGATTTTCGTGGCGTATGCGCTGTTGAGCATTGCTCTGGGTACCACGCTTATCTGGTCAAGGCAGCTTTCGCTTCAGAAAATTCTGCGGATCGTGTTTGCGATGGGAATCACCGATGGAGCGATGCTTGGGGTGCTGACGTTTCTGACCGAAGGGTTTGGGAGCGAGCTTTATTGGGTTTTTCTGGCATTGGTGGCGCGCAACGCCGTGGCCATACCTGTTGCCCTGCCACAATTGTTGCTGAACTTTCTCGTGAGCCTGGCGTTTCTAACGGGAGGATTGCTGGCGGCGCGTGTCGGGGGGGCGCTGGAGGAGAACTCGTGGAACGGGGAGCCATCGGAGCGCATGATCGTACTGGTGGCGTGGTCGCTGTGGTGTTACGGGATCCAGTGGCTTTTTGAGAAGCAAAAGCGGGCCGAGAGCGAAGCGATTGTTTCCCCTCGCGACAGGAACGGCTAATGGTGGTCGAGTTATGGCTTATCTCACGGCGATGGAAGTCTCCGCGCGGGGTCACGGAATTTCGCTTGGAATGATTCGAGAGGCCATCTATCATCGCCCTATGTCCAATCTGCCAAGGACAACCAAGGTGCAAACAGCGAGGATCGACACCGTTATCCCGTTACATTACCGCGACACCGTTACCGTTATCCAGTTCATCTTCCAAAAGCACAAGCGCCATTTTACCTCACCCATTGTTGACAGTGCCGAAGAATTTGGATGGCGGCGATAAGTTAAACTTGACAAAATAGTATGCGCTTGAGAAAACCTAGGCAAAGATGCGAAACAGATTGGAGCCTTTTTGAATCGCAACTTGGCGCAGGATAGAGGGATGATACGACGAAATAAAGACGGTTACCGTTTGGAAACCTTTGGTTAGTCCTCACCTGTTTGCACTTTTCATTGAACGAAAAGTGTTACGGAATCCAATTGCTTTTTGAGAAGCAAAAGGCTGGCGGTCATAGCGGCACAGCTTCGACCGGTTGAGGTGCCGGGGCGACCCGCTTTAGGTATTGAATTGTCAGTAAGGATGTTAGAAAGCAGAGGACACCGCAAATCAGGTATGGCAGCGGTGCGCTTCGCACAAAAAGACTTGCGGCAAAAATTGGGCCGATAATCCGGGCGAGGCTTCCCACACCTTGGGTGACACCCATCGTTGCGCCCTGTTCGTTCGAGGGCGTGAGCATGGAAATCATCCCGAAGACTGGCGGCCGCGTGAGGCTCGACCCAATCGAAAATATCGCCAGGCCAACCAGCAACAATCCCCACGTGTTCAGAAATGGGAGGATGCCGATTCCGATCGCAGCGAAAAAGAGGCTGCACGCTATGAGGCGCGGTTCTCCCATTGCTTTGACCAGGCGTTTGGTCCCACCGCCTTGCACCGCCGCGCCGATGACCCCGCAGTAGGCAATTAGCCAGGAAACCGTGCCGAGGTCGGTGCGCACGCCAATTTTGAAAGTTTTCATTATCAGCAAACCGATCGTTGTTTCGAAGCAGGTGAAACAAAATGTTGCTAAAAAGAAAATGCCGATGAGGAGGTTGAGTCGCGGCGCGCGCAGAACGTGCATCCACTGTTCCAAATGGGGCCGTTGCGTGACCGTGTGCGATTCCGGTTTCCAACTTTCGGCCAGCCAAAGAAATGCCCAGGTAAAATTCAAGGCGCAGATGGAAGCGGCAACCCAGCCGGGGGCGGTTGGTCCGATGTGTTTGGCACTCAAGCCTCCCAAGACCGGTCCGAGGACGAATCCAAGTCCGAATGCCATGCCGATCAGGCCCATTCTGGCGGAACGCTTTTCCGGAGGGGTGATGTCGGCAATGTAAGCTTGCGCTACTGTGATGTTTGCGCCGCAGATTCCCGCGAACAGGCGCGAGAGCAATATCACCAGCAGGGCGAGTTTTCCCGTTAAGCCAGAGCCAATTGCAAAAATGACGTACGACAAACAAGCGCAGGCCGTGCTGGTCAGCAATACCGGGCGACGTCCGATGCGGTCTGAAAGACGCCCCCAGACGGGCGCGAAGACGAATTGCATCAACGAATAGGAGCCCATGATGACACCGATTTCCCATCCCTTTGCGTTGAAGTTTTCGCTGTAGATGGGGATTAACGGAAGGATGAGGCCGAAGCCGACGAGGTCAACCAAGACCGTTAAAAATATGATCCCGACGGATGATTTCTTCATTAAAATTAAGTATTCGACCTCACAGCCGAGCCAGCCACTCACTCAATATGCAACATCGAGCATGGAACATGCAACTACAAGGGAACCGCAGGGCTGAACTTTTGCGGTATGGCGGGGTTGGCACGGATTAGGCTGATAGTTTCTCGCACTGGGGCTGCTTGAGAGAAGTTTCTTAGAACGGGGGAAAGCTGGAGGTGGCTTGGGGACCCCCGTTCTGAGAATGTCCGTCGAATCCGCATTCTCTCAGGACAGCCCCTCTTTTTTTAAATCTCCCACTCTCCAAAAACTGCGTGAAAATCACGCGTGCGCGTGAAAAAATCTCAAATTTGGGGCGTTTTGTAATTAACCAAAACAGTGCGTTTCCAGTCTTTCTCCCGAAAAAATGCGGGTTTTTCGCAAGCCGATCCAGTTCCGATGCAATGGCACGGATTAGGCTCATTTTTTTATTTGGCGGAGAGGTCGTTTGGAGTGCGAACGTCCGGAAGCGGTTTTACTCGCGAGGTGAGGTGGGGGCCAATTCTGGAAACTCGGTTCCAGTCCGCATCCAAACTTCCTCTCGGCCATGTTCGGATGCCCGGGCTGAAGACGCATGTGAAAAGCTGGCACTAAATTTACGTTGTCCGCGTTTGACTTTGCGTTTTTGGCACATAAACTGTGTTGCAACAACATTTGAGTGAAGGTGTTTGTGGCCGTAAAAGACGACTATTTAATTGACTTATTGACTGACATGGGACTGGTGAGCAACGATCAAGTTGCCGCCGTTCGTGAGGAATCCGAGTCCAATGGCGATGGCATCGTTGACCTTCTTCTCACTCATAAAATTCTCAAGCCCTCCGATGTCGCGCAGGCCAAGGCCGCTCATTTCGGTTACGAATACATTAATTTGAGCGACATTCGGCTGACGGACGATGTGATATCTTCGATGCCGCGCCATGTCGCCAAGCGGTATCACGCCGTCCCTGTCGCCAAGCACGACCACACCATTGCCGTAGCGCTGGCTGACCCATCGAATCTCGACACCATTGACACGCTGCAGCGAATGATGAATTCGGACATCGAATTGCGCGTGGCGACGGATGAGGACATCGACAATGCATTGTCCAAGTATTACGGCGCGGGAGATGACTCGGTCTCGACGTTGCTTCAGGACATCACTGAAGGGGAAGTCGAAATTGGTGTGGCGACGAAGGATGCGGCGGAGGACGGAGCCACCGTCGAGGCGGATGCTCCCATCATCAAGCTGGTCAATACGTTGATTGTCGAAGCGTTCAAGGCGCGGGCGTCTGATATTCATTTGGAACCGCTATCGAAGTCATTTCGGGTGCGGTATCGGATTGACGGCGTTATGCACGAGATGAAAAGTCCGCCGAAACGGCTGCAAGCCTCGATCATCAGCCGGTTGAAAATCCAGTCGAACATGTCGATTGCGGAGAAGCGGATTCCGCAGGACGGACGCATTCAGACGCAGGTCGGCGGCAAGCTGATCGACTTGCGTGTGTCGTGCCTGCCGACGAATCACGGCGAGAGCATCGTGATGCGTATTTTGGACAAGGAAGGGTTGCGATTGGGGTTGCCGGAACTCGGATTTTTTACCGATGACCAACAGACCTTCGAGCGATTGATCGGGTTGCCGGACGGCATTTTGCTGGTGACCGGGCCGACCGGCTCCGGTAAGACGACGACGCTTTATTCATGCCTGAATTTCATCAACCGCCCGGACCGCAAGATCATCACGGTGGAAGACCCGGTGGAATATTTGCTGGCCGGCATCAACCAGGTGCAGGTGAGCGACGTGGTGGGGCTGTCATTTTCCGCGGCGTTGCGCGCGATGTTGCGGCAGGCGCCAAACGTGATCATGCTGGGGGAAATTCGCGACCTTGAAACGGCCACCATCGCGATCAATGCGTCGCTGACCGGCCATTTGGTGTTTTCGACGCTCCATACGAATGACGCCCCGGGCGCCGTGACCCGTTTGATCGATATCGGGGTAAAGCCGTTTCTTGTTGCATCTTCGGTGCGGGCCTTGATGGCGCAACGGTTGGTGCGCAAGGTTTGCAAGAAATGCGCCATGCCGTGCGAGCCTTCAGAGAGCGAATTGCGGTCTTTGAATCTCGATGCGGCGAAGGCCGGCGGCGCGACCTTCAAGCGTGGAAAAGGGTGCAACGATTGCAACAAGACGACGTATCGTGGACGATTCGGGATTTTTGAAATCTTTGTGATTGACGACGAGGCGCGCAAGTTGATTTATGACCGGGTGGCATCGTCAGTCCTTCGCGCGCGGGCGCGAGAAATGGGGATGCGCACCTTGCGCGAGGATGGCGCGCGCAAAGTGATGGCCGGCTTGACCACTGCGGAGGAGGTCATCCGCGCCACGGTTGGAGATGTTGACTAAATGAAACAATTTACACAATGGGAGCGTTGGGGTGAAGCGGAGTCGCATTGCTGCGATCAATGCGCCTCCGCGCCATTGCTCTTGCGCTCCATTGTCTTTTTTTCCTGAGTATGTCCTATTCGATGTCAGACCTGTTGCAGTTGGTGGTTTCCGAAGGGTCGTCCGACTTGCACATTCGCGTCGGAGTTCCTCCTGTAATTCGCGTGCATGGCACGCTCCACCGGGTCGATGGGCCGCCGTTGCGGCCGGAGGACACCGAAGAATTAATGCGCAGCATTACGTCTGAGGACCACATTCAGCACGTGCGGGAAGCGGGTGGCGCCGACTACGGGTTTGCTTTCGGCGAGATGGCCCGCTTTCGCGTCAGCGTATTTAAGGAAAAGGGGAATTTCGGGATGGTGCTGCGGCAGATTCCGACCAGGATGTTGACGCTGGACCAGATCGGCCTGCCGCGACAGACGATCATGAATCTGCTTTACAAGCCGCGTGGTCTTGTCCTTGTCACGGGCCCCACTGGGTCTGGCAAGACAACGACGCTCGCCTCGATGATCAATATCATCAACGAGGAACGCGACGACGCCCACATCATCACCGTCGAAGACCCGATCGAATATTACCATAAGCACAAAAAAGCGGTCGTGACCCAGCGCGAAGTTCACGTTGACGTGCCGAGCTTCGCGGAGGCGTTGCGCCGGGCATTGCGGCAGGACCCGGACGTCATCCTGGTCGGCGAGTTGCGCGATTTGGAAACAATGGAAGCCGCCATCACGGCGGCGGAAACGGGCCACTTGGTCTTCGGCACGTTGCACACGACCGGCGCGGCCAAGACCATCGACCGTCTCGTCAACGCCTTTCCCATCAACCAGCAGGAAACCATCCGCATCCAGCTTTCGACCGTTATGCAAGCCGTCATCTCGCAACTGCTGCTCCCCCGAATTGACAAGCCGGGGCGCATCGCGGTTTACGAGATCATGATCAATACGCCAGCCATCGCGGCGCTCATCCGTGACAATAAAACGTTCCGTATCCAGTCCGATATTCAAACCGGCGCCAAGTACGGAATGGTGACACTGGACGGTTTTCTAATGGAGAAGTATCAAGAGGGCATCATCTCGCGCGAGGAAGTGGTCAACAAAGCCCAGGACCCCACCACAGTCATGCAGAAACTCGCCGAATGGGAAATCGCGCAGGCGGAACTGGCGGCGGCCCAACCCGAAATGGCCCACTGACCTATGCCCATCACTACTTCCAGCCCGCTGATGGATTTGATTCGCTCTCAGGGTCTCCTTGACGATTTACAGTTGGACGAGGTTTCAGAAGAACACAATCGCAGCGGCAAGCCGATCTCCGAAATTCTTTCCGATTTCGGATTTCTCGACATGGATGCCCAGCTTCAAATTATCGCCACTCACCTTGGCACTGAAGTGGTCCAGTTGAGCAGCCGCGAATTCACGCCGGAAATCCTCTCCTCTGTCCCGCCCGACGCGGCTCGGATGTATAAATGCATTCCTGTCGCGGTCTATGATTCCACCGTTCAACTGGCGCTGGCCGATCCGTTGAACCCGTCCCTGATCGATGAATTGGGCTACGTCATCCGCAAGGAAATCGTTCCTGTGGTCGCTGACCCGGTCGAAATTGAGAAGGCTGTCAGCCGGTTCTATGGCGATTCCAACTCCAGTGTCGCGGACATTCTCAAGGAATTGGGACAGGACGGTGATATTGCGCGGGAGGCCGCCGAAGCCGCCGCGTCCGGAACCGCCGGAGACGCCGAGAAACTGGCCAACGAGACGCCGATCATCCGGTTCGTCAATCTTGTGCTTTTCCAGGCCGTTCAGGACCGGGCAAGCGACATCCACTTCGAGCCATTCGAGGACGAATTCAAAATCCGCTATCGCGTGGATGGCGCGCTTTATGAAATGTCACCCCCGCCAAAACATTTGGCCCTTCCCGTCATTTCGCGCATAAAAGTCATGTCCGGCCTGGACATCTCGGAGCGCCGCCTGCCGCAGGACGGGCGCATCAGCTTGAATATCGCGGGGCGGAACATCGACTTGCGCGTTTCCACGTTGCCAACACAATTCGGGGAATCGGTTGTGTTGCGCGTGTTGGATCGCGCGGCGGTAAACCTGGACATCAAGACCCTCGGCTTTCCAAAGGCGATGCTGGATTACGTTTCGGAGGCGATCCAGCAACCTAACGGCATTTTCGTCGTTACCGGACCCACCGGATCGGGCAAGACCACGACGCTTTATTCGTGTCTGCGGGCCGTGAATTCCATCGACGCGAAATTACTGACTGTCGAGGACCCCGTCGAATACGACATCGAAGGGATCATGCAAGTGGCCGTCAATGAGGCGGTCGGGATGACTTTCAGCAAGGCATTGCGGTCCTTTTTGCGCCAGGACCCGGACATTATCATGCTTGGGGAAATGCGCGATTTGGAGACATCGCAGATTGCCATCCAGGCCTCACTTACCGGACATCTTGTGTTAAGCACGCTGCACACCAACGATGCCGCGGGCGCTGTGACGCGGTTGATCGACATGGGCGTGGAGCCATTTTTGATTTCCTCGACGTTGATGGCTGTGCTTGCTCAACGATTGGTCCGCACGGTTTGCAAGAAATGCCGGACTCCGTTTGAGCCGACGGAGAGCCAGCTTTCCATGCTGAACCTTTCGCCCCATGACGTTGGAGACAAAGTGTTTTACTATGGGCGCGGTTGCGCGACATGCAACGATACGGGATATCGCGGCCGTCGCGGCATCTTCGAATTGCTGATCGCCTCGGAGGCGGTTCGCACATTGATCAACGAAAAAGCGCCTACTGTTGTTATTCGCCAGAAAGCCATCGAATTAGGAATGTCCACCCTGCGCGACGACGGCTTGCGCGGGATTTTCGACGGCGACACAACCATCGAGGAAGTCGTCAAATACACCTGAGTCATATGCCAAAATATAACTACGTCGCAATGGACTCGAGGGGCAAGGAAACCAAGGGCACCATCGAAGTCGCCAACCAAAACGAGGCCATCGGCCGTATCAAAGAGATGGGTTTCTTTCCCACCAAAGTGGTTGAGGAAAAGGGCGCCCCCGCCGGCGCCGGCGCAAAAAAGGCCGCCGCCAAAGGCAAAAAGGGCGGAGTCAGTCTCAATTTCCAGATCAAAATCCCCGGCCTAAGCGGGCGGGTCAAAGGCAAGGTTCTGACGACGTTTGCGCGCCAATTGGCGACGCTCGTCCAGGCGGGTTTGCCGCTGTTGCGCGGGTTGCGGGTGCTTCAAAAACAGGAAAAAAGCGCCAATCTTAAGACGATTATCGGCGAATTGGCCACTGCCATCGAGGGCGGCAGCACCTTTTCCGAAGCCCTGGCGCAACATCCCAAAGTTTTCAACCGCTTGTTTGTGAACATGGTCAAAGCCGGTGAAATCGGCGGTGTGCTCGAAGTCGTGCTGAAGCGCTTGTCCGAGTTCATGGAAAAGGCGCAGAAAATCCGCGGCAAGGTGATCGCCGCCATGTTTTATCCTTGCGCCGTCATGGTCGTTGCCACTGGAATCATGATCTTGCTCATGGTCGTTATTATCCCGAAGTTCCGGGACATTTTCCAGGGCACATTGGGCGGCGGCAGGTCCTTGCCGGCCTTTACGAACTTCGTCCTCGGTGTCAGCGAAGCCATCAAGGACCATTTCATTCGCACGCTGTGCTACATCGTAGGTTTGGTAATCTTATTTAACATTTTTATTCGCGTTAAATTCGGACGCAAATTGTGGGATAAATTCAAACTAAGCGTCCCCGTCCTTGGCCCTGTGGTCAGCAAAGTGGCCATTTCCCGGTTTACCCGCACCTTGGGCACCCTGGTCAGCAGCGGGGTGCCTATTTTGCAAGCCCTGACCATCGTCAAAGAAACCTCCGGCAACGTGATTATCGGCAACGCCGTAACCGCAGTCCACGAAAGCGTCAAAGAAGGCGAAACCATCACAGCGCCGCTGGAAGCTTCCGGCGTTTTCCCGCCCATGGTCATCAGCATGGTCGATGTCGGCGAACAGACCGGCGCCCTGCCGGAAATGTTGATGAAGATTGCGGACAACTTCGATGAAGAAGTCGATAACGCCGTGGCGGCGATGACTTCCCTGCTCGAGCCCATCATGATCGTCTTCCTGGCGATTGTCGTCGGCAGCATCGTCATCGCGATGTTTCTGCCGTTGATCGACCTGATGGAAACCGTGGGCGATACCGACCAAAATAAGGGCGGCAAGGATTAGTCCGATCGGCATTTTGGGCTATGTGTAGTTTTTACAACTGTAGACGCGCCGATAATTTTTCGGTGCCTAATGGCTTCCGACTTCCGGGGGATGCGTAGAAATGCGAAGGGCCGCTTTGCGCGGCATTCTCAAATTTAACTGTCAATAAGACTTAGGTTGCTAAAAAGAGCGTTAAAACCGTTGCAACGTATGTCTTGGGAATCGGCTCGAAAACGTCTTTGAAACGGCGTTTCATGCCGGTTTCAAGGGCGCGGAAATCGTGTTTTAACTGCGTGTTCATGGCGCAAGAGGACTTTCTTCGTTGCCTAAGTCCTCCAAAAGCTGAACGGCCTTCTGGGCGCATTTAATGAGGCAGGCACGCTTTACTTCTGGGGACTCGGTTTGCCACGCACGGTATGCGTTTACGTGCGATTCAAAAGGCATTGCCTCTGGGACCGGATGGGATGTAACCCAAATCTTTTTTTGAAAGTCGAGCCAGGCGAGATGCGCGAAGGATAGCAATTCAACAGCGGCCAGTTCATCGACAATAATGGACCTCGCATGGCTAGCGTCCGTAACAGGGGCGAAGCCTAAGACTTCTCGCTCAAAAGCCATCAATGTTATCCTTCCTTTGGATAACAACGCTGCGTCTATGCAACCTTGCCCCTCGCGCAGAAGACCGGGGCGGCGTAACGCACCGGTGAGGATATGCGAGAGCAAAACATGTTCGCAGGCAATGCCGGTCAGTGATTCCACACCGGGCCAAAGCAAGTGTATGCCAATGATATGCCGCCCGTCTTGCGAGGGAGGAATGGGAGGCGGCGCGGTTTTTTCGGTGATTGTCATAAATATAATCAATAGCGGTTGGTGTTTTGCCTGCTTTCGAGGGCGTCCAATTTGCGTTCTAGCTCTTTGATTTTTTGGTCCAGTTCGTTGTATTGCGCGGGGCTGACTGACGGGTTTTCGTGGTAGCCAAGCATCCGGTCCAGGAGGGCGTGTAGTTGGGGCATGTATTGTTGCTCGTCTTGTTGAGATTGTCCGCGCATGTGGGATTCAAGAATGCTGGCTTTATCGACGGCATCGCGTGCCCCCAAGCTGGCTTGTGGTCCGCGCTCGCGGGCGGTTGAGCTGATGGCGTCCTGTTCGGCCTGGGCGCGTTGTTCGGCGGGTGTGCCGTGGCCGGATTGGACGCGCTGGCGCTGCTCTATGGCTTCGGTTTGCGCGTTTGTGTTGGCGGTTGCCTGGTGTTGCGCTTGGACGGCGGCGTGCGTCTGTTTGAGCAAATCCAACTGCTTTTGCAGCGTGTTTATGCGGTCCTGCCCAGAACGGTCCATGTCTTGATCGTGCCGGTATTGATCGGTTGCGCCTTCGGTGTGGGCTTTGGCCTGGGTCAAATTCTGCTTGTCGAGTTCAGCGATTTTTTGGAGGTTCTCAATATACTTTTCTTGACGGTTTAAGATGTCCTGCAAGGCGTCGGCGTCGTGTTTGTATCGTTCGGCAATGACGGTGTGTCCTTGCTCTTCGGCTTCCTGTTGCGTCTGGCGCTGCTCTGCGATTTGTTTTTTGAGGGCTTCGACGTTGCCGCTAAAGGTTGACTCTGAGCCGCGCCAGTTGGTGTAGGTTTGCTGGATGTCGCCGGTGGCGGCTTGTTTGGCGGATTCTTCGGATGCGGCGGCCTTGGAAGCGAGGGGAGTTTCCGCGCCTTCGGCGGCGCGGATGGCGTTTTGATCTTTGCCGGTTTGGAGGTTGCCACGGGCGGCAGCAAGCTGTTTTTGGCGTTCGGTGATTTCTTCCTGCAACTTGGATTCGTCGGACGCGCCGCGCTGTGCGTCCAATTGCAATTTCGCCTGGGAGATTGTGGCGTCTGCGGTTTCCTTGGAGATTTTTCCAAGGGCGGCTTGCCGTCTGATTTCCGCCTCGAATGCCTGCTCTTTGGCCTCTTCGACCTGTAGGATCGCGTCTTTTTCGGCGGCGTATTGTTTGACGCGATTTTCCATCGCGCTATCGCCGCGAGCGTATGCGGTGTTTAACTTTTCTTGCTCGATGTCGAGTTGCTGCATGGCTTCGGCGGCGGAGTTGGCGGCGTCCGCGAAGGCTTTCATTTGGGCGGCGTTGACGGCTTCCGTCTGCGCGGCCAATTGGGCGGCGGCTTCGGTTGCTTCGTTGAGGCGCTCTTTGAATTTTTCGACAAGGAAGAGAACGGCGGCGAGGGCGGCTGTCATTGGATTGAGCCACAAACCGACATCGGCCAGGCCGCCGAATTGCGCGGCAACGGCGGAAACCGACTCGCGCAATTCACGGTGGTCAAGTTCGGATTTGTGCGCCCCTTCGTGAATTTTTTCGTGGGCTTCCTCTCCGTGTTTGCCGGTTTTATCGAGTTCGGTGCCGAGGTCTGCAACGGCGGCATTGCCGGCTTTTACCTTTTCTGAGAGGCTGGAGAATTGAGCGTCTGTTAATTTTATCCCTTGGTCTTCGAGGGTGGTGCGGATTTGAATTAAATATTCGTTGGAGTCCATGTGTTAGGCGGGTTGGAGGGTTGGCGCCACTTCGCGGGCTGGAGCTTCCATTGCGACAATGGGCGTTGTGGCGCGGCGGCCGCCGCGTCTTACAGCGACCGGGTTTTCTGTTTTACGGCCGGCCGGCACGGTTGCGGCCGGGAGCGCCGGCGCGGATTGCGGGATTATGATTCCGACGAGGGAGATGCCCGCTTCGAGATCGTCAAGTTGAATGTGCTCGCGGCCATTTTTGCGGGCGACGGCGCGGGCGTTTTTGGCGATTTTGAGGACGGCAAACAAATAGCTTTCACTCACGAGGGCGCAACCAATCACGCGCTTGACGCATGGGGCGTCGAGTTCCGGGAAATGATGCAGGACGACGGCGGCGAGGTCGTTTTCCGGGAGTTCGGCGGGGAGTTGGACGCGGCGCATAATTCGGCCTTGCCATTGGGCCATGTTGAAGCCGGTGGTTCGCTCAAAATTTTTGGCGGCGGGGCCAAAGAATTGCGGGGTTTGAATCAACGCGACGGGGCAACCGTTTTCTAGGACCTGGCTGCGAATGTAGTTGAGCCGCATCGGGGTTGTTCGCGGACCATAGCGTTGCGGAATCAGCCAGGCGGCTTCGTCAAATACAAACATGAGGCCGGAGTGTTTGAGGACGAATTCGACTTTGGCCTTTAGCTCGCGGAGGGTGAGTTTAAGCGTGAGTTCGATTCCAGCGGCTTCGGCGATGGCTTCGAGAAGGCTGCGGTCGCAATTGTCGCACGGTGTTTTGACGAGGCGGGCGCGGCCTGGATACATCGCACACCACGCTTTGACGGCTTCGGTTTTTCCAAATCGGCTGTCTCCAATAATTTCGACCATCGCCTTTTCTGTCCACGCGAATTCAAGGGCGTCGTGGACCTCGCGGGCAACTGCCGTCATTACGATTCCCTGGCTTTCTCGCCCGGCGTGGGCATCAAGCATTTCAAGGAGCGTCCCTAGGAGATCGTTAAACCACCAAACATCGGGAATAACGGCATCGGGATTGGTGCAAAATTCGTGAAAAAGGGAGGGGAGGAAATCGGCGGCGGCGCGTTTGCAAAAGCCAAAGAAGTAGGCGTGGTTTTGCTTGTTGACAAATGCGGCGTTGGGCTGGCGATGCCTGCCTTGGAGAATATCGGTTTCGCCAAGCATCTGTTCGCGGAATTCTGTCAATGCGTATTCCGTGTCTTGATCTTCGTATCCGTATTGAGGAAAACTGGCGATCACTTCCTGGCGTTCTGAGGCGGTGTAGGGCTGATCCGTCTTGCCGATGCGGTGCATGGCAGCGGTGCCGATGGAATCGGCGAATGTGGAAAGGAAGTCTTCAGCAAGTTTATCAATGCCGCCCGCTTGAAGGGATTGCGCTTGGATGAACCAAAGGAGTTCGATCAAGCGGGGTTTTTTGGCAATGGCCTCGCGGAATTTGGGGGCTTGCAGGTTTTTCAGGGCCGCGAGTTTGGCGGCTGCGACTTCCGGGCGGATGATGAAATTTTGATTGCTCATGTTGTGGCGGCGGGTGCCTTGGCGTCCCGGATTATGGCGCTGAAAACTTCGATCATTTTGGAGAGTTGCGCGGGGGTCATTTCCTGCGGTTTTGGATGACTGCCAAGGGCCTTTTGAGTGAGGGCATGGCGGCTGATGCCGGGTTTGATTTTCTCGACTTTGCCCCATAGCGCCCAATAGATCGAGGAAGTTGACTTTGCGCCGGGGGATGGATGTAGGACGTAGGTTTTGGGCTGTTTTCAGCGGTGGGTCTTATAGTCACCTTATAGCCGGTTTTTTCAGTGACTTGGGCAGGGTCCACTTGCAACCCCGCCTGTGAAAGTTTCAGAACGTCATCAACGACGGCGCTGGCGTCCGTTTGTTCGTGCATTGCCAACTCGA
>DATAUD010000015.1:0-41223 GCA_036268455.1 Verrucomicrobiia bacterium
CATTTTTATCTCGTCTTGACTAAGCCGGGCCCGGCTGCTTTTTTTATCTTTCATCCCCACTCTATTTAGGGAAATGGCTAAATTTGTACATTTTATTCCGCGAAAATCTTTCCTCCCCTCACCCGTTTTTAATCACACCCCGCAACTGCGTCGTACAGATGGGGGGTTGGCGGACTAATTTCCCCTAGGTCTGACCCGGTGTCATCACCGGTGGCGCGTCCAGCGGCAATCCGAGCCTTTCCGTTTTGACATTCATTTTTGGAAAAGCGACGCTAGCGGCAGAGTTGGAGGGGGAATAGAAGCAGAGTCTGTTTGTCGAATTCAGTCCTGTCTGGATCCATTCTGTCGGCTTAACGCCTTAACGGCGCGCCGTCTCAAAGGGGAGGAAAGGGTCAATAGTAACAAGGAGTAAAGTTAGACCTGTAATTATATGAAAACTCATAGTCTCAAAAATCACGGTTCTGCCATCACCAACAAGAGCGCCCTCATCGGCATTGTAGCGATCACCGCATTGGCTCTTGGATTGAATGCAAACGCCGGTTCCTACACCGTCACCTATACCGTTACCGGAAGCAGTTCCACCGGCGCAACTCCACAGCCGAGTTCCCCGTCTGTCTATTTTCCAGTGTACACCTCCGGCACGACCGGGTCACTTTGGGGCACCATGACCGTCCAGGCCACATATACCTGGGTTTCCAATGGAGATAACCCGCCGGCGCAAATTGAGGTTGAAGAATTCGTTGATGTCGGCGTCGAGGTGTATGGGACGGGTTTGTACAACCCGGAAATGAGCGATCCATTCAATGATCCAGAAACGATTGAGTACGATACGACGACGGATATTGATGAATATAAGGAGACAAACCCGGGGGTTGGTCACAGTTATATACAAAACAACCCAGGCGAATCTTTCACATCGCCGCCCCGGACTATTTCATCGTCCGTGGACGGAACGACCATAGGCGATGAAGTTTACCTGGAATACCAAGCCACTACATTCCAAAATTAAGTAAGCCAAGGGACGGGATTGATCCAAGCACATCAATCCCGCTCCCGTATGCAAAGCCGTTATTGCTCCACAATGATCATCCACATCACGCCAAAGCGGTCTGTAACCATGCCGAACCGCGGTGAATAGAACGTTTTCGTCAATGGCATCACGACTTGGCCCCCCTCGCTCAATGCGGCAAATATCGGGTCCGCATCGGCCACGCTTGGGACGGCGATCGTTAGCGCAAAGCCCTGAAACTGCTCCTTCCCTGCGCAACGCCCATCCGACGCCGAGATTGTGGAGTCGCCAATTTTAAAGCTGGCGTGCATGACTTTGTTCTCGGATCCCGGAGGGGCGCAATGGTTCGGATCCGGGCTATCTTTGAAGCGCATAAGCATGGCGACTTCGGCGCCAACGGCCTTGCGATAAAATTCGAGGGCTTCTTCGCAACGCCCATCAAAGAACAAATAGGGTTGTACGTATTTCTGTTTTGTCGTGCTCATAATTCTCCAATCACGTCATTTCGTTTTGTTTCGCTTTCGCGCATTCGCAGTGGGCAAGGATGCGCACATGAATACAACGAACGGCAAGACGAAAAGAGGACAACTATTTGTCTTTGAGGACGATTTCGCCTTTCCAATCGGCATGGAGGCTGGTGGCGCGAAATTCCTGGATTTGTTCGAGATAAAATTTTGAGGGGCCGTCATTGGGATAGGACTCCAGGATGCGGCGGAATTCGTCTTCAGCGGTGTCGAAATAGCGCCTCGTAAACACGTCCAGGGCGCTGCTGAAGCGCAACCTGAGTTCACGGGTATCGTCTTCGTGACCGAGGCGGCCAACCAATTCGTAAACATCGACCGCCTTTTCAAAACCTTTGAGGCGGAAAAGGCCGAGACGTCGGGTGACCATGCGGTCGGCGATTTCGCGCTGGGTATCGGCGGTGATGAGCACGGTGGTTCCCATGTATTTGTTGAGACCTTCCATGCGGGAGGCGAGGTTGATGTTCTCGCCGATGGCGGTGTAATCGACGCGCGTGTCGCTGCCAAAATTGCCGACATTGGCAACGCCCGTGTGCAGGCCGACGCGCGTGACCAATTCCCGGCCGTTGACCCGTAGCGGCTTGAGGGCGCAGAAACGCATGGCGGCATCGCAGGCGAGGAATGCGTGGTCGCCCTGCGGGTCGGGGGCGTTCCAAAATGCAAAGATGGCGTCGCCGATATATTTGACAACGGTGCCGTCGGTTGCGTGGATGCAATTCTGGACGGCGCTTTGGAAATATTCGTTCATCAGGCGCGCCAATTCATCGGGGTCCATGCCTTCGGAAATGGTGGTGAAATTGGCGATGTCGGTGAAAAGGGCGGTCAGCAAATGCTTAACCGCGCCTGGTTTGAGGAGTGTGGGATCTTTCGTGAATTTTTTAACCTGCTTGGGAGACAAGTAGAGCGAAAGCGATTGTTCGACGCGAACCTTCTCGGCGTAAAGTTGCAGCGAATTGTAGGCGACCCCCCAGATAAGGGCGATCGGGATTTGGGCAACGACGGGGATGAGCCACGGAAACCAAGTATAGTGCCAGCGGAACAGATAATACTCTCCGAGGGCGATCGGCAGCATCGAGAAAACCGCAACAAATGGGGCCGCGTGCGGGCGGCAAAGCACGAGGATGGCGCCGAAAAGAATTCCCAATGCGATGATGACGGCGCGTTCGAGGACGTAGGATGGCCGGCGAAGATAATCGCCGCGAATCAGATTGAGATAGGCTGTGGCATGGATGCCCACGCCGGAAGTCCATTTGTTATCGTCGCGGTAGGAGAACGGAGTGGAATATTCATCCTTGCGCTCGCTTGAAAGGTGGGTTTGCAGTTTCGCCCCGACAAAGACGACCTTGTTCTTGAAGAAACCGGGCGGCACATCAAGGTCGTGGTTCGCTATCGTCTTATAAAAGCTGACAGACGGCAACGCGTCCTCAGGCGCGTAATAGTTGAGCCAGAAATCAGTTTCCTGAAGGTTGGTCTTTTCGTTAAAGGAAGGTTGAACGAGCAATGCTGTGGACCATGCCTCGGTAGGATGGGTGAGGCCCCTGTCATCCACGACAAATGCGGCGTATTGTCGAACATATTCGCCGGCCTCGGGAAACAGGGCCGAAGCGCCGACGTCCGCCGCGGCTCCCGCGTTGAACAGATCCAGCGGCGGAGTGAATTTTCTTCCGCGTGTCCAATCGCCCGCGAGAATG
Source organism: Verrucomicrobiia bacterium (assembly GCA_036268455.1). Classification (GTDB taxonomy): domain Bacteria; phylum Verrucomicrobiota; class Verrucomicrobiia; order Limisphaerales; family Palsa-1400; genus DATAUD01. Next base: position 3,222 of record DATAUD010000015.1, read on the forward strand.
ACATTGCCGTTTTCCTTCATCGCCTCGGCGAATTGGCGGTCAACAACAGGATCGAGGGCGTCGCTGAAGACAATGTCGAGGACGACGGCTTTGGCGCCTTCGGCGGTCATGCGTTTGAGGAATTTTGTATAATAGGCGCGATTCCACGGTTCGAGGTACTTTTGATTGAGATACTGGTGCGAGTTATCGTCGAGGTAAACCAGGACCGCTTCGCTGGGTTTTATGAACGGCCGAATCGCGAATGGAAGATCATAGCTTGCCGCGATCAAACCGGCGCCGAGCGGTGTTGTCAGTAATATAATTCCCGCGCCGGCCGAGAGAATCGCGCCCGCCAATATCCCCTTGGCCTTGGCGTTCAGGTGCTGCCAGAACTGGCGCCAGCGCGCCGGGGAATTGTTGTTTTGGCATGGCAAATTATAATCCTCCGCGTGGGTTTAGAGATTAAATTTGAAGCTGGCCACAAACGTCCTGTTATGGGCTTGCTCCAGGAAGTAGGTGATCGGATCGATGTTGTAATCCGAATTGTTGATGTTGAGGATGCCCAGGGTCAATTCCGCGTGACGGCGCTTGAAACGATAGCCCGTGTAAAGATTGAGTTGATAGAAGCTGTCGCCCGGTTGATCCATGCTCGCGATGTTTTCCTGGTCCCACCAGTTGGCCTGGAATTGACTGAAGAACCCGCACGGCAGATAGAAATTTGCGAACAGACTAAGCTCGTTCAACGTGGAGTTTTCGTGGCCATCGTAATAGCCGGGCGTCACGGTGCCTGGCGGCGTCGTTGCGTGCGTGGAAAGGTCCACCGCGGTCAAAGTATAACGCGCGCCGACCGAGAGATCGTTGCCGATCAATTGGCTGATGCTCGCGAAGGCGTCTTTTTCCTGAAAATATTGCGTCTGCGGCAGGTCCGCGGCCGCGCTTGGAACAGGAGGTTCGCCGCTGGACCATGCGCCGAGCAGTTGATTTCCCCTGGAGGTCAACAATTGTCCTTCGATGTCGAGATAGGTTCCGGTGGAGAATTTATGGTCGGCGCCAAGGCCCCAGGTTTCGAAGCGGGTGGCCGGGGGAGTGCCTCGTCCGGCGGATTCCGGTATGAGACTACGAAATTCCTGGTTGAATCCGGCGACTTCGCTCGGTTCGATCAACGTGCTGCTGTCGTTAAGAAGGCCGCTCATTGAACGGGTGTAATCAGCGCGCAGTCGGGTCCCATCCGGCAGCGTCCAATCCACGCCCGCTTTAGGCGAGAGGCGCCCGCGCTCGTCTTCGGCGCTGGAAATCGGAGGCCCGCTGATATTGAGAGGGAACCGCTCCCAATCGTAAGCCGCGCCCGCGGTCAAACGAAGCGAATTGATCGGGGTCAATTGATAATAGCCGTAGATGCTCAACCGCTCAAAATCACTGTCAACAACGTCGGAACCGGGAAGCCGCGTAAAGGTCTGTTGTTGTTGCATCGTGGTGGCGGTTTGAATGCTTTCACTTTGGTATCGGCCTCCGACGATCACGCTTTGGTGATCGCTTTGATAGATATGCTGGACTTCGACGGAATTCAGTTCCGTCGTGCTTTGCAGCGCGTAAATGGCTGGATACGCCGAAGGAATAACTCCAAATTTGCCGTCCGAAGAAAGCAACGGCGCGTAATAATCGGCGTCGCTTGCGGTGGCGGAATCCTGCAATCCCCGGTACAGGAGCAGCGTGTGATTGCCGGTGCCCCAATCGCGGTGGTAACCCGCAAGGATGTTCGGGTCCTGTTTCTCCGTCTCGCTTAACGAAGGATCGTAGTCCGAGGAGAAATTGTGCAGGCCGGTTTCCACAGTGACTGGCACGTTGTAATTGTAATGTTCCAAAACGTCTCCGGCCTCCAGTTCGGTGCGTTCCACCTGAAGGAAAACGGTGTCGTTTGGATCGAGTTGATATTTGACCTTCGCGGAGAAGTCCGAGTTGTCGATGTAGTTATTCGGACGCCATCCGGGATCGGTGTAATAGTAGGCGTCCAGCGAATAGGACATGTTTTCCACAGTTCCGAATTGCGATGCGTTTTCGAGCCAGCCGCCGCGGCTGAAAAATTGCGTCTGCGAGAAAATTCCGGCGCCATCGGCCTGGAACAGCTTTGAATATTCCTGCTGTGAAACCGTTTGAGAAAGGGCGCCCGCTCCAACGGGGGCCAGCAAGTTGGCCACCAGCAATTCATCCTCCCACGGCGTTTGGTAACGCAGGTTGGCGTCCTTGGGATCGCGCACCGCATCGTAAGTTTCGGAAAGGAACAGGTGCGCGGAATAATTGGCGTAATCATCTTCGACCGACTTGGTGGCTTCGCGCTCGGCCACATCGCTGAGGCTGGCGTCTTCGTAGATCAACGCAAGGTTGGCCCTCCGCACTGCGGCATCCTGGTCCAGCAAATATTTGGATCGGAAGACGGAGCGATTGTCGTTGAGCGCTTCGGAATGTTCGAGATCGTTGATCGCGGGATTGACGCGATTGAGTTGGTCGTCGAGCAAGGCGGCGTAAAGCCAGGCTGTGGGATCATTCGGATCAAGGCGCATGGCCAGGCCCAGGTCTTTGTTCGCCAGATGAGTGTCCCAGGAATATTGGCCCGGAAGGTCCATGCTCCAGGCCTTGCCCAAATAGCTGCGGAGGAAGGCGCGATTGGGTTCGAGCGCGGCGGCGGTCTCGATGTCCTGCCGTCCCTCTTTGACGTGGTTCTGTCGAATATTCACTAGGCCGCGCCCGAGCCATGCGTTGGGCAGCGAGCCATCGATGGCAATCGCCTCCTCGAAACATTGGCGCGCCGCGCCTATTTTATTTTGCGCGCTTAACACGAACCCCTTCAGGGCCAGCGCCTGGGCGTTGCGCGGGGAGAGCGACAGGCTTTTTTTCAGCGCCGCCAGCGCGGGGCCGACATGACCAAAACTAAATTCCATTTCCGCCAGGCGTTCCTGCGCAAATCCAAAATCAGGCGATTTGGCCGTCGCGCTAATCGCCATTTGCAAAGCCCGGCCAAGATTGCGTTGGGCCTGCGCCTGATAAGAGCCAGCCAGCCATTCCGTTGCCAGAGTGCGTGGCGCGGTGCGGTTCCAAGGCTGGCCCTTGACCGCCGAGATCATTTCCCTCAGAGCGTCGGCCAGTCCCGCCGTCTTGCTGTCGTTCATCGCGGCCTTTAGCAGGTCTTGCGCGCCATCCACTTCGCCCGCGGACAAAAGCAACGCCGCGTGATAAACCCGCTCGGATTCCGAGGCGGGCGCGCGATCCGCCGGGTACTGTTCCAACGCCTGCGGCAAGTCGCCGGACCGATACGCATCGAGCGAAGACCGGATCGATTGTTTGACGCCGGCGTCCAAATCCAAATCCTCGAGGTCAAGAATTGCGGGATAGTAGAGCGTCCATTGAATCACGTTGACGCCGTCCACTATCGCCGATTTCTTCGGCGCGCTGCCCGGTTCGACCACGGCCTGTTCGCCGCTTTTCAATACGGTCGATCCCTGGCTGTTGCCCAACTCGACTTCTCCGTCCAGCAACGCGAGCTTGGTCGCGCCGTTTTCGGAGACGGCCAAATTGAACTCGGTGCCGCGAATGGCTCCGGAAGAAGACGGCGTTTGAAATTTGGTTTGGTTCGGTTTGTCGCGATTGAAGAAATACGCCGCGCCTGACTTGACTTCGATGACCTGGTTTTCGCCGGGCTTGGGCGCCGGATGAATCGTCATTGTGGTCAGTTCATACACGCGGAAGACGCTTAAGTCCGAAAGTCGAAGCGTCGCGCGGCTGTTTTTACCCGAACGCAGTTGGTCTCCGTTGCGCAATATTTGATTGGCGTGACCGGCGGACCAACTGGGGGTGCCTACCGGTGCGATTTCAACGGTGCCGGAAGTGGATAGCAAAACGGTGTCCGGCGCGTTTGTAACGGCGCTTTGGCCATAAAGAATGGCGGCTCTTGACAAGATCGCCAGCAAAACAAATGCTCCGGCCATTCGCCGGCACGTAAATGTTGTCATTGGGGTTACCTAATCCGATTGCTATAACACCCTCGGCTACAATAACTAAGCTCTGCCGGGGCTACTCTTGTCATGTCGCATAACTGACAATCTGCGTTTTAAAGCAATTGTCGAACCAACTTCCGCGCTTGTTTTTCGCGCCAGTCCCGGGGTATAATCGCCACGTTCTCGTGAAGCTGATCGTCGAATATCTGAACGGGCGGTCCCGCACCACGCTGGTTCTGATGGGCCTGGTGTTGGTGATTTATATCGGCGAGTTGGATTACGTGACAGGGCCGATGGTCGCGCTGATGGTCTTCTATTTGATCCCGGTCTGTTTCGTGGCATGGTTTGCGGGGCGCTGGCCGGGAATATGCATCGCGGTGGTTGGATGCGTCATCTGGTACGGCGCCAAATACCTTGATCCAGGCTCGATCGACAAGCATCTCCTGCTTCTTTGGAACACGCTGCAACGGCTCGCGTTGTACACTTCCTTGTCCGTCTTGACCACTGAGGTTGCCGAACGCAAAAGAGTCGAACAGGCATTGCGCGCCGCTCAGGAAGGATTGGAGATTCGCGTCCGCGAACGCACCCAGGAACTGGCGCGCGCCAACGAAGCCTTGCACGCCGAAGTCCTAGAACGCACCCAGGCGCAGGAAAATCTGCGGCTCTTGAATGAAACCCTTGAGCAACGGGTGGCCGAACGCAGCGCGGCGGCGGAGGAGCGCGCCCGGGAATTGGCGCATTCGGAAGCCGCCTTGCGCCATCAGACCAGTATTCTTCAATCCATCCTCAACAGCATGGGTGACGGAGTGATCGTGGCCGACGCCCGCGGAAAAATCCTTTTGTTTAACCCGGCGGCCGAACGGTTGATTCGCGCCGGGCTGGGAACCGTCCAGGCGGACGATTCTTCCGATCATTTCGGAACATATCTGTCGGAGACCCTCACGGTTTATCCCACCAACCGGCATCCGTTGATTCGCGCGATGAAAGGCGAGGTTATCGATGGCGCGGAAATCTTTTTGCGGCAATCCGATTCCTCGGAGGGAATCTGGCTGGCGGCAACCGGGCGTCCGTTGATCGACGAGCATGGCCAAATCCAGGGGGGTGTTGTCGTTTACACGGACATGAGCGCCCGCAAGCAAATGGAGAAACAGGTCGCCGAAATCAGCGATCGCGAGCAGCGGCGCATCGGGCAGGATTTGCATGACAGTTTGTGCCAGCATTTGGTGAGCATCGCTTTTGCCGCTGAATTGCTGCGCGACAAACTGGAACGTTACAAACTGGCTGAGGCGGCCCAGGCGGAAACCATCGCCGAAATGGTCAACGAAGGCATTTCCCAGGCGCGGCAGCTTGCGCGGGGCTTGTATCCTGTGCGGCTGGAAGTCGATGGCCTGGCCTCGGCGTTGGAAGAATTGGCGGCGATCATCCAGGCTCGCAACAACGTGACCTGCCATTTCTCCTGCGAGGAGCGGGTGATGATTTACGACGAAGCGGCCGGGACGAATCTTTTTCGCATCGCGCAGGAATCGATCACCAACGCCATCAAACACGGCCATTGCAAAAACATTTCCATCGGCCTGGGCGCCGTGGACGAGGAAGTTATTTTGACAATCAAGGATGATGGCATCGGGTTTCCCGCGGAAACGGACGCCACCATGGGAATGGGGCTGAATATCATGAATTATCGGGCGAAGATGATCGGCGCTTCCCTTGACATCCGGCGCGGAGCCGGCGGCGGGACGATTGTTCTGTGCTCGTTCCACAATGAAAATCTCATGGCCAAAGACGAGTCCGCGCGAACTGAACCAACTGTGTGCAAAACGCACAGTGTGTAGCTGCCTGAAATCTCTTCCGTTTTTTCAATTTTTTGATAGTAATTAAGTATGTCAACCAAACCAAAGGCCGATCCCGCGCCGAAGACAAAAGTTTTTTTGGTCGATGATCATCCGCTTGTCCGCGAGTGGCTCACCCAACTAATCCAGCGCGAAAATGACCTGGTCGTTTGCGGCGAAGCCGAAGACACCCAGGAGGCGCTCGGAAAAATCGATGAAACCAAGCCCGATATTGTCATTGCCGATATCACCCTCAAGACGACCCACGGATTGGAATTGGTAAAGGACCTCCAGGCCCGGATGCCTGCGCTGCCCGTCCTCGTTCTTTCCATGCATGACGAATCGCTTTATGCGGAACGTGTTTTGCGCGCCGGCGCTCGCGGCTACATCACCAAGCAGGAGGCCACAAAGCGAATCCTGCTCGCCATTCGGCAGGTTCTCGGCGGTCAAATTTATATCAGCGAGAAAATGGCCTCGCGCATGGTTCACAAAATGGTGCTGGGCCGCGCTGAACAGCAAAAATCCCCCATTGAACGGTTGACCGACCGCGAGTTGGAGGTCTTTCAACTGATTGGCCGGGGGCAGGGGACGCGGCGCATCGCGGAGGAGCTGCATTTGGGAATCAAGACCGTCGAATCCTACCGTGCGCGCATCAAAGAAAAGCTCAAATTGGAAGACGGAACCCAATTGCTCCAGCACGCCATCCAGTGGGTCCACAGTTTGGAAGACCGCTGAAGCGTTGGCCCTAACTTGGACTATTGTTTCTCGTATTCCCCCTTGCCCAGGCGCTTCAGCACGGTGAATCCGGCCTTTTTGGCGTCGGAAACCGACAGGGGCTTCAGTTTCACGGGCGAATTGAAGGTGGAAATTATTTTGCGCACGGGTTTGCGGCAGGCGGGGCAGACCTTCAAAGGGGGCGCGTCGAGCGGGCGGCGCAGCGTGAATTGTCCGCCGCAGACCGCGCAGTCGCCATCGCAAAGTTCGTATTCGTATATCGGCATTTCAGCTCACTTTCTGTCAATCAATTTATCACTTTTTTCGCGCGATTCAAGGCGGGCCAAAAATGCCGGAGATAAACCGTCCGTATTCGTTCCCGTATTGAGACCACCGCCTTTGCGAATTCTGCCCCCGTGGCAAAGCCGCAACGAAGCGCCACGCGTTGAAATGCCGCCGCGTCCTCCGGCAGCAGCGTCTCCCCTTCGAAACTCCAGCGGCGCAGGATTCCTTCAATCCGGCGCAATTGGCCATAATGCATCAGCAATTCCGCGCCGTCCGCCGCCCGAATTATTCCGGCGTCCCGCGCCCGCCGCAAGGCCTTCAACGTGTTCGGCTCCAGCCAGCCCTGTCCGAGGCAAATCGCCTGGGCGAGAAATTCCGCGTCGATCAACCCGCCCGCTCCCGTTTTGATGGCCAGATGCTCTTTGCCCGGCGGCGTGCGTTCGCTGGCGATCCGCTCGCGCATTCGATCGATTTGCGCCAGCCAATCGGGCGCGTAAGCCGCAACTTTCGGGGAGGTGAAGTCGGCCAGGTCCGCGGCCATGCGCTGATACCGCGCGCCAAGCTCCATGTCTCCCGCGACTGGTCGCACTCGCGTCAACGCCTGAATTTCCCAAAGGGCCGCGCGCTGCCGGTAATATTCCTCGTGCGCTTTGAGCGTGTTGACCAGCAGACCCTTTTCGCCGTCAGGCCGCAATCGGGCGTCCGTCCGAAAAACGACCCCCATTTCGGTGGGCGCCGAGAGCAATTCCATTAATTCGGACGCCAGCCGCTGGCATCGCGCAATGTTCGCGGAGCCAGTAACAAACATTAGGTCCAGGTCTGACCCATAATTGATCTCCTGCCCGCCCAATTTTCCCAGTCCGATAATGCAGAAGGGCGGCCGCCTCAATTTGTGCTTTTGCATCAAGACTTCCAGCGCGTATTGGAGGCAGGCGTCGGCAAGGCAGGAAAGCTCGAACAAATTTTGTTCGAACCCCGCCAGGCCCAAAATATCGCGCAACCCAATGCGCATCAGTTCGGCTTGATGATACTTGCGCAACCATGCGCCCTGGTCCGCGTCCATCGCGCCGTGGCGCAAATCCCCCAGCGTTTCCGTTGCGGATTTGCCGCGATTAAGACGTCCGCTCAAAACCAATTCATCCACAAGATCGGGCGTGCGAATCGCGCGTTCCGCCAGAAATTCCGACCGGTCAAACAGCAGCAGGAGCAACTCAAAGAGCGACTGATTTTGCGTCCATAATTCGTAAAGAGTCGCCCGTGCCCCGTAGGCCTCGATAAAACTGTCCAGCCTCACCAAGACCCGGTCTGGGTCCGATAAAACTCGTTCCGTCGTCCGGGCGGCATCCGAGCCTTTGGGGCAAAGGGAAAAAAACCGGGGCAACAGTTCCCGCGCCAATTCGACTGTTCGCGAGGAAACGTGCCCGTATTCCGGCCCTTCAATAAACATCCGAAGCATCGGCAAGGCCCGGTCCGCGTCGCGGAAGCCATATTCGGTCAAAAGTTTTTTCCATTCGGGCGCGGCCCCTTCGATTCCTTCCGTTGGCAGGCCGCTTTCTTCCGTGTCGTCCCCGGCCAAAATGGAGTCGTAAATCCGGCGCGTCTCGCGAGTGTGTTCCCGGAGCGCCTTTTCAAATTCCGCAAGCGTCTCAAAGCCCATCAATCGCGCCAATCGCTGGCGGGCACTGCGTTCGTTGGGAATTGTGTGGGTTTGCTGGTGCGCTTCCATCTGCAAACGGTGTTCGATGTCTCGCAGGAACACATAAGCCCGTTCCAATTCAACGGCGTCGTCCGGCGGCAACAGGCTATACCTAACCAGATTTTGCAGAACCGGCGCCGTCGCGCCGCCTTGCAGAAACGGCGCCCGCCCCGCGTGGAGCAGTTGTAATGTTTGCGCAATGAATTCGATCTCACGGATTCCGCCTCGCCCCAGTTTGACGTTTCGTTCAATCTCCCCGGCCTTCACCACCTCCGTCTCGATTCTTTGTTTGACAGCGGCGATTTCCCGCACGATGCGCGGGTTCAGCGAACGCGGGTAGCGGAACGGCTGAACCATCTCCAGGAATTCCGCCCCCAATTGCGCGTCCCCCGCCACGACGCGCGCTTTGATCAGCATCATTCGCTCCCAGGTCTGCCCCCATTGCGCATAGTAATCTTCATAACTCGCAAGCGACCGCGCCAGCGGCCCCATTTTCCCTTCCGGGCGAAGCCTCAGATCGATCCGCGAAAGAACCCCGTCGGGCGTCATCCTGCTGATTTCCGCGACAATCAGCTCCGAAAGACGCGTAAAAAATTGATGATTGGAAAGGCCCCGCCCCGTTTGTTCGCGCGGACGGGGCGGCGTGTGAAACGTTGTCCCCTCGTCGCTGTACACGAAAAGAACGTCCACGTCCGAACTGTAATTGAGTTCCTGCCCGCCGAGTTTCCCAAGCCCGATCACGCAGAATTTCGTGTCGATCCAGCGCTCCTTCGCGTCAAGATGAAAGGGCCGCCCAAACCTTCGCGCCAGTTGCGGTTCACATACGCGAAAAACGGCCTGAATGCAGACATTCGCAAGATCGGATAGTTCGCGCGTGATTTCGAACACGTTGCCCAAACGGGCCAGATCACGCGCGGCGATGCGGAGCATTTCACGTTGTTTAAATTGCCGCAATCGCCCCAGGGCCGCCGCGTCGTCGCCCTCTTTGAATAACCGCTCGACGTCCCGGCGCAACCCTTGTTCGCGGCGCGGGTAAGCCAGCAAGCCGGGCTCGATCAGCGGCGCCAGCCAATCGGGGTGCGACAACAATAATTCCAAAGCGGCCTGCGAACCGCTCAGGAGCGCGGCAAGAACGCGGGCTTGTTCGACGGGGATTTTTCTCAACGCCGCCCCGGCCGCGGTCGTTTGCAATTGTTCGACGCCCGCCCGGGCCCGCTCCGGGTTCGCGGAGTTTTCCACCGCCTCGTTCAGCACATTCTTTCGCATCGAATCGTATGGAAACTTACCCCGCCCCGCAAAGCCCGCAAAGAAAAGACCTTTGCAAAAAGAAATTCGACGGCGCTCTTTCAATCGAATATTACAATGCTCGATTGATGATCGCGCTGTTTGACATCGGCAATACTCACACGCACATCGGTTTGGCAAATGCCGGCCGCGTCGTAAAACACACCGACGTTCCCACGCGCGATTGGCGCGGCGGCGCGGCGAAGAAAGCCGCGACCAACTTTCTAAAAGGACAAATCACCGGCGCCATCCTGTGCAGTGTCGCTCCCGCCGTTACGCCGATGGTGGAAAAATTTCTCAAAACACACCTCGGGCTCCGCTGCCTCCATTTGACGGCCGGCACAACTCGCGGCGTCGGCATCGATTATCCGAAGCCGGACACGATCGGCGCCGACCGCCTCGCCAACGCCGTTGCTGTCAAACGTCATTTCGGCGCGCCCGCCGTCGTTGTGGATTTCGGCACGGCGGTCACCTTTGACGTCGTTGACAAAAAGGGCAATTACATCGGCGGCATTATCGCTCCCGGCCTCAATGCCATGACCGATTACCTCCACGAAAAAACCTCGCTGTTGCCGCGCATTACAATACGCGAGGAACCCGCCATCATCGGCAAAAACACCGAGCAGGCGATGTTGATTGGCGCGGTCCACGGATACCGCGGCTTGATCCGGGAATTGGTCGGCGAATTAAAACGCGCCCTGAAATGCCGCCGCCTGCCTGTAATCGCCACGGGCGGCTACGCCCGGCTGATGTCCGCGAGGCTCCCAGAAGTCACCGCAGTCGAGCCGCTTCTAACGCTCGAAGGTCTCCGCCTGGTTTGGGAAGCTCACGCCTGCGAGCGTTCTGGCAGGGGCGGACAGGCCCCCTGTGATTTGCGGGAGGGCGATCTGTGAGCGGCGCGAGACGAAGGTTGCAATTGAGAAACCGGGGCATAAGATGTCCCCACAATCTTGGATATTTATGAGCTGGCTAATATTCGCGCTAATGACAGTTGTTTCGTGGGGGCTTTACGGAATTTTTCTCCACAGCGGGCAAGTCGCGATGGGGGACAAATCCAACGGCGTTTTTAAAGCCTTCCTTTTCGTCGGCTTGGCCTATTTCTTGACGGCTGTCCTTGCGCCGCTTGCATTGCTCGTGACACGCAAGGCCGCCTGGAGTTTTCCCGCGGCGGGAATGGGCTGGTCGCTTCTTGCCGGCGCCGTCGGGGCCGCCGGGGCTTTTTGTGTCCTCCTCGCCTTCAACGCCAAGGGGCTTCCGGGCGTGGTGATGTCGATCGTCTTTGCCGGCGCGCCGATCATTAACGCGGTTGTCGCCATTCTCCAGAATCCGCCCGAAGGCGGATGGGGGGCGATCAAATGGCCGTTTTATCTCGGCATCGTCATGGCCGCCGCTGGCGGATGCCTGGTGACACTTTTCAAACCGCCCCCCGCCAGACCGCACGCTCCGGCGCCGGCGCCCATTGCGGTCCAGAAATAATGTCCGGGAATTTTCCCACGCGCGAATCCATTGTTTCCCGGCAACTCGCGCAATTGCGCCACTTGCTCGGCGCAATTCTGCCGGCCAATGCCTTTTATCGAAATAAATTCGCCGGCTTCGACCCCGCCATCGCCAGCCTTGAAGATTTCCAAACGCGATTTCCCTTCACCACAAAGGCCGAACTCGCCGAGGATCAGCGACGCCAACCGCCGTTCGGAGGCAACCTGACCTTTCCGATGGATCGTTACACACATTTCCATCAAACCAGCGGAACGAGCAGCAACCCTCTGCGCTGGCTTGACACGCCGGAGAGTTGGAACGCGATGGTCGAAAGTTGGAAAGAGATATACCGAGTCGCGGGCGTCGGCGCGGACGACCGCGTTTATTTTGCGTTTTCGTTTGGGCCGTTTATTGGATTCTGGCTCGCGTTCGACGCCGCGCGGAATCTCGGCTGCCTCTGCATTCCTGGCGGCGGACTCAATAGCCAGGGGCGGGTGCGCGCCATCCTGGACAATCAGGCGACCGCCCTCTGTTGCACTCCCAGCTATGCGGTGCGGCTGGCGGAAGTGGCGGCGGGTACCCCGTTCCCTTCCTTGCGAACAATCATCGTCGCGGGCGAACCGGGCGGCAGCATTCCCGCGACTCGCGCACGGCTTCAACAACGTTGGCCCGGTGCGCGCATCTTCGACCATCACGGCATGACCGAAACCGGGCCAGTTTCCTACGAATGCCCGAAACAGCCTGGGACATTGCACATTTTGGAATCCGCGTACTTGCCGGAGATTATTGACGAAAGCGGAAACCCAAGCCGTGCGGGTGAAATCGGCGAGTTGGTGCTGACAACCTTAGGCCGGTTGGGTTCGCCTGTGATTCGTTATCGGACGGGTGATTTGGTGCGAACTGCGAATGCGCAAACTTGTGGGTGCGGGCGACAGGACATTGCACTCTTCGGCGGAATTATGGCGAGGTGTGACGAAATGGTCATTGTTCGCGGCGTAAATGTCTATCCAACTGCTGTGGAGGATGTTCTGCGCAGGTTCGTTGAAATCGCGGAATATCAGGCTGAGGTGGATCGTTCGGGAACCCTTGTTGAATTGCGCATGCGCATCGAGCCGAGCCCGGATTGCGCGCAACGGGATTCGCTCGCAACAAGTGTGGAAGCCGCTCTGCATGCTGCCTTTAATTTGCGGGTACCAGTCATTCTCGTAGAACGAGATACCCTGCCGCGCTTTGAAATGAAGGGGAAAAGATGGATCACAAAATCCGCGTTGTGAGGTCTCGCCCTACAATACAAACCATAAACCACCTTGCAGACAACTCTCTCTAACGGGCGTAGGTTAGCTGCGCAGTAGAGTTAGTTTTCATGGGGCGCCCCGGGTGGGGCGCCTAATTCTTTTTCCATGCGACTACTTCTACAACTTGCTGCTCGCCATCAGCCCGAATATCAGGCTCACCAAGAAGACTACCAGAAAAATAAAGAACAGCGCCTTGGCGATGGTTGCTGCCACGCCAGCTATTCCCCAGAATCCGAGCAATCCCGCAACTAGTGCGACGACCAGGAATATTAATGCGTATCTTAACATAAGCTAGCGTACTCTCCGGCATCCCAGTCACAACGGAGGTTTTATACCCATACGTGTCACTCGGAGTCTGCACCGACTTTGCCGCAAGATACTGCTTGCAAGCTCTTTAAGAGTAGGCGAAACTTCCTTTTTAGCCGTGAGCGAATTGAGCCAGATGGTGGTTTTCCGTTTGGGGGAGCAGCGGTATGCGTTGATGCTCAACGTGGTCGAGCGCATCGTGCGGGCTGTGGAAGTGATCCCTTTGCCAAACGCTCCAGCAATCGTTCTAGGGGTCATTAACGTCGAAGGCCGCGTCCTTCCTGTTCTCAACGTTCGAAAACGATTTGGTTTGCCGGACGAAGAAATCTCCCCCACCAGCCAGTTTCTAATTGCTCGAACGGCGCGGCGTCCGGTTGTCCTCGTGATCGATGAGGCGGAGGGGATGGTCGAACGCTCGTCCACTGAAGTTGCCCGACCGTCCGGGATAGTTCCGGGCCTGGAACAAATCCGGGGAGTGATCAAGCTGGACGACGGCCTGGCGCTGATTTACGACCTGGAAAAATTTCTCTCGCTGGATGAGGAGGGTCTCTTGGAAGAGGCGATGAGCAAGGAGGCGGCGCTGTGAAAATCAATGCCGTGTCCAACGCCGTCTGGTTGCGCCTGAGTGAGTTCATCGCCGAGAAAATGGGGCTGCATTTCCCGCCGGAGCGCTGGCCGGACTTGAAGCGCGGGGTGGAGGGCATGGCGAAGGAATTCGATTTTTCCTATACCGGCGACTGCATCGACTGGCTCTTACGGGGGCCGTTGTCCAAGGCGGAAATTCTGGCGCTGGCGGGCCACCTGACCGTGGGTGAAACCTATTTCTTTCGGGAAAAAAGAGCGTTCGAGGTTATGGCCGATTCGGTGCTTCCCGAGTTGATCCGCCTTCGGCGAAACCAGGGGTGCCGTTTGCGCCTGTGGAGCGCCGCTTGCAGCACGGGCGAAGAGCCTTATTCGCTGGCGATCTTGCTGCATCAACTCCTACCCGATCTGGCAAACTGGAACGTGACCATTCTGGCGACGGACATCAATCAGAAGTTCCTCCGAAAAGCCGCCGCCGGGGTGTATGGCGATTGGTCATTCCGCGAGTCGCCCTTCGGGTTCAGGGAACGTTACTTCCGGGCCGCCGGCAACGGCCAATACGAGATTGCGCCAGAGATCAAGAAAATGGTGACGTTCGCGCAGGTGAATCTCGTGGAGGATTTTTATCCCACGCTGGCACTGGACACAAACGCCATGGAAGTGATCTTCTGCCGCAACGTGCTGATGTATTTTACCCCCGCGCAAGCCGCCAAGGCGGTGCATAGTCTGCGTTGCGCGCTGGTTGATGACGGGTGGCTGGCGGTCAGCCCATGCGAAGCCTCACAGACGTTGTTTTCCCGGTTTGCGCCCGCCAACTTTCCAGGGACGATCCTCTATCGAAAGGGCGTCGCGAAAGTTCAAACCCCGCCCCCGTGGACGCCGCCATTATGGAGCGAGCCAACTCCCGTTGCCGCGCCCGCGCTTGAAATGCCCCTTTTAGAGACGCCTCCGGTTAAAGAACCCAATGAACCGCCGCTGGCCGCAGCCACAGCACTTTACCAGCAAGGCTGCTATGCGGAGGCGGCGGAGACGCTCCTCAACTCGATGCCGGCAAGCGACGCGCCCAATCCCCAGGTGTTGTCGTTGCTGGCGCGTTCTCTCGCCAATCAAGGCAAACTGGCTGGCGCGCTGGAATGGTGCGACCGATGGGTTGCCTCCGACAAACTGGACGCCTCGGGGCATTATCTGCGCGCGATCGTTTTGCAGGAACTCGGCGACCGAAAGCAATCGCGCCATTCGCTGCAACGGGCGACTTACCTCCGGCCGGACCTGGCGCTTGCCCATTTCGCAATGGGGAATCTCGCGCGCGTTGACGGCAGGAACGACGAGGCTGACAAACATTTCGCCAACACCTTGCATTTGCTCAAAGACTGCCAACCGGGCGATGTCCTTCCCGAATCCGATGGTTTGACCGCGGGCCGGTTGATCGAAATCATTTCTTCCATTACTGCTTTGGGACCCGCGTCATGACGAAGGGAAATTATCAACGACCAATCTAATAACGACCGGCGGATTCTTCGCGCACGGGCACAATTGCTGGCGCGACCGTTGAATCCTCCGACGCAGTCGCAAGGGAAGCTTGAACTACTGGAATTCCGGCTGGCGCAGGAAAGTTACGCGCTGGAAACACGGTTTGTGCGGGAGGTTTCGATTTTCAAGGAGTTGACGCCGCTGCCTTGCTGCCCGCCTTTTGTGCTGGGAATTGTCAATGTCCGGGGCCGCATCCTGCCGGTGATTGATCTGAAGAAGTTTTTCGACTTGCCTGAAAAAGGATTGGCCGACCTCCACCACATAATTCTCGTCGGCGGCAATGATCTCGAAATGGGCATCCTGGCGGACATCATCGTGGGTGTGCGCTCCATTCCAGCGACGGACTTGCAAAGTTCTTTGCCGACGCTGACGGGCGTTCGGAGTGATTATTTGAAAGGCGTGACCGCGGGACGCCTTGTGGTGCTGGACCTGGCCCGCATCCTGGCTGACCCGAAAATTATCGTCCACGAGGAAGTTGAAACCTGACAGAAACCTTTAACCGGAGTTGCGATTATGAAATGGAATGTTGGAATGAAGATTGGGACGGGGTTTGGATTGGCCCTTGCGATCCTGGCGATCATCGGTGTGGTCGCCTACCAAAGCATCGCCAAGCTCACCGATACGGCCGACTGGGTGGCACACAGCCACCAAGTCATGGAAACACTGGAAAGCGTGCTTTCGACGATGAACGACGCCGAAACCGGCCAGCGCGGATACTTGCTGACCGGCGAAGACGATTATCTCGCGCCTTATACCGCCGCGCAGAGGGCCATCGACGGCCAGGTCAAGACACTCCGTGAGCTGACCCAAGACAACCCCAGCCAACAACGAAGGCTCGACGTGCTTGAACCCCTGATTTCCGGCAAAGACGGGAAGTTCGCCGAGCTTTTGGAAACGATTGATCTGCGCAAAGACAAGACGAAAGGATTTGAGGCGGCCCTGGCGGTAATTCGAACGAACAAGGGCAAGAATACGATGGATGACATCCGCAAGGTGATTGATGAAATGAAGAACGAAGAGACCACCCTTCTGAAAAAGCGTTCGGACGAAGCCACAGCCACCGCTCGAAACGCATCGCTGACTATCATCGCGGGAACGCTGGTTGCCCTGGTCGTCATGGCCCTGGCCGGGTTCGTCATTACCCGCAACATTGCCAATCCGCTTAGGGAAATCACAGCAACGGCGGACCGAATGGCCTCCGGCGACTTGAGCGTTGCGGTGACGACCGATCATCGCGAGGACGAAGTAGGCGTGCTGGCGAGGACTTTTAGCCGAATGGCAAGTTCATTGAGGGAAATGGCCGAGGTCGCCGGCAAGATTGCGGGCGGCGATTTGCGTACGACCGTCAAGCCCCAATCGTCCAATGACCTTCTTGGGAACGCTTTTGCGCGGATGACCGAAAATCTGCGCGAACAAACACGGCAATTGGTGGAGGGCGCCAACGTGCTCGGGTCATCGGCAAGCGAAATTGTGGCTTCGACCACGCAACTGGCCTCCAGCGCGAGCGAATCGGCGGCGGCGGTGAGCGAGACGACCACGACAGTCGAGGAAGTCCGGCAGACGGCCCAGGCCGCCAGTCAGAAAGCCAAAGCTGTTGCCGACAACGCGCAAAAAGCGGCGCAGATTTCCCAAAGCGGACGCAAGTCCACCGATGAAGTTGTGGCGGGCACGGGCCGAATTCGTCAACAAATGGAAGCCATCGCCGCCAGCATGGTGCGTTTGAGCGAACAAAGCCAGACCATCGGGCAGATTGTGGCAACGGTGGAAGACCTGGCGTCGCAGTCTAATTTGCTCGCGGTCAACGCGGCGATTGAAGCGGCCAAAGCCGGGGAGCACGGCAAGGGTTTTGGCGTCGTGGCGCAGGAGGTCAAAAGCCTGGCCGAACAATCACGGCAGGCCACCAACCAGGTTCGCACGATCCTGAGCGACATCCAGAAAGCGACAGGAGCGGCGGTGCTGGCAACCGAGCAAGGGAGCAAGGCGGTCGAAGCCGGTGCGAAACAGACGGAGGCGGCGGGCGAATCCATTCAAACACTGGCCGGCAGCGTGACGGAGGCGGCGCAGGCGGCGACGCAAATCGCCGCTTCGAGCCAGCAGCAGTTGGTCGGGGTGGATCAGGTGGCCGGGGCAATGGAAAACATCAAACAGGCGAGCACACAAAACGTGGCCAGCGCAAAACAATTGGAAGTCGCCGCGCGCAATCTGAGCGAGCTGGGCCAGCGGCTCAAACAAATTATCCAACACTACAAGATTTAACCCAGGGCCATGAGCGCGCAGGAAGAAGAGTTCCTCAAATCGTTGCGGGCGACGTTCAAGATCGAAGCTGGCGAGCATTTGCAATCAATTGCGGCTGGCTTGCTGGCGTTGGAGAAATCGCCGTCCGCAAGCGAGCGGCGAGGCCATGTCGAAACGGTGTTTCGCGCCGCGCACAGCCTCAAGGGCGCGGCGCGAGCCGTGAATTTCGTCGAGGTCGAATCCATTTGCCAGTCGTTGGAAAACACATTCGCCTCATGGAAGCGGCAGGAGACCGTTCCATCGCGGCAGGAGATGGACGCCCTGCACCGGTCGCTCGACGCTGCCTCCGAAGCGCTTGACGCTCCCGAACAAGGGACTGAGCCGTCCGGCGGCCAGACGGCTTCGCCCGCGGTTGCGGCAGTGAAGCCTGCCAGCCCGTCCGCCCCTGTCGAGGCGGCTCCGGCGGTGGCCCCGCCAACTTTTCCTTTAGGCGCACCCGAAAAAGCTCCGGTTGCCGACACCGTGCGCATTTCCGTGGCCAAATTGGACGCGCAGTTGCTCGAGGCGGAGGAGATGTTGGCGGTAAAACTGACCACGGCACAGAGGGCGGTGGACGCGCGTGGGCTGGCGAGCGAATTGGACAAATGGAACAAGGAGTGGGCGGCGGTTCAGCCGGAAATACGGGCGCTTCGCCAAAAATCCGAACGATCCGCTTCAAGCCCGGCAGCCGCTTCCCCGCTGCCAGGCCTCGCAAGACTGATTGAATTCGTTGATTGGAACCACGATTACATCCGGTCGCTCGACGGCAAAATCACGGCGTTGCGGCAAACGACGGCGCAGGATCATGCGGTCACCGGCAAACTTGTGGATGACCTGTTGGAGGATTCCAAAAAAATGCTGATGCTTCCGGTGGCCACATTGGGAGCAATGTTCCCGAAACTGGTGCGCGATCTCTGCCGCGACCAGGGGAAAGAGGCCGACTTGGTGATGCGCGGCGAAGAATTTGAAATAGACAAACGCATTTTGGAAGAGATGAAGGACCCGTTCATCCATCTTTTGCGCAACTGCGTTGATCATGGGATCGAGAAGCCGGAACAGCGCGTCAAGCTCGGCAAACTTCCCCGCGCCACGATCACTTTCGCCGTCTCACCCGTCAATGGCAACAAAGTCGAACTCCTCGTGTCCGACGACGGGGCCGGCATCGAAACCGACAAGGTCAAGGAGGCCGCCGTTCAGCGCGGCCTCATTTCGCCGGAGCAGGCGCGCGGAATGGCCGAACCCGAAGCGCTGGCGCTGATCTTTCAAACTGATGTGTCCACCAGCCCGATCATCACCCAATTGTCCGGCCGCGGGCTGGGTCTGGCCATTGTGCGCGAGAAGGCCGAAAAACTTGGCGGTCGCGTTTCCGTGGAAAGCCAGCGCAACGTGGGAACAACCATTCGCATCGCCCTGCCAGTTGCGGTGGCCACGTTTCGCGGAATTCTTGTCGAGGTGGCGAGGCGGATGTTCGTTCTGCCGACCGCGCAAGTGGAGCGGGTCGTGCGTTTCAAGGCGGCGGATGTTCAAACGGTCGAAGACCGTGAAACCCTCTCCTTGAATGGACGCGCCATCTCCCTGGTTCGGATGGCTCAAACACTGGAATTGCCTCCTGTGGAACGCGCGGGCGAGCCGGTCGCCTCCATTCCGGCGGTCATTCTTGGCGCGAACGACCAGCGTGTGGCCTTTGCGGTGGACGCGGTGCTCGATGAACAGGAAGTGCTGGTAAAACGATTCGATAAACCGCTTTCACGCGTGCGCAACATCGCCGGGGCCACCGTTCTCGCTTCCGGCCAGGTGGCGCCCATTCTCAACATTGCCGACCTCCTTAAATCCGCCAGAAAGGGCGGCGGCGCGGCCGCCCCGGCGACTGTGGGCGCGAAGCCTGTGGAAGCCGAAGTCGCCAGCATTCTTGTGGTTGAGGATTCAATCACGTCTCGTATGTTATTAAAGGGCATTCTTGAATCCGCAGGCTATAAAGTAAAAACGGCGGTGGACGGATTGGAGGCGTTCACCATCCTGCGCGCGCAAAAATTCGACCTGGTCGTTTCAGACGTGGAGATGCCGCGCTTGAACGGTTTCGATCTGACGGCTCGAATTCGCGCGGACAAAAAGCTGGCGGAATTGCCGGTGGTGCTCGTCACCGCGTTGGAGTCGCGCGAGGATCGGGAGCGGGGCGTCGATGTCGGCGCCAACGCTTATCTAGTAAAAAGCAATTTCGATCAAAGCAACCTGCTTGAAGCCGTCCGCCGTCTGGCGCCATGACAAATCAAAAAATCAACGTTCTGGTGGCCGACGACTCGAAAGTAGCGCGGATGCTGCTAGTCCACCTCCTGGAATCCGATCCGCGAATCAATGTCATCGGCGCCGTCAACGACGGCCAGGCCGCGCTGGATTTCGTCCGCGAAAACAAACCTGACGCGATCGTCATGGACATCCACATGCCCAACCTCGATGGATTCGAGGCCACGCGCCGCATCATGGAGACGCAGCCTGTTCCAATCATCATTTGCTCCGCCACGACGGACACCAAGGAGGTTGTGATCACATTCCGCACGATGGAAGCGGGCGCCGTCGCCTGCGTCGAAAAGCCCGTCACTCGCGAGCACCCCAATTTTGAGAGGCTTGCCGCCAACCTGCTGGAAACCGTGAGACTGATGTCCGAAGTCAAAGTCGTGCGCCGCTGGCCAAGGTCACGATCCTTAGCGGGAACTTCGCCGCGTCCTCCCGAATCGACGCCTTCGTGCGCGAGAATCCCACTTGTCGGCATCGGCGCGTCCACTGGCGGCCCGCCGGTTTTGCAGACGATTCTTTCGAGCCTGACAAAAGATTTTTCCGGCTCGATTCTGATCGTCCAGCATGTAGCGCACGGCTTTTTGCCCGGCATGGTCGAATGGCTCAACCAAACCACCGGAGTGCCGGTCCATATAGGATCGCATGGAACTCTTCCGCTGGCCGGCCATGCGTACTTGGCGCCGGATGATTTCCACATGGGCATCGGCGCAGGCGGACGCATCGTGCTTGCGGGCGGAGAGCCTGAGAATGGAGTGCGGCCCGCGGTTTCGCATTTGTTCCGCTCGCTGGCGGAGGCATATGGACCAGACGCGGTGGGGGTCTTGCTCACGGGCATGGGCAAGGATGGAGCCGCTGAATTAAAGTTGATGCGCGATAATGGCGCCGCAACCATTGCGCAGGATCGCGAAAGCTCCGTCGTGCATGGCATGCCTGGCGTAGCCATTGAGTTGGGCGCGGCAATCCATATCCTTCCCGCCGACAAGATCGCCGCCGCTATCGTTACAGTCATCAGCCGCAAAAACCGATAATGAAAGATTGAACGATGAACACGTTAATCAATCCCGGTCAGCGGGTGGAAATACTTATAGCGGAAGACAGCCTCACCCAGGCCCGAAGGCTTCAGCACATACTTGAGCAGCAAGGTTACCACGTCACCCACGCCGCCAACGGACGCCTGGCACTGGAGGCGGCCCGCCGCCTGCGCCCCACGCTGATTATTAGCGATGT
Source organism: Verrucomicrobiia bacterium (assembly GCA_036268455.1). Taxonomy (GTDB): domain Bacteria; phylum Verrucomicrobiota; class Verrucomicrobiia; order Limisphaerales; family Palsa-1400; genus DATAUD01. The sequence goes on from DATAUD010000015.1 coordinate 23,980, forward strand.
GGTCATGCCCGAGATGGATGGGTACGACCTGTGCCGTAGCGTCAAATCCGAAACCGGCTTGAGTGCCACGCCGGTGATTCTTGTCACAACTTTGGCTGATCCTCAGGATGTAATTCGGGGGCTTGAGTGCCGCGCGGACAACTTCATTCTCAAACCGTACGATGAAAGCCACCTGCTGGGCCGCGTCCAATTCGTCCTCATCAATTCCCAGGTGCGTCAATCCGAACAAGCCGGCATGGGCGTCGAAATATTCTTTGACGGCCAGAAACATTTCATCACCGCCGACCGCCTGCAAATCCTTAACTTGCTGCTGTCCACTTACGAAGCGGCGATGCAGCGGAACAAGGAATTATGCGGGACCCAGGACAGATTGCGGGAAACGAATTCCGAACTTCAACGATTGACCCGGGATTTGGAAGACCGCGTTCTACAGCGAACTGTGGAACTCGAACGCTCCAACGCGGCATTGAAACAAGCCTACGATGAACTTCGCCGAACCCAGGAGGCTGCGCTGCAACATGAACGCTTGAGCGCGCTCGGGCAAATGGCCAGCGGCATCGCCCATGACATCAATAACGCCATATCTCCAATAGCGCTCTACACTGAGTCGTTATTGGAGACAGAGCCAAACCTCAGCTCGCGTGCCCGGGGTTATTTGGAAACGACTCAACGCGCCATTGAAGATGTGGCGGCCACAGTCGGCCGCATGCGCGAGTTTTATCGCCAGCGCGGGACACAGTTGGTTCTCTCGCCGGTGAATTTGAGCGAATTGGTGGAGCAAGTCGTGAATCTGACACGCGCCCGGTGGAGCGATATGCCGCAGCAAAGGGGAATCGTCATAAAAATGCAGACAGAACTGGCCCCGGGCTTGCCCGTGGTCATGGGAGTCGAAAGCGAAATCCGCGAGACACTCACCAATTTGATTTTCAATTCCGTCGATGCCATGCCGGAGGGCGGGACACTGACGTTGCGCACCAAGGTTTCCGATTTCGCGGGGACTGGGGCGCCCCCGCGCGTTCAGGTGGAAGTATCGGACACCGGGCATGGCATGGATGACGAGACACGCCGCCGCTGTCTGGAACCGTTTTTTACCACCAAAGGAGATCGCGGCACCGGGCTTGGTTTGGCGATGGTGTATGGAATGGTGCGCCGGCACAGCGCCGAACTTGAAATCGAAAGCGCCGTCGGGCAGGGCACTACCATGCGGTTGAGTTTCGCCCTCCCCGCAACAGTGGCTGCGGAGGCTGAACAGTCTCCCGTGCCTGCCGACGCCGCGCCGGCGCAACTCCGAATTCTCGTTGTGGACGATGATCCCACGCTGCTCAAGTCGCTCCGTGATATTTTGGAAGGCGATGGTCATACGGTTGTCACCGCAAGCGGCGGACAGGCAGGCGTGGACGCCTTCACCGCCGCACGACAGAATGAGCCGTTCGACGTTGTCATCACAGACCTGGGAATGCCGGACGTTGATGGACGCAAGGTCGCCAGCGCCATCAAGGGCATGTCGCCATCCACGCCTGTGCTTCTTCTAACCGGTTGGGGCCAGCGTCTCCTGGCTGAAGGGGATGTGCCGCCAGAAGTGGACTGTGTGTTGAACAAGCCGCCCAAACTGCGCGAGTTGCGGGAAGCCCTGGCTCGTTCTCTTATACGCTCGGCGTAAGGCTTTGCATTTTTGTCTCGCCGCCACGACGGCAACCACATATTTTGAAAGAAAAATAGCCCTTGTTGCATGTCTGCCAAGCCCGACGAATCCAGAAGCCCGGTGCGTTCCACCTCGCGCCGCTTCAAAATTAAACAGGAGAGTATCGCCAACATCGAAGGAGACCTCCTTCGCAAAGTCCGCGCACAGGAAGGTTTGTCCCGCACCGAACTGGCTCGCAGCTTGAACCTGGCTCCGTCCACCGTCGGCATTTACGTCGATCATTTGATCGAGGAAGGGTTCCTTTCCGAAGGCAAGCGCGTCGGCCGCGAATTCGGCAGGCCTCCCACCGCCCTCGGCCTCAACGCCCAGGGCGGACGCTTCATCGGCGTCGATTTCGAAGCGCGCAATATCATGGCCACAGCCGTCGATTTTTCTCAGAAACCGCTCCGGCAATTCCACGATACAATTGCCGCGGAGGACTCGGTGCGGCGAATCCTCGAAAAAATCGAAAACGCCATTTGCGAGGTCATCGGGGAGAGCGGCCACCGTGTCCTGGCAATCGGCGTCGGCGTTCCCGGAAGCATCGACCCGCGGGACGGCGTTGCACACCATTACAAGCATATTCGCGACTGGCACAATATACCGTTGGGTGAACCGCTTTCCGCGCGGTTTCGTGTGCCGGTGTTTTTGGAAAACAACATTCGTTCAATGGCGCTGGCTGAACTTTGGTTCGGGCAGGGGCGCGGATTGCAGGATTTCATTTGCCTGGGGATGCGAAGCGGCATCGGCGCCGGCATTATTATTGACGGCCACATTTACCACGGCAGCAACAACCTCGCCGGAGAAGTGGGCGATTGGCCGTGCTGTCCCGTTGACGGCCAACCGGGTTTCGCGACGCTTGAGGAAATCGCCTCCGTGCGAGGCATCCAGGCCAGTTTGGCGGAAGATGCCAGTTTTGCCGGTGGGGAATTCAGCATCTCGCAGTTGGATAAAGCCGCGCAGGATGGCAACAAGAACGTTGAAGCGCTGCTGGACCGTTTGGCGCGGACGTTGGGATTGGTCATCAGCCAGTTGAACTGCGCGTTTAATCCCGGCAAAATTATTTTGGCCGGAGTCTTTCCGGCGTTCGGCAATCCGTTTTTGGAAAAACTGCGGGAACGTTTCCGGGCGGCGTCCAGGTCGGAGAATCTCCCACCGTTGGTGATCTCTGACCTTGGAGAATTCAACGGCGCGATCGGCGCCGCCGCCCTGGCCGTCCATCAATGGAAACCGGCCTCCCAAGGGCCGTAGCGGGCAATATTTTCGCTTTGGCTCGCCGGAGGAACGCTCATGGCGCTCGTCCTGGCTGGAAGCGGCGCGTGGCTCTCCGAATCGCGGTTGTTTCGCAAATAGTCCTTCCAATTATTTCGCGGTTCTATATAAACAATTTTGAAATCGGCTTGATGAAAAACGTTGTTTATTTCGACTTGGAAACCCAAAAATCCGCGGACGAAGTCGGCGGCTGGGACAAAATCCGCGAGATGCGCATGAGCATCGGCGTCACCTACAGCACTGCTCGCGGCGATTACAAAATTTATGGGGAAAACGACGTCAACGCCCTGATCGAGGAACTCCGCCGCGCCGATCTGGTTGTCGGTTTCAACAACCTCCGCTTCGATTATGAAGTGCTGGCCGGCCACAACCCGTTTTTCGATGTCGAACAGATTCCCACCCTCGACATGCTGGTGGAACTGCAAAAGACCTTGCAACACCGCCTTTCGCTCGATTCCATCGCCTCGGCGACCTTCGGCGTCGAGAAGACGAGCGAAGGACTCCAGGCGATTCGTTGGTATAAAGAGGGCAAATTGCTGGAAATTGCCGAATATTGCTGTTACGACGTCAAAATCACGCGCATGGTCCACGAACACGGTTTTTCCAAAAAGCAACTTCACTACGTCAATCGTTTTGGCCGGACAATGAGCGTCGCCGTGGCGTGGAACCCTCACTGAGTCATTAGGTTTCGTCATTCTGGAGTTGGCATCCCATTAGCTTATTCCCAACTTTGTTAGGACAGGAATAGGATATGAAATTTGTATGATCGCGGCGGACGCCAAACGCCCATTTACGGCCCAGTCGCTGCCTTCTCATCCGCTCTTTGAGCAATTGAGCAGCCGTCACCGCCACATCCTGGCGGAATGTTCCATGCAAGCCAATTTCTCCGCCGGCGATCTGGTGGTCGAAACCGGCAAACCCGCCAATTGCTTTCATCTCGTCATCAGCGGATCCATCGCCCTCGAAGCCCGCGGTGATCGAAGCCCAACCCGTGTCCAAGTCATCGGACCCGGCGACATCCTCGGCTGGTCCTGGTTTTTCCCCCCGTATTACTGGCACTTCAACGCCGTTGCCGAAGAGTCCACCGAGACTATTTTTTTCTACGGCAGCCGCCTGAGCCAGGAATGCGATCGCAACCATGACTTGGGCTACGAATTATTCAAGCGCATGTCCCAAATTCTCGTCGGCCGCCTTCAAACCACCCGCGAGAAATGGATCGAAGCCGCCCAATACCGCCCGGCCCGTCACGGCGTCCCGTCCGATTACTTGATTATCTGAACCGAGTCCAAAGGCTCGTCCCACCTTGCATTGACCGGCGTAACCGCGTAGCATCGTGTCGCTGACGTTATTCGTATCGCGACACGTAACCATCGACTATGAAACGATCTGACTTTTTCGCCTCAATACTCACAAAAACTTCCCGGATCGCCTTGGCGTGCCTGGGCTTCGTTCTTGCGCCCATGCTCCCGGCGCAAACGTTCACCAACTTGCACAGCTTTTTGCCGACCGCTGGAAATGAGACCAACGCCGACGGGTATCTTCTCTACTCGGGCTTGGTCTTGTCAGGGGATACGCTCTACGGCACAGTGGCCCACGGCGGCACGAATGGCAATGGCACGGCGTTTTCAATCAATACGAGTGGCTCGAATTTCACCGTCCTTCACGTCTTCTCAGCCGCGTCAGGCACTCTATTTCCCCTTACTAATAGTGATGGAGCCGCTCCAAGGGCGACGTTGCTTTTGTCGGGCAACGTTCTATATGGCACTGCCTCTGGCGGGGGAACAAATGGCGAGGGCGCGGTTTTTTCCCTGAACACCAGCGGCTCCAACTTCACCACGATTTATAATTTTTCGGCCCTCAGCAATAGTATCAGCAACAGCGACGGAGCGATGCCCCAAAGCCCCCTCGCCCTCTCGGGCGGTACGCTCTACGGCACCACCCTTTCGGGCGGTTCGGCTGGTACTGGCACGATATTCGCCGTCAATACTAATGGGACCAGCTTCACCAATCTTCACAACTTTTCGAAAATAACCAGTAGCACCAATAACGACGGAGGGCTTATCGCCGCGGGCCTGGTCGTATCCGGCAATATGCTCTACGGTGCCGCCAACTCCGGAGCGCCCGATGGCCGCGGTTCGCTTTTTTCCCTCACCACCAACGGCACCAACTTCACACTTCTTCATATTTTTTCCGCTGTGCAAGGCGTAGATCGAACTAACAGCGACGGAGCCGATCCGGCGGCAACCCTTGTACTGTCGGGCAATACCCTTTACGGCGCGGCAGATTCAGGCGGAACCAATGGCAACGGCGTGTTGTTCTCCATCAACACCAACGGCACGGCTTTCACCAACTTTTATACCTTTTCGGAGGGTGGCGATTTCGAAAACGGCGACGGAGAGAATCCCGAGACGGCACTCATATTGTCGGATAGCGCTCTCTACGGCACGACAATATACGGTGGCGCCTATTCCTACGGCACGATATTCACCGTCAAAACCAACGGGATGAACTTCACCAATCTTCATAATTTTACAACCGAACAAGGCAGCCGCGACACCAACTTGGACGGCGCCCATCCTTACGGAAGCCTGGTTTTATCGGGTGGCACGCTGTATGGCACGACAGAAGAAGGGGGCACCGGTGGCAGCGGCACGCTGTTCAGTATTACGCTGCCGCAACCAGAACTGCCGATCATCAACAGCATTAGCCTTTCCGGCACCAACCTGATAATCAACGCCGTCAACGGAAAATCCGGCGTTCCCTACATTACACTGATGAGCGCGAGCCTTGCGTTGCCGCTCAACCAATGGACACCCATTGCGACGAACACTTTGACCGCCAGCGGCGCTTTCACCATCACCGCCACCAACGCGGTAAATCCAATTGCGCCGGAACGTTTTTACATTCTCCAAATGCGATAGAGACGGCGTCCTCCGCCAGCGGCATGGTGTTACTCGTCCCCCTGGCCATCACGTCCCTGATGACCCAAATCAATCAGTGCCGCCAGTGTCTTCCGAGTGCTATTGACATTTTCCTGTCCCACGCACGCGAGCAGTTTCGTGTCGATCTCCGCTCGCGCCACGGCCTGGGTTTCCGCCGCTGCCCGTCCGCGTTCGGTCAGCGTGACAGTTAGTTTGCGCCGGTCCTCCGCATCCACCGTCCGTTCCAGATAGCCGCGCAACACAAGCGTATCGACAAGCTGGCCTGCCGCCTGTTTCGATACCCGCAACGCCTGTACAAGCTCACCCAGCGGCACACCGCCCGCCCCCATCGCCAGCCCGCCGATCACGTAAAGCCCATTTCTCGGAATGTCGTCATAACCCGCTTCCGCGAGGGCTTTGCGCATGGCGATTCCGTATGTATCACGCGCGTGCCTGAGCAATGCAGGCATCACGAACTCTTCAAGACCAGGGTTAGTATTATTCATGCCAACAGATTATAGTAAATTACAATGACAGTCAACTTATTTTACTAATTCTGTTCAGCCATATCGAAACGGTGCCGTTAAAGTGAAGGTGTTCGGCAAATGGCGCATCTCCGAGACGGCTCCATCCTCCAGCAAGACCTCCACGATATCGAAGCGGATTTTTATCGGAGGATTTCTAAGCAACCGCAAATAATCAAAAGCGCACCGCGTCAGCCGGAGGCGTTTGCGTGCATTGACGGCCGCCGCCGGCCGCACCCAGGACTCCGACGAGCGGGTTTTCACCTCCACAAACACCAGGCAATCCCCATCCCGGAAAACGAGATCAATCTCCCCGCGATCCGTCCGGAAATTAGCCGTCAAATACTTAAGCCCGTTTTTTTTGAGATGTTCCCTGGCCGCCCGTTCCCCCGCCGCGCCATGCCGCAAGTGCAGCGGCAACTTATCCTCCCCACGCCACAGTTTGAATCGATCCAGAAAAGCCATCGCTGTAAACCATATTGCACATGGAAGCCCCAGCCAATCTTTTTCAATAGTCGGTTGTCTGTTTTGTTTGTCTTTCTCTAAGCGCTCCGCGGCTCTGCGCGCGACTTTTTTAATCCCCGCAAGCCAGTGGTTCATCCCTTGTCTTTGATTGGCTCTTGGGTAGTATTTTTACGGCACAATTCCGGAATGAGATGATCGACAGCACGGCAGTCCAAGGAAGGAAACCCCTTTTCTCGCGGCCCCGGGTTTGGTTGCTGGGATTGCTGCTTGCCGCCGCCACTTTTACCGCTTATTTCCCGGCTTGGAATGGCAAGCCAATTTGGGATGACGCGGCGCACATGCCCCACGCTGGAATTCGCTCCTGGACGGGGCTTCTTCACATTTGGACGGAGCCGGGGACCACGCTGCAATATTATCCGGTCGCTTTTAGTTCGTTCTGGGTGGAACACAAGCTCTGGGGCGATGCGACGCTGGGTTATCATCTGGTCAATATCCTCCTGCATGTGACGGGGGCTTTGTTGCTGCTGCGGATTCTGCAAACACTGGAAGTCCCGGCGGCGTGGCTGGCTGCGGCGATTTTTGCTTTGCACCCGATCGAAGTGGAATCGGTGGCGTGGATCGCGGAGCTTAAAAATACGCTCTCGGGAATCTGTTACTTGGGCGCGGGACTGGCTTATCTGGGATTTGATCGGACCAGGAATAAACGGGCGTATGTGGCTGCGCTGGCCCTTTTTGCGCTGGGGTTGCTGACGAAAACAGTGATCGCAACTTTGCCGGCCGCGTTGCTCGTGGTTTTCTGGTGGAAACGGGGCGCATTGTCATGGAGGCGGGATGTGCCGCCGCTCGTTCCATTCTTCGTGGCGGGGATCACGGCGGGGCTTTTTACGTCGTGGATGGAGCGCTATAACGTCGGCGCCAACGGGACGGAGTTTCATTTTACCCTTGTGGAGCGATGCTTGATCGCGGGTCGCGCGGTTTGGTTTTATCTGGGGAAACTTTTCTGGCCGGCGGATTTGATTTTCTCCTACCCCCGCTGGACGATCAGCCAGGCCGTGTGGTGGCAGTATTTATTTCCGGCGGGCGTGGCGGCGATGCTCCTTGGGTTTTGGGTTTTGCGGCGGTGGACGCGCGGGCCTTCGGCGGCGATGCTTTTTTTTATCGGAACGCTCTTCCCGGCGCTCGGTTTTTTGAATGTCTTTCCATTTAAGTACTCGTTCGTCGCGGATCATTTTCAATATCTGGCCGGGATCGGCCCGATTGTGGCGGCGAGCGTCGCGATCCATGCGATTTTTTCCCGGGTTAAAGAGCGGCGATTGGAAATGGCGTTTTGCGCGGCGTTGCTGGCATTGCTGGCGGTGCTGACGTGGCGGCAATGCCGGATGTACACGGATATTGAGACGCTGTGGCGAACGACGATTGCGCGGAATCCCGACTGCTGGCTGGCCCACGATGATCTTGGCGCTGTTCTTTATGAGCGCGGAGATGTGGACCGGGCCATTGCCCAGTTCCGGGCCTCACTGGCAATCGAGCCTGACAACGCCGAAGCGGAGAACAATCTCGGCGCCGCTCTCGATAAAAAGCATGAAATGGACGAGGCGATGGCGCATTACCGAAAGGCGTTTGCTCTTCGGCCAAGGTTCGCCGAAGCCCATTGGAATCTCGGCAACGATTTTCTCGGAAAAGGCCGCGTGGACGATGCCATCCTGGAATACCGCAAGGCCGAGGCGATCCGGCCTGACTCCGGCAAACTCTACCTTTCCCTCGGCAACGCGCTTCTTGGCAAAGGGGAGGTGGACGAGGCGATCGATCAGTTTCGCGCGATGCTGGAACTGCAACCCGATAGCGACCAGGCTCACTATAGTCTTGGGATCGCGCTGCACCAAAAAGGAGAAGCGAATGCCGCCATCGACGAGTTTCAAAAAGCGGTGGGCATCCACCCTGATTTTTTGGAAGCTCAAAATAATCTCGGCAGTTGCCTGCTCCAGCAAGGGCGCGTGGACGAAGCGATCACGCATTTGCGCAAGGCGCTGGAAATAAACCCCGACTACCCGCAGTCCCGCTACAACCTCGGTGACGCGCTTCTACAAAAACGGCAGGTGGACGAAGCCGTCACGCAGTTTCAAAAACTCGTGGCGCTCCAGCCCAACTCCGCGCAGGCGCGCGAGAGCCTTGGCAATGCGCTGGTACAGCAAGGCCGGGTGGATGAAGCGATTTCGGAGCTTCAAAAGGCGTTGCAATTGGCGACTCGGCAGAACAATGCGTCGCTGATCGCGACCCTCCAAACGCAACTGAGCCGCTACAAGTCCCGCGCGCGATGATCTTTGACTATCTTTGGATTTTCGCCAAACTCCAAAGGATGGAGAGAATATTTTCCGCCTTGCTTCCCTTGCTCTTGCTGATCGCGCTTCCCGCGCAAGCGGCAGTTCCGCCCTTTACTTACACAACCAATGACGATGGCACCCTGACAGTTACGGCCTACAACGGATCCTCGGTCGGCGTGGTCATTCAATCCCCCACCGGTGGCCGGACTGTCACCGCTATTGGTGACGGCGCGTTCGACAGCGATACCTTTGCGAGCATTACCATCCCCAACACCGTCACGTACATCGGAAGCTACGCCTTTTTTGCGTGTCAGAGCCTGACCAACGCCAACATTCCCACTAACGTCGTGACAATTGGCGACGGAGCATTCGAGGATTGCTTTAGTCTTGTCCTGAGCAACGTGGTTTTCCCTGCCAGCCTGACTACAATCGGGGCAAACGCATTCACGTGGGATAGCCTGTCGCAGGTCACAATTCCGGGCACTGTGACAAACCTGGGAGACGCCGCGTTTTGCGAGTGTATGAAACTCACAAACGCGATCATTGGCAATGGCATCGGCAGCATTGGGAACTATGAGTTTTGGGACAGCACGAACCTGCTCAGCGTGACGATACCCGACAGCGTGACCAACATAGGACAGGTTGCATTCTCCTACTGTCTCAACCTCTCAAATATCGCCATACCGGCCAGTGTCACTAACATCGGAATTCACGCATTTGATGAGTGCGCCAGCCTGAAGGCAATCACGGTCGATCCGGAGAACCCGGTTTTTAGCAGCGTCGGCGGCGTGCTTTTCAACAAAAATCAAACCGCTCTGATCACATTTCCGGGCGGCATTGCCGGGAGTTACACCGTTCCGAGAGGTGTCACTTCAATTGGCGATGAAGCCTTCATGGACTGTGGCGCGTTGAGCGCGATTTACTTCCTGGCAAACGCCCCGTCGCTTGGTTCTGAAGTCTTTGAGAACGACAACATGACCGCCTATTACCTGCCCGGAACTACAGGCTGGGGCGGGTTTTCGACCAATTCCGGCCTTGCAACGGTGCTTTGGAACCCATTGATACAAATTGCCAATGGCAACTTTGGCGTTCGAAAAAACAGCTTTGGTTTCGACGTTACCGGATCGGCCAATCTCCCTGTTGTGATCGAGGCGGCCACAAATTTGGCCAATCCCGTTTGGGTTTCAGTTCAATCTCTCACGCTAACCAACGGATTGTTTTATTTTTCCGAGCCGCTCCAAACCAACAGCACTTACCGGTTTTACCGAATCAGCCACTCGTAATGGGCGCGCCCTGTGTCGATTTTACTTGGGCGTTACCAGGACGAAGTCATCGCGGCGATTTTGCTTCCAGGCGGCTTCGTTGTGGCCGGGATCAACGGGACGCGATGCGCCGTAGGTGACGGTTTTAATGCGCTGCGCATCAACTCCAAGGTTGCCAAGATACTCGCGGACTGCCAGGGCGCGGCGTTCGCCCAGGGATAAATTGTATTTTTCAGTGCCGCGCTCGTCGCAGTTGCCTTCAATGATGAGAGCCTCCAGCTTTTCGTTGCCTTTGAAATAATTGGCAAGGTCCGTCAGCTTGGATTCTTCGGATGACTTGATGGTGGCGCTGTCGAAATCAAAATAGACGGTGTCTTCCTTGAATTTTTCCCGGTCTTCATTGTGTGGGCCATCGAGGAGCGGCCCATATTTCGCTCCGTAACTTTCAGGCGTGCCTTCGGGGGTGGCTGTGGGTCCCGGGGTGTTGGGAATTGCGACGCCACCGGGGGTGTTGTTGTCACCGGGATTTACGCCCGGTGTCGGATGTTGTGTGTAATCGGGGATTTGAGTAACCCCCTGCGGATGGCGATGGCAGCCGGTGACGGCTGATAGCATAATGGCGCTTATAAAAATTGTTCCGAATAGATTTAATTTTTTCATTTTGCTCAAAGATTCACGAAGACCTGTTGCTCACCTCGCCCACGAAGGCTCCGAACAGTTCCCCGAAAGTTGCCTGATAGTCTTGACGTGTTTGGTGGGCACGTCAAGTAAGCATAACGTCCGTTTGTAGTTGGATCGTTGTGTAAAAATGATCGTCCGGGAGTTGGGCGCCCAGCACGGGTCTTCGCCCGGAACCAATTGCTGGGCGTCGCCCCCTTCCGCCGGGACCACCCAAATTGTGAAGTTGCCGCTGCCGCTGGTGAAGGCGATTTGCTTGCCGTCGGGAGACCAATCGGGCGAGGTGAGATCGCCGAACGCGCCGGCGATGCGCAAGTTGTGGGCTTGGCCCCCTTCGGCGTTGATTACCTGCAGCCGGGCGCGACCGCTGCGATGAGCAAAACAGATTTGGCCGCCAGGACCCCATGTTGGGGAGGAGTCCTCGTCGCGGGTGTGAGTCAATTGGCGCAAATCCCCGCCGCTGATGTCGGACACATATAAATTCGGGCTGCCGCCTTTGCTCAAAATCATGGCGACTCGCTGGCCGTCGGGAGAGATTTCCGCGCTTAAATTGGCGCCAGGGTAGGCGGCAACGATGCGGCGGGCGCCAGTGCTCAGGTTGTGATCAAGGATTTCAGTGCTGCCGTGTCTCCAGGAGGTATAAAAAAGGCCGCCATGGCCGGGGACCCAGGAGGGGCCTCCGACAAGGGAATGATCATGTGTGATCACGGTGGCGTTGAAGCCGTCGAAATCCGAGACGCAAATTTCGGTTTCCGTGCCCGATTGCTGGCGGAAGGCGATTTTCGTGAGGAAAATCGGGGCGCTTTGGCGAATCTCTTTGACGATGTCGTTCGCAAAGGCATGGGCCTGCGAGCGAGCGGAGCCGCCCTCATACGCCCGCATCCATAATGGGCGGCCCGCGCCGGCGGGGGTCAGGCCTCCTTCGACGCGTCCATTCGCGTGGCCGGAAACAACGTAATCGGCGTCGTTGCCCGTGGTGATTTGCATGCCGAGGACGGAGAGGTCGAAATCCAGGACAGATTCGACTTCGCCGCTGAAACCGTTGACGGCGACGCGGATGAGTTGATTGGCCGGCTTGACGATTGGAATGACGTCGTCGGCCCGCGCCGAAATCGAACACGTCAGAACAGCGATGATAAGGAGTTTAATTTGAATTTTCATCCGGATGCTTCTTTGAGGTCCAAACTGAATTGAAGTCGAAAAGTTCTCTGTTCATCGCGCGCGACAGCGGGAAACGGCGGCAGTTTTGTCACGATGCGCAATGTCCGCGAGACGGATTTGTCCAGGATTGAGTCGCCTGAGGCGCTGACGATTTCCGCGGAAAGAATTGTGCCGTCGCGGGCGACGACGATTCGGGCTTCGGGCGCGGCTGATTTGTCACCGCCGTTTTCCGGCGCGACCCAAGCGCGGTAATAAATTGACCTGATGACATCGCGATAGCCGGCAAAGGCCTCTCCGCCGCCCCCGATTCCCGGAATATCGACGGTGGTTTTGCCCGCGCCGCTGGTTCGGACGTTTGAAGCGAGATGGTCGAGTGAATTTTCAATTTCGCTCCGGCGGCGGGCTTCGGCGCGCGCGGCAGACGCGGCTGAGGCTTCCTCGGTGGCTTCGGTATTTTCGGCGGTCCTGTGAGTGGTGATCCGGGCGGCGGGTGTAAAGGTCGGGTGAATTTCGTGCTCGTGATGATGCGTTTTTGGGCGGGGAGCGGGATTGTCGGACACGGCGAGCGGCCGGGTTTCCTCTTCTTCTTCCTGCGGCTTCTGGCGTTCGACGCGCCGCACAACGGGTTGGGCCACAGGCTGCACCTGTTCGCGGGGCTGGGGCTGCATCTGGCGTTGCGGTTGTACTTGCGCCAGCGGCTGGGGCTGGGGTTGCGACACGCGCATAGTCGGTGCCGGTTCGCTTCCACCTACACCGGCTTGATCAATGATATTCGGGGGAATCAGCGAAAGAATCTGCGCGTCGGTTTTGTCAGGACGGTCGCGGAAAGCGGCGCTGCCAATCAAAATCACCGCCAGCAGGCAATGCATGCCGATCGAAAACACAAAACACTTTTTTTGGAGGCGGTTCATGGATGCGACGAAGGGGCGGTGCGGACGGAAAATTGCGTGATGCCATGTCGCTGGCAGGCATTGACGACCGCAATGCCATATTCCCACGGCGAACGTTTGTCGGCGCGAATATCGACGATGAGCTTCGGGTTCTGCTTGTGATCGCGGTCCAGTTCGTATTCCAACTGGGCGAGGGAGAGTCGGCGGCCCTGAAGCCAGTATTCGCCGCGCGCATTGACTTCGACCATGCGAATGTTGTGACGGTCGATGGTTCGGGCATCCGCCCTGCCCATGTTTTGGGGGAGTTGGAGGTCGATGTTTTGTTCGATCAACGGGCGCGTAATGATGAAGATGATCAGCAACACAAACGCGAGGTCCAACAGCGGCGTGATGTTGATCTCGTTCAGCGTCACCAGCGAATTGCGTTGTGAGAAGCGCCTCATTCGTCTTTCAAATATTCCGTCTCCATCTTTGAAACCAAATCCTGCGCGAAGTTGTCGAGCTCGACCGTTCGCACGCGCAAAGTGTGCACAAGCCAGTTGTAAGCGAACATGGAGGGAATTGCCACCAGCAAACCGGCGACGGTGGTGATCAAAGCCGCGGAAACGCCGGGGGCCATCGTCGGCAAATCGGCGCGACCCATCATGCCGACCTGCGCGAAGGTGTCCATGACGCCCCAAACGGTGCCGAGCAAACCGAGAAAGGGCGCGCCGCTGACGGCAATGGCCAGCAGAATCAAGCCGGACTCCAGCTTGAGGGATTCGCGGGCGACGGCGTTTTCAATTGTGCGTTTGACATGCTCCATTGCTTTGAGCGTGAGGTATTGAAGGCGGGTTTGCAGGCCGTCGTTTTTGAGGCGGGCATCCAATTCGACACAGCCTTCGCGATAGACGGCGAACATGGGGCAGCCGGAGGCTTCCACGCGGCGGTCGAAAATGCCGAGGACATTTTTCTGCGTGCGAAATTCGGACTCGAAGAAAAGGTTGAGCTTCTTGGCGCGCCGCATTTGGATGGCTTTGGAAACCATCATGTACCAGCTAAAGATGGAGCCGACGACGAGAATGAAAATGATGCCACGAGCCGCGACGGTGGCGCGGCCCCAGACAAATTGCAACTGAGTCTCCGCAAAAAAAACGGGAACGTTCATCCAAACTACTGGACTATTGTGCCGCAGCCCCAAGGGCGCGGCATTTACCAGTCAAACGTGGAGGAATGAAATGGCCGCTTTTTTCACGCTTGACCGCACTGTTTCGACCATCCGTGAAGCACTTTAATGCAAACGTTTTTTTTGGCAACGCTTTTTCGGAAAAAATCGAAAAAAAATTCACGCCGCGGTTGGCGGGAGCCGCGGATCGGTCGCGGGCTGATAAACCCGGCCTTTCCACGCCACTTCTCCCTTCCAACGCACGCGCACGGCGTTGAGGGCTATCATTGCCGCCGCCGTATAACCAAGCGGAAAGAGAAAACCATACCATAACGGAATGCCAAAATAGCGCGTCCCGGAAATATGCGTGCAGAGCAGCGCCATGCTCGCCAGACACATCACAATGCACGCGATTATTGGCAGCGCGGCATGGGGTTGGATGGCAACCGCGTGAGCCGCCCATAACGGAGCGCCAACGCTGACCCACCCCAAAATAAGAGCCATCGCAGCGACAAAGATGGTGAGCGCCGGGCCGCCGATCATTTCCGTGACATTCTTTGAAAGTCCCTCCCAAAGCGAGGTCCAACCCGTGTACATCCGGGTGCGGATCAGCTTTTCCGCGCCGATCAAGGCGAGCTTGTCCCCCGCCCCTTTGACGGCCCGCGCCAGGGCGCTGTCTTCGCAAATCTCCGCCCGCACCGCGGCATGACCGCCGACCTTGTCGTAAACCTGGCGGCGAATAAGAATGAATTGCCCGTTCGCGGAGGCGTCGGCTAATTCCCGGTTATTGACGCGCCGCAAATCCTGCTGGAATGCCAGAAGGAAAAATCCAGTGGGCATGACGACCCGTTCCCAAAAACTTCCCATCTCCTGTCGCGGTTCCAAGGAAAGCATGTCCAATTCGCGCCGAAGGGCCTCGCAGACAGCCGTGGCCAAAAGCTCCGGCTCGGCCAAAGTGTCCGCATCGAGAAAACAAAGCCACTCGCTGCTCCTTGCCGCCATCGAGCCGGCCCAGCAAGCGCGGGGTTTGCCGGCCCAACCGGCGGGAAGCGGTCCGGCTTCGAGCAAAAGCAAGCGTGGGTCTCCCGCCGCCACTTCGCGGATGATGTCGGGCGTGCCGTCTGTGGAACCGTCATTGATAACAACGAAGCGCAATTGGCCGTCCGGATATTCTTGTGTGAGCAATGAGCGCAGACAGCGGCCGATGTTGGCGGCCTCGTTGCGCGCGGGAATGATGATCGCGACGCTCGGCAGCGATTGTTCCGGCGCGAGGCCGCTCGGGGCGAGGGTCTCATAATGCCGGTACTGCGTCGCCGCGCGCACCAACAAAGCGGTGATGATTCCCGCCCACAGTATGGCAACCAGAAGGGTCATTCAGGCCGCTCGGCGGCCAGCCGGAACGGCGAGTTCCGTGACCGGGACGAACCGCGCCTCGGGCGCTTTTGCCGCGGCGTATTTTTTTAATAACTTGTCCCGCCGGAGCCAGAATTGAAACCAGACCGGTTTCATCAGCGATTCCAGCTTCATTGCGCCCGGGTTAAAAGTCCGCACCATGCCCCAAAGATAAAATGCCTCTCCAAGCCGTTCCCACCAGCCCCAAAAACCGGTCGAACGACAGTTCTCCGTGATTTCAAATCCAAAAAACGACGCCATCCCGCGCGTCTGATCAATCGATTTGCCGGCCGCAAACGCGGTTTCGCCGCAAAAAACATCGATGTGGGAGAAGCGCGGGTCCGATTGGATGAATTCAGCCAGGAGAATGAGAGACAGGCGCAATCGCCGGCGCATCATTGTGCCCCAGATCATATCGGCGCCGCCGGGCGGCATAAGGGGAATGTGTTCGTTCCAGAGGTGGATTTCGCCGACCCATTCGCCCTTCCTGGCGAGACGTCCGCCCGCCAGTCGCTCACCCTTGCGCGCCGGACGCGAACTGACCCGCAAAAGGCATTGCTCATTATTTGTAAATTCAACAATTCCCTGGCAGCGCCGCATAAATGCGTCAATGAAGCGGACGAAAGATTCCAGGAATTTGCCGCCCAAACCAGGCGGAGTGTGGGTTTCGTTGGAAGACCGGCGGGCGGCGGATTCACTCAATCGCCGCCACGGCACGCCAAAAACATCGGCAGCCGCCTCATCTTCAAAGCCCTGCCCTGTAAGCCCGCGATTCACTCCTCGCAAAGTAACCACTCTTGGTCTGAATCGTCTATGGGGCAAACCCCTATGTTCCCATGCCGCTAGTTCAGTTCAGAAAATATCGTTTTCCACGCAACCTGCCGTCACAGGCCGGGTTAAACCTTCTCGGTGCGGTTGACAAAAGGCAATCCGTGAACAAATTCTAATTGTATAAACCCGCCTTTTGTCTTGTTCACGCCGGACTCGAAAGAAACACAGCTATGAAAAACACAAATAATCACAATCCCGGCTTTACCCTGATCGAAATCATGATCGTGGTGGCCATCATCGGACTCCTCGCGGCCATCGCCATACCCAACTTCCTCAAATCGCAGCAATCCGCCGAGATGAACGTCTGCATCTGCAACTTGCGCAGTATTCAGGGCGCCAAACAGCAATGGGCGCTGGAACAGCGCAAAATGCCCTCGGCAACACCGATAGGCAGCGATCTTCAACCTTACCTCGGCGATACCGCCGCAGGCAGTTTGCCCTCATGCCCGCTGGACGGCGCGCGAACGTTCGCCACCAGTTACGCTCCGCAAAGCGTCGGAGAAAAACCGTTGTGCCAGATCGTTTCCGCCATGCACATCCTGCCGTAATTAGCGCGGGTCGGCACGGCTGGCTCATTAGGAAGGGGAAGTTAGGCGAGGCGAGAGGGTTAATCATTTTGGGCTGGACAGCGGTTTGAAACTTTTTTAGGCTGTGGGCATGTCGAAACCAATTCGCATGCCGCAGGCCGACGAACAAGTCGTG
>DATAUD010000016.1:0-59135 GCA_036268455.1 Verrucomicrobiia bacterium
GCGGCTCTTTTGCTATCAGCGCTTTCCAGCGCAAAAGAGTCCGCCCAACAAACATCCTGCTTGAATAATCTCAAGGAGATCGGAGTGGCCGGCTTGCTTTATTTGGAGGACTCTCCGCAAAGCTTTCCCTATAATCAGCCCGGACTGCCAGGCTATGAGCCTGAGGTGCCGACATCCTGGTGTTTCGCCGTGACTAATTATGGAGCGACGGTTCCATTGCTTGTCTGCCCTTCGACTCGAATTCCACAAAATCCTAATATGCAAGCTCCTGGCGCTGCTGATCTCGCGTGGGTGGTAGAAGGGCCTCCCTCAATGTATAGCAGTTACGGGCAAAATGGCTGGCTTACCAGCTTTATCACCGTCCAGCCTCCGGCATTTGGGGGAATAGCCGGGGATAATGCTTATTCTCCGTATTTTTTCCCAAAATCCACTTCTATTCAGAGACCAGCGCAAACACCGCTTTTTTTTGACCAAAATTATTTCATGACGATTCCTTTGGAAACCGATCTCCCCGCCTCCGACCTTTATGCAGGCCAATCTCCAATTACCTTCCAGCGAGATACCATGGCCTGCTGCACAATCTTGCGGCACGGTGGCCGAACGGCTGGCCAATCCGTTCCATATCAGAAGGGGCAGCACTTGCCCGGCGCTATCAACATGGGTTTGGCCGACGGACATGTCGAATTGTCCAAACTCCCCAATCTCTGGAACTATTACTGGCATCTCAATTGGAACCCCGCGCTCGTCAAACCCCCACCGTAATGCGCATGAACATGAGATGCTTGCCAAATTGCGGCTTTACGCTGACTGAATTTCTCGTGGTCATCGAAGATGATCGTCTGCGGCGGCAATGATCCTTCCGTCCGCTGACATGCCTCGGCGCGAGGAAGAATCATAAAAGCAAAAAGATTATAAACCCGCGTGGCCTCTGTGAAACATAAATGGTTATCAAACAATCGCTTTCTCTTCTTCACGATGCGCCGTGGTTCTGAACTAGACAACCTCGGCTGGGCGAAGGCATGGTTGGTCACATATGATTCCCGCGGCACGCTCATTTGTCCTGGTTGTTTGCTCTCTCTCGGTGGTGGCCACAAGTTTGGCCCAAACGCCCGTTTATACCTATCACGCCGACCACGATGCCGACGGAATTGGCAAGTTTTACGCCGGACGGGAAATCGCACAGGTGATGGGACACGAAGGCGCTGATTGGCTTGACCGCCCGGAGCGCCAGATGGAGGAACGCCCGGATTTGTTGTTGCAATTGCTGCCTTTGCGGCCGGGCGACGTCGTGGCGGACATCGGCGCGGGCACGGGTTATTTAAGCTGGCGCATGGCAGAAAAGGTTGGCGAGAAAGGCTCCGTGTATTGCGTGGACATTCAGCCGGAGATGCTGGATTTGCTGTCCAAAAATATGGCCAGCCGTCATACCACCAATTTCCACACCGTCCTGGGCACAACGACTGACGCGCGCCTGCCGGCCAATTCGATTGACTTGGTACTCATGGTCGACGTCTATCACGAATTCGATCATCCGTTTGAAATGATGCAATCCATTGCGCGGGCGTTGAAACGGGGAGGGCGGATCGCCTGGGTGGAATACCGGGCGGAAGATCCGAACGTACCGATTAAGCCGTTGCACAAGATGTCGGTGGCCCAAGCGCGCAAGGAGGCCGCGCTTATTCCCGGATTGGAATGGGTGGAGACGATTGAGAAGCTGCCCCGCCAGCACCTTTTTATTTTGAGCAAAGTCCCAACTGGGTCGGACTTGAAAAAATGACGCGGCCAGTTCGGCGGTGCGCATGAGCTGAGTCACTGCACCGCCGACGACCTGCGCCACATGATGAACGCTAATTCTGTAAACGCTTTCATCATGCTCTGGCTCTCAATGCGCAGCACGGTCGTAAAGGACAGAATTAATTGTTGGTCGCCAGTTTCACTTCGAGGCGATTATCAACATTGTCGGCGCCCGCAACTCGATCCGCGATATCCGCGATGCGGCGTTTTTCTTCGATCGTGTTGACGGGGCCGCGCAACGTGACGTGTCCGTTTTGAGTAATGATCTTCACATTTTTGGCGTCCACGGAAAGATTGTCGGCGGAGGTGATCTCCCGCCGAATTCTCGCGGTAATGTCCACGTCAAGTTTGTCATTTCCCTGGTCAATGGCCGTAGGGTTTCGGCCATCGCGATCGCGAGTGTTGATTCCTGTATCGTTCACCGCGAAATAAGGTTCAACGTGATAGGCGTTATAAACGCCGGCGGTATAATCGGCTTTATTAAAATCAGGCCACTCGCCTGGCTTGAAATGCGGGCCGGCGCTCAAGGCTTCCTTGGAGGCGTCAAGCTGGAGCCTGTCGTGAGTGAAATCGAACCGCAGGGCGTTCGGCGGGACAGCGCTGTATTCGTCGCCGATGCCCAGGAATCCCCCCGTCGAAACGACGACCGTGACGATCCGTCCGGCGGGCAAATCCACCATCAAGTTTTCGACCTTGCCGAGCCGTTGGTCCTGCGAGTTCCGCACCGGTGTGCCTATAACCTTTCTGGCGCTCTGCATTTCAGCGAGGCGGGACGATGGAATCGTTCCACGGCTGTCAATAATTGTGCGATCCTTGCCCCAGGTCCCATCCGGATTGCGCGAGGCGACGGTGTTGGGCGAATTTTGTGTCGTCTGGACAAATTGGAAAGCGGGCGTTTCGCCGTAATAACGATAAACGACGGCCAAATGCTCGGAATCGCAGTTTTGACTCCACTGCGACGCGTCAAATTTTGGGGCGGCCTTCAGTTTCTCCTTATCCGCGTTCAGAACGAGAATCTTGCCGTCGGCGTCATGCGTGAAAGCTCCGGGCGGGACTGCCCGCAACTCGTTTCCCATACCAAGGAATCCGCCGGTGTTGAGGATTACCTGGGTGATTCGGCCCGCCTCCACATCCACAGCCAGATCGGAGACGTCGCCTAATTTCTGCCCCTGGTCATTTTTGACCGTGATTCCAAGAATGTCGCTCGCTTTGACGACGTCATTGAGGCGATTGTACCGTTGCGAATAGGGCACAACACTCGGCGCTGCCATGACTGAAAGGGCCAGCGCCGACGCCGCCGACGCACCGATGATGAATTGAAGTTTTCGTATCATACGCCAACCGTCTGCTCGAAATGACGGAGGCGCCAGTAGGGTGTTTTATTATCAGGGATTTAATGATCGGGACGGCGGGGTGTTCCCGGCGAGGGCCTTTGCGCGGCGTTGGGTTTCGGCCAGGAATGCCTCAATCAGAGGAGTTTTGTGGCCGCGCCATAAAGCCCCGATGACGACGGGCGCAAAGCCGCTTAACGGAAGCGCGCGAAGTCCGGCCGCGAAAGTCTTCCCGGGAATCGCCACCGAGACGCCAATGCCCAAACCGCTGGCGACGTAAGCTTCCACCAAATCAACGGAACTGGCCTCAATGCCGGGGAACCAGTCCACGCCGCGCTTCTGCAATTCCTGAAGAAATTCCCGCGACGGACTTTCCGAAGGCGGAAGGCAAATCAAGGGTTCCACAATCTTGTCGCGCCCCCACAATTCTTCGGCTGAGTTGACGGCGCTGGTTTTTTCCACGAGCAGAACGGGCGGCAATTCCAGGAAGGTCAGTGAATGAATTCCCGGCTGGGTTTTCTTTTCGATCAACGTGACCGCGAGGTCGATTTCGTCGCGTTGCAGCAAATCCTCGAGTTGCGCGGGATAGCCGTCGCGTAGGGACAATTTCAAGCCTTTGAATTTTTTCAAAACGGCCTGGAAAATCTCCGGCAGATGCTCACGCAAAACAACGGTTGAAGCGCCAATTCGGATGTGCCGGGCTTTTCCGCCCTGAAGTTCGCCGGCAATTTTGTCGAGGTTGGAAAAAAAGGGCTGGATGAATTCAAAGAGTTTTTCCCCTTCCGCCGTGAGCGCGAAAGGGCGCCGCTGGAACAAGGTGACGCCGAGAAATTCCTCAAGCTGAGAAATCTGCGAACTGACGGCGGGTTGTTGGATGCCGTAGGGGATGTTGCGTACGGCGGGCATGATGCCGCCGTGCCGCGCCACGTAATAGAAAAGTTCGAGGTGATGAACGTTCATTGAGTCAAGTGATACCGGCGAAATTTTTATCAATTCACGCCCATCCCGCAAGGTGAATTACAAAGCGGGCATGCGGAACGAATTTGCGGAAACAAAGCAAACGACGGAGGCGGCCAATAACTCGCTTCCTCGCGGCATTGTGTCGCGCGTTTGCATTCCACGAAAGGAAACAAATGAAAACCCTCGTAAAAATTCTTGCTCAACTTGCAACAACTGTGTTTGCCGCCGAATTTGCGGCCGGGTTCGTCCACTGGTTTGAGGACGCCTATGTGCGCGAAGATACGCCGCTACTTGGCAAATTCATGGCGCGTCCCAACATCGTCCATCATCACTATCCGCGCTACATGACGCGGCGCAACTGGTGGCAAAGCTCGGCGGACCTGGTTTGTTTCTCGGCGTTTTTGGTGATCGTCGCGGCGTGCTTCCATGTGCTGACGTGGGAGGTCTGGGTCTTTGCGATTCTAAGCGCCAACGCGAATGAAATTCACAAGTGGACCCATCGCACCCGAAAGGAGAATGGGCCTGTTATTTCATTTTTGCAGGACATCCGGGTGGTCCAAACCGCCCGCCACCACGCGCTTCATCACACGGACCCGAAGAACAGCCATTATTGCACGGTGACGAACGTCTTGAACCCGGTGCTGGATGGCATCCATCTCTGGGATCGCGCGGAATGGTTGCTCGCACGGTCGGTTGGTTTGCATCGACGGGAGGACACGTCCATTCGCGGTCACGGTCCCGGGCCGAAGTGGCTGGCGGAGTTCGCCCCAAAAAATTCGCGGACGGCGCGGCCAAACCCGGAAATGGCACTGCAATGAAACGCGGCGCAACGGTTAAATCGGCGCGGGATGCTTTTGAATCAGACAATGAAATGCGCGGCCCAAATGTTCGGGGTGTGCCAGGGTCTGAAATTGCCTGGATTTTTTCTCATCCCAGGGAGCAAAGGCTTCCGGTCTTGTTTGAATTTGCGCCAGTATTTCGGTCAGAAATTTAGACTGGCGCGCCAGTATCCCGGCGTTCAAACCGGCGGCGCGTCCAGCTTCTTCGAGCGCGGAAAAATTGACATCGGTGGTCAAATCCTGTTCGCCCGGATTTGCCAAAAGATCGGCGCTCGCATGATGCCGGAAAAAAGCCCGCAACGTTCCTTGTGGACGATCCGGACGCAGCCCTTCATGGGCGCTGAAACCGTAGTCGATGGCGAACAATCTTCCTCGCCGCAACGTGCCGGCCGCTGCGCTCCACCAGGCCGCGGCGGCGGGCGAAATCTCGGTAATGAAGCCTTCGGGAAGGACGCCCGCCAGCTCCGCCGGCACTGGCGGAAGGGGCAAATCCGCCGCGGGCGCGCCGAGTTGCCAGACAAAGGCATCGCTGCCAAACGTGACGCGCCACTCGCGCCATTGCCGTTGAGCGGCGGACCATGCGAGGCGGTGCGCCGGCAGAGCGTCAAAAAATTCGTTGGAGAAAATGATGCCGTTCACCTGACGCTCGCCGAAATCGCGGATGTCGTTGACCCATCTGACGCGAGACAAACGGCCACGCAAAATTTTGGTCTGCCAGCCGCGACGCACGGGAGAAGATTCAACTATGCAATATTGCAGCCGCTGAAAAAGTTGTGGCCTGTATCGGGACAGCCAATCCAAAATATCGACAGCCAGCCGGCCATCATGCGCGCCCGCTTCCACCAATTGGCATTTCGCGCCGGGACAATCAATTTCGAGCCAATCGGAAAATTGGAACGCAAGTAGCTGTCCGAAGAGCGAGCCAGTGCTGACGCTGGTAAAGAAATCGCCATGACGGCCGATTTCACCGGGCTGTTCGTAATAGCCCAGCCCGGGCGCATATAAGGCAATGTCCATGAAGCGCGCGAAGGTGATGGGACCGCTGTTTTCAATCTCACGGCGGATTTCCCGGGCCAGTGCGTTCATTGGCTTGCGGTGTTTGCGGAATTAGATAAACTCGCGTCAGCCAGCATTAATCTTATATGGCGAGAATCGACGCACTTTTCAATTTAATGTTCGAGCAAAAGGCCTCGGACCTCCATCTTTCATCCGGCAATCCGCCGATCCTTCGCATCAACGGTGAGTTGACGCGCGTCGATTATCCCCCGCTGGAGGATGACCAGTTGAAGATCATGCTGTACGAAATCGCGCCCGATTATAAAATCAAGGTGTTTGAGGAAACGGGCGATGTGGATTTCGGGTATGAAATTCCGAATGTGTCGCGGTTTCGGGCAAATTATTTTACGCAGAAGTACGGCATCGCGGCCGTGTTCCGGCAAATTCCGAGCAAGGTGCTTTCGTTTGAGGATTTTGAAAAATTCGACGCTCCGCTGCCGGCGGTGCTCAAGAAATTTGCGATGTTGCACAAAGGGCTGGTGGTTGTGACGGGGCCCACCGGCTCTGGCAAATCCACAACGCTGGCGGCAATGGTCGATTACGCGAACAAAAACCGCCGCGACCATATTATAACGGTGGAGGACCCGATTGAATTTGTGCACGAGAGCAAAGGATGCCTTATCAATCACCGGGAAGTGGGCGTCCATACGCGCTCGTTTTCCTCGGCGTTGCGCGGGGCGTTGCGCGAAGACCCGGACATTATCCTAGTGGGAGAATTGCGCGATTTGGAAACGATTGAGCTGGCGCTGACGGCCTCGAGCACGGGACACCTGGTATTCGGAACACTTCACACGCAAAGCGCGGCCAAGACGGTGGACCGCATCATCGACGTTTTTCCCGGCGAGCAGCAAAATAAAATCCGCGCCACGCTCTCGGAAGCGCTCAAAGGCGTGGTTGCGCAAAACCTATTCAAGCGAGTGGACCGAAAGGGACGCGTCGCGGCGTTGGAGATACTCATTTTCAACACCGCCGTCGCCAACCTCGTGCGCGAAGGAAAAACGCACCAGATTCCCGGCATGATTCAAGTGGGTAAAAAGTATGGCAATACGCCGCTGGATGATTCCATCATGGATCACCTTAAAATGAAGCGGATTTCGCCGGAAGAGGCTTACGACAAATGCATCGACAAGAAGAAATTTCGGCCGTTTCTGCCGCATCCGCCCGAGGAGGATGCGGAATAACACGAATCAAAAAAACCTATGCGCCGCAGCGAACTTGATTATGTCCTGTCCACAATGCTCGGGTTGGACCGCCAATCCGACACGGTTACCCGCCGCCGGACAGAAGTGTCGGATTTGAACTTCACTGTGGACCGCCCGTTGCAGGTGGAGCAGAACGGCGAATTGGTTCCCGTTGCCTGCAATCCTCCGATTGAGCGTTTAACGCCGTTTCAGACGGAAATGGTCGCGTTGAACCTGATCAACGGCAATCCGCGCCTCACCGAGGATTTGATTCGCACCGGTTCGTGCGACTCTTCCTACAGCGTCGCGGATCAATTGCGCTTTCGCGTCAATATTTTCAGCCAGCGGGGCAAGTTTTCGATCGTCATGCGCAAGCTCAACACGGAAATCCCGTCGTTGACGCAAATGAAACTGCCGGACATTTTCCGGCAGGTGGTCCAGGAAAAAACGGGGCTTGTGCTTGTCACGGGCGCGACCGGATCCGGCAAATCCACGACGCTGGCCGCGATTCTTAACGAAATCAATCTTACTAAATCCGTTCACATCATCACACTGGAAGACCCGGTCGAATTCGTCCATCCGCACAAGAAAGCCACCTTCAACCAGCGGGAGATGGGAAGCGATTTCAGCAATTTCGCCACAGGATTGCGAGCGGCATTGCGGCAGGCGCCGAAAGTCGTGCTGGTCGGTGAAATGCGGGATCGCGAGACGGTGGAGATCGGGCTTGCGGCGGCGGAAACGGGGCATCTGGTGTTGAGCACGTTGCACACCATCGATGCGGGCCAGACGATTAATCGCGTGCTGGGCATGTTCGATCCGGAGGAACAGGAACAGGTTCGAATTCGTCTTTCAGACACCTTGCGGTGGATCATCAGCCAGCGGTTAGCGCCAAAGGTCGGGGGCGGAAGGTATGCGCTGCTGGAAATCATGGGGTCGAACCTGCGAACGAAGGAAACGATCATTCAAGGCGAGAGCGAAGGCAAAAGTTTTTATGAGATCATCGAGTCGAGCCATACGTTCAACTGGCGGAACTTCGATCAGGCCTGCCTGGAAGCTTACAAAGAGAATATCATCACCGAGGAAACGGCGCTTAATTATTGCACCAAGAAAGGCGTGGTCAGCCGCGGGATCGACAAAATTAAAAAAGAACGCGGAGAACATCTCAGCAGCATGGATTTGAAAATGAAAACGGACCCGGTCAAATCGAAGACGGGCTCGCCCATTTTTCCCGGAACATTCAAATTAAAATGACGCATGGAAGATTTTGACATCATTGGCCCGCACGACCAGCCGGCGCTCCTGGCCATCAGCACGCCTGAACTTGCCGCGTCCGTCAAAGCGACGTTGAGCGATATCGGGTACAAGGTCCACGTGGTTGACGGCCCGCTGCTTTTTGAGACGCGCTACAACCAGGTCAATTACCAGGTTATTGTCATTGAGGAGACTTTTGCGTGCAGCGATCCTTCGGAGAATACCACGCTGGGAGTGGTTCAAAACATGCCGATGAGCCAGCGTCGTCACGCGGCCTTTTTTCTTATTGGCCCAAGCTACGAAACATTGAACACCATGCAGGCTTTCGCTCTGAGCGTACACTGCGTCATCAACCTTTCGGAACAGCATCAGGTTGGAGGATTGGTTCAAAAAACGGTGGCTGAAAACGATATGTTTTTGGCCCCTCTCCGCGAAGCGCAACGGCGGTTGTACCAAAAACCGGCCTAGAACCCACACCCATGCCAAGCCTGCGGCTGGACCAAGCCCTGGTGGAGCGCGGCCTTTGCCCAAGCCGCGAAAACGCCAAACGCGCCATCCTGGCCGGCCAGGTGCGGCTGAACGGCCACGTTCCCCGCAAAGCGAGCGACACAGTCAAAGAGCAAGACATCGTCACCTTGGAAACCCCCGATCGCTATGTCAGTCGCGGGGGTTACAAATTGGAGCATGGCCTGCGGCATTTCGGTTTGGACGTGGATGGAATGACCGCCATCGACCTTGGCGCCTCGACGGGCGGCTTTACGGACTGTCTTTTGCAACACGGCGCGGCGATGGTTTACGCCGTCGATGTCGGACGCGGCCAACTGGCGTGGAAGCTGCGCCGCGACGCGCGGGTCAAAGTGATGGAAAAAATGAACGCGCGTTTTTTGAAGCGCGGGGATTTTCCGCCGCCATTTGCCGGCGCGGGCGTGGTCGTCGCGGATTGCTCGTTTATCTCCCTGAAAAAAATACTTCCCCCGGCGATTGCATTGCTGGGGGATTCGGGTAAAATCCTTGCCTTGGTGAAGCCGCAATTCGAGGCCGGCAAAGCTGAGGCCTCGCGCGGCAGAGGTGTCATCACGGATCCGGCCATTCACGCGCGCGTTTTGAATGAATTAAAAACATTTGTCTCCGGGATTCACGGCTTGCGCTGGGCCGGAGAAACCGAATCGCCCCTGCTCGGCCCCGCCGGCAACAGGGAATTTCTTATCCTGCTTGAAAAACAAAGTTAAAAACCTGAAGCGGATTGGCCTGATCGCCAACTTCGAGAAATCCTCCAGCCGATCCGTTGTTCTGAAAGCCGCTTCCTTGATTGGGCGCGCCGGGCGCGTCGTCGCCGCCACTCAGCAAACCGCGCGAATGGCGGGCCTCAAGTGCGAGATTTTCCCTGACGCCGCCGCATTGGCCCGCGAAGTCGATCTGCTCCTGGTCTTCGGCGGCGACGGCACGATGCTCGGAGTCGTTCGCGAGATCAATGGTTCCGACGCGCCGATTCTCGGTATCAATGTCGGACGCCTCGGTTTTTTGACAGCCGTTTCATCGCGGGACCTTCCCATGGCTCTGGAAAGGCTTTGGCGGAATGATTTTGTCATTGAGACTCGCCCGCTTATCGAGGCCATGGGGCAATGCGAAAGCCATCCTGTCGGCATGTCCGCGCTCAACGACATCGTCATCAGTCACGGCGCTGTATCGCGGCTCATCGAATTGCACGTCTCTGTCAATGATAAACCTTTGACCCGCTATCGCGGCGACGGTTTGATTGTCAGCTCGCCCACCGGCTCGACGGCGTACTCATTATCGGCGGGCGGCCCAATTCTAAGCCCCGACGCGGATGTTTTTGCGGTGACTCCGATTTGCGCGCACGCTTTGTCAAATCGCCCGGTAATCCTGAGTTTAAGTTCCGTCATCCGAGTCGAGTTGGTGAGTGAAGATATGGAAACTATCATCGCGGCGGACGGCCAGTTGCTGGCGAACATGAGAGCGGGCGATTCCGTGACGATCCGCCGCAGTCGAAGGAAAGTGCGATTGCTGCATCCTGGAGACACGTCGTTTTTCGAGACCATCCGGCAAAAGCTGCACTGGAGAGGTTCTTCAGTTTGATCGTTTGGCTACAGGTTGACATCGCCCAATGCGGGCCGGATAATTACAGCGAGTTCTTCGACGAATGGTTCGTTTAAAAGATATTGCGGCACACGCGGGGGTTTCCGTAATGACGGTTTCAAAGGCCTTGCGCGGGGCGGCGGACATTTCCGCGCAGACGAAAACCCGCATCAAGCTCCTGGCCCAACAAATGGGTTACGTGCCGGATTCGATGGCCCAGGGTCTGCGAAGCCGCACGACCCGATTGCTGGGCTTGGTGCTTTCCACAGTCACCAATCCGATCTTTGCGCGCACCATTTCGGCGATTGAAGAGGGGGCGCACGAATTGGGCTACGATTTAATCCTGGCGCACACCCTGAACATTCCAGAACGCGAAGATGCGTGCATCCGGCGGCTGCTTTCGCGCCGCGTGGATGGTCTGTTTATTGTGCCTGTCTATCGGCTGGCGCCGACTGCGCCGATTTATGAGGAGTTGCTGCAACGCCAGATGCCAACCGTCATTCTCGGACATCGTGCGCCCTTTTGCGCGCAATTCCTGAACGTGGAAACCGACGACCTCACGGGCAGTCACCTGATGACCCGGCATCTGCTCGAATTGGGCCACAAGCGCATCGCTTTTTTGTGCGGGCCGAGCGTCTCACCCTGGGCGCAGGAGCGGCTTGAAGGCTATCGGCGCGCCATGCGCGAGGCTGAAATCGAATTGGATGATCGCTTGATTTTTACGGCGGGTACGACGATTGAAGAAGGCGAGAAAGCCGCGTTGCAGATGCTCAATGAATCGGTCTCAATGACTGCGATCCAGGCCGCCAGTGACCTCGTGGCAATCGGCGCCGCGAATGTCTTTCTGAACCAAGGCGTAAAAGTCCCCGGCGACTTATCCATCGCCGGCTTCGGCAATATTCAGTTGAGCGAGCATTTTCGCGTGCCGCTGACGACGGTGCGGCAGCCCAAATTGCGGCTGGGAGTTGCGGCAATGGAAATCATGCAGAAGCTCCGCAGAGGGGAACGCCCGGAATCCCGGCGGCTGCCGGCTGAGATCATTATCCGCTCCAGCACGGCTCCGCCAAAAGTGGAGCGGGCGCAATGATATGCCGGATGAGCCTTCGGGTGAATCGCAAGTGACGCTTCCGATCGACGGCGTGCTGGATTTGCACACGTTCAACCCGAGAGAAATCGGCCGTCTTGTCCTCGCGTATCTGGACGAATGCCGGCAGCGGGGAATTTTGGAAATCCGCATTATCCACGGCAAAGGAATCGGCAATCTGCAACGGACAGTTCACGCGATCCTCACCAAACGCAAAGACGTGGCGCGATTTGGTTTCGCCAGCGCGAACTTTGGAGGGAGGGGCGCGACGATGGTCACTCTTCGCCATCGTGATACTTCAGCGGATCAGAGCGAATAAGCCTGCTCTCCGGCGAGCGCACCAGCCATTTTCCGCTGTCTGGGTAGTGGCACGACTCGCCAAATGGATTATCCGCCACGACATAGACGAGAAGATCATCCGAACTGTCATTAATTAATTGATGGGGTTCGCCGGGCTGGAACAGGAAGGCATCGCCCATTTCAATCGCGGCTGTGCCCTCTTTATGGCGGAGCAGGCCTTTGCCGGAAATGATGTGGTAAAACTCCCATTGCGCGCTGTGGGAGTGAAAGGGATAGGGCGTTTTGCCGGCGGGAATACGAAGAATCTCAACATCAAACGGATGCCGTTCCTTAATGTCGGTGGATTGCGGCACCCGTCCCAATGCCTCAGAAATTTCTTTCCCCGCGCCCATGAATTTTCCTTTTGGGGAAGACCAAGTGACCTCATCAATGTCCTTCGTATTAATCTTGCGCATAAATTTCCTCGTATGTCCTGTTGTACTTGGACACCTTTATAAAGGTGGACGGAGCGTGGCTGTTTGCCAAGCGCTTGCTCTACGTCGATTGGATGGAGGAGCCCGCTGTCCTGACACCTGAACGGGAATTACGATTGTGAAACAAGCTGATTCAACGCTCAGCCTCGTGGTGGAAAGGCAGGCGCCCGCGACCCTGGTAATCAAGCTGTCCGGCAACGCCAGCGAAGGCAACAACCCGCTCAGCATCGGCATTGTGCGCGACGCTTTTGATCAGGCGGCGGAAGTCAGGCTTTTATCGTTTGAATCGATAGGCGTGACCGCTTGGGATTCACGCTTCGTTGCATTTATCCGCAAGTGTTCCGAGTTGTGCAGGAAACGGAATGTTGAGTTTCGCGACGATGGCCTTCCCCAAGGCGTGCGCCGGTTGCTGCGTTTGGCGCAGGCGGTTCCCGAACGAACCGATGCGCGTCCGCAAGCAGTGAAAGCTCACCTTCTCCAAAAGCTCGGTGAAAGCGTCATTCAGGGGATGCAAGGCGCAACGGAATTATTCACGTTCCTGGGAGAAAACCTCGCGGCTCTGGCCAACCTCATTCGCGGTCGAACGCAATTTCGCTGGTCGGACGCGTTCCTGGTGATACAGGAATGCGGCCCTCAAGCCTTGGGAATTGTCGCCTTGATCAATTTTCTTGTGGGCCTCATCCTTGCGTTTGTTGGCGCAACCGAACTGACGAGATTCGGCGCCTCCATCTATGTCGCCGATCTCGTGGGAATCGCCACCGTTCGGGAAATGGGCTGCCTTATGACGGGCATCATACTCTGCGGGCGGACTGGAGCCGCCTTCGCCGCCCAACTTGGAACTATGAAAGTCAACGAGGAGATCGGCGCGCTGGAAACCTTCGGCATTTCGCCGGTCGAATTTCTCGTTCTTCCGCGCATGGTGGCGCTCATTTTAGTCATGCCGTTCCTCTGCGCCTTTGCCGACCTGATCAGCATTGCCGGCGGTTTTATCGTCTCCGTTTGCATGCTGGACGTTTCCACAACCGAATATTTGACTCGCACGGCGCAAGCCATCCAGCTCAAGAGTTTTCTGCTCGGCATCGGCAAAGGGTCGTTCTTTGGGTTCCTCGTCGCTTACTCCGGATGTCTCCGGGGCATTCAATCAGGCTATAGCGCCGCCGACGTGGGCCGGGCCACAACGAAGGCCGTCGTAACTGGAATAACAGCAATCGTCGCTTCGGACGGCCTCTTCGCCGTCCTTTGCCATGCGTTGGGCATCTAGCCCGAGAATGAAATCCGACGACATTAAGATTGAAATTCAGAATCTCACGATGGCCTATGGATCGCGTGTCGTAATGCGCAACATTACCGCCAGAGTCAACCAAGGTTCGGTCTTCGTCATTATGGGAAATAGCGGTTCCGGCAAGAGCACGCTGCTCAGGCATTTGATCGGCTTGCAACGCCCGGCGCAAGGCGACGTCCTTTATGACGGCAAAAGCTTTTGGGAAATGGACGAGGAATCACGCAAAGTCCAACTTCGCAAATACGGCGTGCTCTTTCAGAGCGGCGCCCTTTGGAGTTCGATGACGCTTGCCGAGAATGTCGCGCTCCCGCTCATCGAATATACGGATTGGTCCGCCGCTGACCGCGACGATATTGTTCGTCTTAAGCTGGCGTTGGTCGGCTTAAGCGGATTTGAGGACTACTATCCTGCTGAGATTTCCGGCGGCATGCGCAAGCGGGCGGGCTTGGCCCGCGCCATGGCCCTGGACCCGGAAATCCTTTTCTTCGATGAACCTTCCGCCGGATTGGACCCGATCACCTCGCGCAACCTCGACAAACTGATCCTGGAATTGCGCGACAGCCTGGGCGCGACCATAGTGGTGGTGACACATGAATTGGCCAGTATCTTTATGATCGCCGACGATTCAATCTTCCTCGATGCGGATACCAAAACGATGCGCGTGCAGGGCAATCCAAACGATCTCCTCAACCATTCCACAGACGCGAAGCTGAGAGCCTTCCTCACCCGCGGCGCCTCTTTGGAAAGCACACCGACACTATGAGCAAAAAAGCGAATCCCACAATCATCGGTCTGTTCTTTGCTTTCGGTCTGGTATTGGGGCTCGGCGGTCTGCTTCTCTTTAGTTCGCGCAGTCTTTTTCATCCCGAATACAAAGCCATCCTCTACTTTAACACATCTCTCAAAGGCTTGAATCCCGGCGCCCCAGTGAAATTTCGCGGCGTAACCATCGGTTCGGTTGCGGACATATTCATTCGGCATAATCAAGCCACCAATGATTTTTCCATGCCGGTTCTGATTGCGATTGACAAGAAACTCGCTCAAATCAAATCAGACGAGCAGCTTCGTATTGGCGATAAGGCCCACCTCGATCAAATGGTCGGCGAAGGTTTCCGTGCCCGGCTGGACAGCGAGAGTCTCGTCACCGGTGTCCTCTATGTAGCCCTGGACATAATCCCTGACGCCGCGGCGCCGATATTTCACCAATTGAAGCCGGAGTATCAAGAGATCCCAACCGTCCCAAGCGATCTGCAACAATTGATGGCCGGTGTTGCCCATCTCAATCTTCAAGGTCTTTCAGAAAAGCTTAACGGAATTCTGGCGCACGTTGAGGTGATTCTCGATCAACTGGACGTGCCTGCCATAAATGCCGGAGTAACCAATCTACTCGAATCGGCCAATCATGTGGTTACCGCGCCTGACCTTACAAACTCATTGACTTCGCTCAGACGGACTTTGGACCAGGCGGAGGTATTGGTGCGACATGTCGATGGCCGCGTTGACCCGCTTGTGGATAGCGCCACCAATACCCTGAGCGACGCGCGGAAGACTCTGGCCGACTTGAGGGTTAGCCTGCAAAACGTCTCTGACCTTCTGGGGCCGGACTCTGCCGTTCGCCCCGGTCTGGCGCAGGCGCTGCAGGAACTGGGAAGGGCAAGCCGATCGGTCGCCGACCTTGCCGACCTCCTCAAGCGCGATCCAAACGCGTTGCTGGTTGGAAGAAAATCAAAGGAACTACCATGATCGCTCGTTGCTGTATCGCTTTGGCGCTTGTTTGCATGATCCTGTCAGGCTGCATGTTCAAGCCCGTAAACGTCTCAACCCGCCAGTTTACTCTTGTGCCGATTTCAACGAACGAACCGACACGGGTCCCGCCAAGCGTCGAAAATCTGTCGGTTGGAATTGGCTTTGTTAAAATGCCTTCGTATCTCTTGCGTAATTCAATGATAATCCGCAACGGCCCCGAAATCGAATACCTTGAGGGCGCCGTTTGGAGCGAACGCCTTGACGAATCTTTTCAGCGCGACTTGGCCGCCAACCTAGCTGAACTTTTGCCTTCCGACGGGATTTATCTCACAGATTGGGCTCACGACGAGGTGGCGGTCGCTGTGTACATCAACGTGCAACAATACGATGTCGATATACACGGCCACGGCACTTTAATAGCACAATGGCGGATTACCGCTCCCGGAAGCGATGTTCCGCTGAAGAGTGGCCGAACGCGGCTGGACCGGACCGGCCCTTCACCGCGAGGCAAACCCGAAGTTATCGCGGAAACCCTGAGCGATCTGGCGGCGCAGTTCAGTCGCGACCTCGCACAATCTATCCGCGAAGCAAGGAGGTCATAACCTATCGGGAATTTTTTTTGGGGGAGGAATCAGACTCAAAGATAACCCATTGATTATCAATGGTTGAATTGGTTGCGGGGGTAGGATTTGAACCTACGACCTTCAGGTTATGAGCCTGACGAGCTACCAGGCTGCTCCACCCCGCGATCCAATCGACAGGCCGCACCATACGGGCGCTCGCCACCTCACGCAAGTTTTATTTTCAAACTGATTCAATTGCGCCGCCGCGAATTGATCTTTCTTCCGCTTCGCAAATCTCAAGCGCCGTCACGCCCGCCCCAACATTGACAACCGTTGGGCGCCGACGCTGGGCGACGCATTCCAACATGTAACGAATTTCACCCACGTAGCCGTCAGGGTCTTCGTAACAGACGGTGCGCGGAGCCTGGTTTTGCTCGCAAATTTGCATGGCGTCGGCGCCTCGGCTGAGGTCGAAATCAAGTACCGCCCGCTCGCAGTGAATGGTGTAGGCCATGTTGAATCCGCTGGCCAAAAGCCAGTTGCCCTCGGCATGGACCGCCGGGCCGGACGGATAAATATATTGCGTGACGACGTGGTCGATTGTCCCCGCGGGATTGATCACACCGGAAGAAAAAACGGCCCTGGGCCGTCCGAAAAGAAAATTCACAAAGTCCGTGTCGTGAATGTGCAGATCGAAGAGGGCGCCGCCCAAATCGATGCCGCCGCCGTAAATCCCTTGCTTGCTCCAGCCGGGCATCTCGGAAACACGGCGGAAACGCGCGGCAACGATCCGTCCATAGGTGTTTTCCTCGACGACTTTTTTCAGCCAGCTCCAGCCGGGCCAAAATCGCATGCACATGGCCGGCATCAGGAAACCGGGCGCGGATTTCACCGCGTCCAAAATTTTTCGCGCCGCGGACGATGTCCGAGCCAGTGGTTTCTCGCACAAGACGTGTTTTCCCGCTTCGAGAGCGGCGATGCACTGTTCAGGGTGAACGGGGGTCGGCGTGCAAAGATCGACCAAATCAATTTCGTCATCGGCAAGAAGGTCTTCAATACGGCGATAAGTTTTGACGCTGGCGCCAAGCTCGATGTTGTCGGAATTTGTTTTGATGTTTCCGCGAACGCCTTCGAGGACGCCGTTGACGGGGAGACGGGTGGCGTCACAAACGCCCGCGACACGAGCCAGGTTGCTGCTTAAATAAGCCCGGAGATGCGTCACGCCCATGAATCCCAGTCCGACGACGCCCACATTAACCTTATTATCTGTCATACGTAATTCTCCTCCACAACGGTTTTGGCGGCGCAAATGTCGGCGATGCGCCGGCTGCCGGCTTCGCGTTCAATCACTATGTCGCCGGAAAAAGCCCGTTCTCTGAGGACAGAAAAAAACGACTTCCAATCGACTTCTCCCCTTCCGACCTGAACTTCGTCGCCCCAGGTTCCCGGCGTTTTGGTTTTTGTGGCGTCCTTGATGTGGACCTGGCGAAGCCACGGTGCAAGCGTACTCAATGCTTCAACGGGATCGCCTTTATTGTATAAAATCATATTAGCGGGATCGAAATTGACGCCGAGGTTGGGCCGATCGAGTTTTCCCAACAGCCCCGCGAGGGCCGCGGCTGTTTCCTGGCCAGTTTCAAGGCCGAGTTCGATTTTCTCCGCCGCAAAAATGTCCGACACTTCGCCCAGGCGCCGCAACATTTTAGCGAAAGCGGGGGCGGTTTCATCGTGGGGCAGAAAGCCTGCGTGGAAAGTGACTAATTTCAGCCGAAGTTTCGCCGCAACGCCGGCGGATGTCCTGATGTTCTTGCGATTCTGTTCCCACGTCGCGTCGGGCGCTATGCCGCCGGTGAGCCGAATGGTCTCGAGCGTCGAATAATCCTCGCCCACACAGCCAAACATGGCGGAGACAATAATAATTTTTTTCTCTTGCAGCACCTTCTCCGTTTGCTCCCATCCCGCAAGGGGATCGCGGAGCGGGTCGAGCGCCAATTGCGCACGGCGAATTCCCGTCGCGTTCAATTTCGCGGCAAGGTCCGCAACGCTGGAAGGTTGCAACGACCAACTGCATACGGCGAGGCGCTCCGACAAAGTCGTCTTGTTCATGGCTTTTGACTATGCCAGCGCCGCCGCAGCGTCAACTTCGTTGTCATTTTTATGGCGGGCTGCCCTGATAAAGACGAGCGATCTGAACCGCTATGACTTCAAACTGTTTGTAATAATCGTCCTCGCTCATCTTCGATTTGCGGTCGTGCAGCGCGTTTAGCTCGCGCTCCAAATCGTCGCGACGCGCCCGAGTCTCAGGCGACAACGCTTGCTCGCTTTGGCTGCGCGCCAGAATCGTTTGGTTCGCCCGCAGCCCATCCACAGCTTTCCCCGCCGCGGGGCTTTTGATGGGGCGCAATCCGCGAAACCAATCGGGAGGCGTGCCCAAGCCGTCGCCATTGTCGTCCAAAAGCGCGTGCTCCGTCATCAGAAGACCCTGGTCCTTGTAATATTGGGCAAGTTCACGCGAGGCCATTAAGAACGCTTCCAGAAGCGAAGTTTGTCCGTCTTTATCGAGGTCCGCGGATGGACTTGCGATGGCGCGCGCCATATAGCCGCCAAATCGCGAAAAGTTGTCCTCGTATCCGCTGCGAGTGGAGGTGATGACAACCCGCCCAGGAGCGGAAAGAGCCGGTAGAAACGGGCCGCTTGCGGAGGCGCACTGCACAATTATCAGCGGACGTTGTGATGTCTTTAACGCAGCCGCCAAGTCTTCCGCCGAAATATCAGGCCCGCGTAAATTGAATTTTGCGGTGTGGCCGTCGAACGTGCCGTGGCCGATGACTACCAGCCAGAGTTCTCCCGCCGGACGGGAAATTTCCTCGGCGAGAATTTTTAGCAGGCGCGCGCGGTCATCCTGCCCCGATGGGGCGCCTTCTCCGACGACGCGGGTTTGCAAACCTCCCCGCAAAGCGGCTTGTTTCCATAGCTTCGCCCACGCGGCAAATTTCTCGCCGTATTCCGGTTCGCCCGAAGCGCCAATGACAAGCACCAGCGTACGCTGCTCGTTTGTCTGCGCTTGCAGACGAACAGGCGCCAAAAAAAATGCCACGATGGCGGCCGCCGCAAAAAACGCGAGCCTCATGGCAATCCTTTCCACCGGCGGATTCCCCATTCGGCGACGAAACAACCGATCACAAATAAAAAGACCACTGGCTTGTGCCAAAGCGGGTCGCTCCACGTTTCTGTAATCGGCGCGGCGCGTTCCGGCAGCCGGCGGGCGAAGTCTTTCAGGTCGGACATCGTCAAAACCGAGCCGCCCGTCCGTTGCGCGATGGCCGACAATAATTCGCGGTTGGGTTTGAGAACGCGAAATTCCTCCGCGGCAGGGTCCGAGGTCCAGCCGGCCATCGCGTGCCCAACGGATCTTCCGTCCGACTGCGTGACGACGGCTTCAACCGAGTAAGCGCCGGCGTCGCGCGCGACGTAGGAAGCATCGTATTTTCCGGGTTGATCCGGCAGCGGATCGGCGGCGATTTGCAAAAAATCAGCGCCGGACGCGGCGTTGGAGGATTGCAGCAGATGCACCGGGCGAATTGTCAATTGAACGATGGCATTATCCAAAGGCTTGAACTCCTCATCCCGCGCGGTGACGACAAAATGAACAGTGGAAGGGTCGCCATTGGCGGAATTTTCCGGCGTGACGCTGACGCGCGAGGGAACATCCGACACCAGCCATCGAATAAGCTGGCGCCACGATTTGGCCAGATCTTTTTGCGATGTTTCATCGCGCAAACTTCCGCGCCACATATCGCCGATCATCAGGGCGGCGGTCCGACCGAGGCCGAGCCGCTGCACAACCAGCGCGGGATAATTATTGTTGTCAGAATCCGAAACCGTCGCGAGCACGCTGGCCCCGGGCTTGACGCCCTGGACGGAGTTGAGCACTTCGAGCGGCGCGGTGGCATCCAGGCGCGTCTTTTCCTCGGCTTCGGTCGCGCGCAATCGGGTCCACGGTTGCAGCCAGCCTTCGCGTGTGAGGTTGAGCTTCCAATCAGAAGGCAGTTTTGCGGAGCCAGGCTGGTTCAAATAAACCGGAAGCATCGAACCGATCACCGTGCCGGCGTAGTTGCCCTCGCGAAAGGACTCAGCGCCGCCCAGCATCAGAAATCCGCCGCCTCGCTCGGAGACGAATCGTTGCATCAACACCATTTGGTCGTGCGTAAAAAAATCCGCCTCGACATCGGCAAAAATGACCGCGTCGTAGCGGAACAGTTCGGGGGCGGTCTTTGGAAATCCGCCCCGCAGTTCGAATTCATCCTTTGTATTGAGCCGCGTGAGGACCGGTTGATCGTAGCGGACGGTTTCCTCATTGGTGTCGCCAAATCCGCCATACAGCGGATTGCTCAACTCGTTCCCTGCGAACGAAAATTTTGGCTCACGGCGCGCCATGCGAATCAGCGCCACCAATTGCACCTGGGGATCGTCCGAAACCGCGCGATTGAGAAACTTAAAATCCCAATTGGGCCTGCCACCGACATAAAGAATGCGAAACGGTTGCTGCCCGCGATCGACAACCGCCATTTTCCGATTATTGACAAGAGTCGCCTCGCGCGTTTGGGAATTTGGGCCGCCCAATTCGCTTTGGGCGCGCGTTTCAACTTCGTAGAAATGGAGGCCCGGTTTGTCAGGCTGAATTTGAAAACGAAAGTTCAAGTTGCTGTCGTCACCGGCGGCGGATTGTTTTTGTTCCGCCACAACGTTGGAAAGGCCCGCGCCAACTTCAATCAGGCGCGTGTCCACTTGCTCGCCGGAAAATCCGTGCGCGGCAACCTCGGCTTGCACCGTCACCGGCGCGTCTTCAAAAGCGGTCTGGCTCGCGGTCACTTTTTCCAGCGCAATATCGCGCAACCCGTCATCGCCAAGAACCACTGGATAAACGGGCGGAGAACCTTCCAGGCCGGAGAGGTCCGGCGTGATGTCTGTTGCATTGCCGTCGGAAAACAATAGGACGCCCGCAACAGGCTGGCCGCGCCAACGATCGGCGGCTGTGCGCAGGGCCGTTTCGAGGGCGGAAGCGTGGCCATCGAATTTCAAATCGCCGAAATCGCGCGAATCCTGCAATTGCGAATCGAACGTGTAACGGCGCAGTTGAAAATTTAACGCCAAATCCGCCTGCCAGCCGGCGGCGTCGTTGGTCAGGTCGCCGCGCAGCAGGTCGCCGCGCGAATGGGTTTGGCCGGCATCTTTGATTTGCATGCTTTGGCTGTTGTCCACAACGAGCGCAAAAAGATTTGCGCCCGGGTGCGCCCGCTGGCTGACACGCAACGGTTCCAACAAACAAAGCGCCAGGGCCAAAACGCCGGCCAGCTTCAACAATCCGCATCCAAGACGAATACCGCGCCCCGCATGGCCGCGACGCCCAGACCAGACCAAAGCGGCCGCAAGGGCCACAACCAGGACCAAAACTGGGATGAGCCATGTTCGCCCGGAAAAGACGATCACTGACCTCCTCCCAACTTTTCGTAATACTTTCGGACCATTTCGGAATAATTTTCCGGCACTGGGTCGTGGTCGAGCGGAACCAGACTTTTGACATTCGCGAGCCGGGCGAGGTCTTCGTCCAGCCGGGTGCGCACTTCGGCCAGAGGGTTGAGCACCTGGGCGCTCAGGAATTTCGGATCGGGTTTCCGGCCGTGCTGCCGATAATCCGCGCGAAGGGCCGCCACATGCTCGCGCACCGACGCCAACTGATTGCGCAATTCCGGCGAATCGACGACCTGCTCGACATCACGCATTCGATCCGACCAGTCAACAAAATTGTTTCCGGTAATCGGCCCATTATTTCCCAGACCTCCGCGCCCCCCACTCCTTGTCGCGCCACCGAACGCTTGGGCCGCTTCCCGCAATCGATCTCCGTCTCCACCTTGTCCGCCATTACCCAAAGCGCGCTCCGCACCCTGCTGATCGCCGGCGGAGCCCTGCTCGGTACCCGTCCTCCCTTGGCCATTGGCAGCTTCGCGTCCCGAGGCGCCCTTGCCCTGTGCGGACCCAGGTTGCGCGCCAACGCCAGCCTTGCCGGACTTTTGACTTGACTCCTGTTGACCGCCGCTGCCCGGTTTTGTGCCGGCGGCGGCCGAGTTCGTCGCGGCGCCAGCCCCTTCTTTTGCGACTTGGGCCGAAAGGTCGTCCAATTCCTTTTGGGCGTAGCGCAAGGCGTCAGTTTCATTGCCCAGCACGCTTTCCGCGGCGCGTTCCACTTTGTCGCGAATCTCGTTAAGATTTTTGCGGACGGCGCTCTCAGCCCCCGCGGCTTGTGTGACCAACCCGTGATCAACAAGCTGCTCGGCGGTTTGGAGAAGGTTGTCGTTGTGCATCTGGCTGGCGCGGCGGAGGGTGTCGTAAAGCTGCTGCGAAAGCAGCGGTTCGGATGTCTCGGCCTGTTCGCTGACGTTTTGCATTTCGCCGAGGATATTGGTCAGCGCGCTCTCCTGTTGCGCCATTTTCCGCGCCAATTCTTGACGCTGCGCCGAATCATCCAGCGATTTGCGATCCGGGTTCTCCAGAGATTCCAGATTGGTTCCGATGGACTCCTGCTGAATTGCCAAATCCCGCGCCTGGGAGCGCAACTGGCGCATTTGGTCCGTGAATTGGCTCGACGCCTGTTTCCGCAAATTCTCCCGGAGATTCTGCATTCCCTCCTGCGCCCGCGTGCCCGCCGCCAGCGCCTGAGAAACCGATTGGTTTTGCAACTCCTGCGACGCGCGCTGTGTATCCGAACGAGCCTGGTCCAATTGCTGCCGCGCCTTGGACATCGAATCCGCGTTCTGCGATTGATCCATCTGCTGGCGCAGGTCATCCACGTCGGCGAGCATCTGTTTTTCCTCGTCGCTCAGGCGCTTGAGCTGCCGCTGAATTTCCTCGCGCTCCTGGTCCGTGCGGGCTTCGGCCAGCGCGGTTTGCAATTCCTTCAGCCGATCATTCAAATCCTGCTGGCGTTGCGCCAACTGCTTCAACCGGTCCGCAATCTGCGATTGCTCGCGTTGTTGCGGAGTTGGCGCGGCCATGGCCTGGCGCTCGGTTTCGTAACGATTGTCTTCGCTCGTCAATTCCAATTGATCAAGCTGCCGGCTGCCCGGCTGTCCCGCCTGTCCTCCGCCCTTGCCCCGACCGCTGCGCGAAATCCTGAAGTCGTGCGGAACCGTTTTAAGAATATCCTGGTAAGCCGCCTGTTCCGCCGCCACCGCCGCCTCGAGGGTTTCCGGCTTTTTCTTCGCGTCCGCCAGCATCGTTTTGGCCCGCTCCATTTCCTCAATGGCTTTTTGAAGCGCTTCTTTGGCGGCCGGTTTTTCGGTCCGCTCCAGCATTGCGCGCGCCTCGTCGAGCGCCTGCGCCTGCGCCTCGCCAACCGTCGCGACATCATTCGTGTAGCCCGCGCCGAAGCTGGCGGGCGCCGCGAAAAGAGCGGCGACGATTATTATTTTTAAAGCCTGCTTTTTCATGGGGACCTCGTGGTTGAGGTGAACGGTTTTTCGCGTCGCAATTTCCAGGTCGCGATGACGATTTCCTTCTGCATCTCCGCCAGTTTGACCCCGGCGTTGCCCTGACTCTGGCCTTCTT
The DNA here is from genome assembly GCA_036268455.1 of Verrucomicrobiia bacterium. Classification (GTDB taxonomy): domain Bacteria; phylum Verrucomicrobiota; class Verrucomicrobiia; order Limisphaerales; family Palsa-1400; genus DATAUD01. The sequence continues at coordinate 23,563 of DATAUD010000016.1, forward strand.
CCTGCCCTTCGCCTCCTTGCTCGGCGCGATAAGTTTCCTCGAACGGACGAACCTCCGCGAAAAACATGTCGCTGAAAGTCCGGCGAATATTTCCGTCCGGCCCAAAATCGTCCGCCCACACAAAATAGTCCAGCACCTGGTCCTCCTCCAAATGTAGGGTTTCGAGCGGGACAAGATAATTGAACTGGCGCTTTTCGTCATGCTGCGCCGATTTCCCAAGTTCCACAAAACGCGGTTCTTCGCCGGCCAATCCGTATCCGATGCCGTATTTCACCAGACCGAATTCCCCCCGGGCTTCCGCCTTCAATTGCAACTCTTCAAGCCGCGAAACCCGCGAGTCGCCGCTCGGGAAAAGCAATTTCAACTCCGGCGGCTTGTTGGTGAGCACGCGAATGATAATGTCCGCGGGAAATTTGCTCGAGCGGCCATCGGCGTCCTTAAGCGCAAGCGAATACTGCCCGCTATTGGTCAAAAGATAATCGGGAAGCACGGCAATCGCGCCGTCCCGCAACGCGAGGTTGAGCGAGTGATTTGTTGACACCAACGCCGCCGTTGTCACCGGCTTGTTAAGCTGGAATGTGTACGTCAGCCGTGTGCCCTCTATGGCGGTGACGCGACGCGTGTCAAGAATCGTTTGATTGCTCAACCCGGTGTATTTGGGAAAGTTCAGGAGCGCGTCGGCCCGAAGCAGCGATGGATAATCGAAAACCTTGACCTTGAAATCCCCGGTTTTCCGTCCTCTGTATTCGACGTGATAATTCCCTTCCTCGGAAACCTCGCTCAGGCTCGCCCCAAACACAGGGTCGGCAAGATGACGCTCCATCGGGATGCGCCGCGTCTTGCCCGACGCCGTGGCCATGACCAGTATCGCGTCCGGTGGCGGCTGCCCTCCGAAGCGCGCCGAAATCACCAGGCTGGAACCGCGTTCGACTTGTGTATCGCCAGGCGTCACCGTGACTTCCGGCGCCAGCAAAGATCGAAAAATCGGATGGCTGGCGTTGCGGCCCAACACCGCGAAAAGGACGACCGCGCTCAAAAGCGCGGCGAGATTGGCCGCGCTGGCGACAGACAATTTTCGCTCCAACGCCAGCCGCCAGTGAACTCGGCCGGGATGCGCCAAAACGGCGTCGATGACCCGCAATTGCAAAAACCGGAAATCGCCAGATGCCGGGTCAGGCTCCTGCTCCGCCGCGGCTGAGAGCAAATGCCGCAATTCGGGATGCTCGCGTTCAAGCGCCGCGACAACAGCACGAAGATCGGAAGGACGGGCGCGGTTCCGCGCCCAGAGGACGGCGCCAGCCGCCAGCGCCCCCAATAGCGGAATCGTCCACGCCGCCCGCGACTGCCATCCCATCAAAAGAAACACACCGCCAAGCGCCGCCGCCGCGAGCCAGCAAATCGCCATCGCGCGCCACAATCTCGCGCGCCGGAGCATCTGCTCCAATTCGGCCAATTCATTTTTCAGGCGGGGTTCCATCATTGCGCCGTTCCCGCGGTTCTCAAGCCGCGCGTCATGCTTCCGCTCAAGATAATCTCGACTCCAAGAACTGCCAGCGCCGCGAGGATGAACCAACGCCAGAGTTTCTCCCTGTTTTCCAACTCAGCCCGCTGCAATTGCCGCTGATGAATGCGCGTGACGGCAGCCGCCTGCTCCGTCAAAGGTCCGATCGGCACGCCGAGGCGGGCCAGGTCATCCACCGAAAGCGGCGCCACGCGACTCTCCTCCAAAGGCAGGTTCACCGCGAATCGCCGCTCTTTGCCGTCGCTGGCCGCCACATATATTCCCGGCAGATCAGTGTCGGTAAAAGCCGCGCCTGCGGGCAATGTTATCTCCCGCGCATCCGGCCTTTTCCATTGGACGGAGCGGTCGGCAAAATTCGGCGAGGGAATCGCATCGCCGGTTCGGAATTGAAATCGCGCCGGCGCGCCAAAGCCGCTCCAATCCAGCATCGTTTCCATCAGCGGCGGAAATTTGCTGGATACCACAAGCTGGCTTTGGTCCGGCGCCCAGCCCGATGCAAGAACGAGAACATTCCCTTTGCCAACGGCGATTTGCGCAAGGGCCGGGGAACCGTCGTCAAACTTCGCCAGCGCGGACGCGTGGAGCGCAGGCGGTATCTCCCATCGCCAATGTTTCCAAAAATGAATCGCGGTGAAATCGCTGTAGCGCGGATCGTCAAACGGCGCGAAAATCGGATGCTTGAAGTCGATCTCCGCCAGCAGCGCGTAATCTCCAGTGCCTTCGGTTACCTGGACCTCCGGCGCATCCAGCAATCCCGCCAGCGCTTGCGCCGATGGCTGTCCGGTCAACAGCAGCAGCGCCGTTTTCCCGCTCTCAACCCAGCCGCGCAAAGCCGTGATCTCCCCGGCGTCCAGCCCTCCCGGAACGACCGCGAACCCCGCCTGGTCCAGCGAATTGGAGCCTACCACAGTCACACGGCGGCGCGGCGAAGCCGGAAAAACCCGCTCCAAATAATAGAGCGGCTTCGACGGGTCGTTTGTCGAATCCCCGCCAAGGTAACAAATGGATACCTCCTGGATTTCCGGCGCGGCGAAACAACTCGTGTTGTCAAAATCCGCGTCGTCGCCGGACAATTGCAGCGTCCCCGTTGTCATTCCTGAGGGCGGTTTTGGCGTTGGAAAAGTTCGCGTTTGGCCCGGCGGCAAATAAATGTCCGTCCCCTCCCCGCCTTCCTTCCAGGCAAGTCGAAATTTCTCCTTCAGCGAATCCTTTGAATTGGTCACGCGCGCGTAACCGGTCGATTGCTCCATGATTTCCAGTCCCGCGTTGGACTGTTGCGCTCCCGCAACTCGCTCCACTGTCACATGCATCCCGGTGGGCCATTCGCGCCCCTGCAATCCCTCGAGTTTCGCGCCTTCCTGCAAATCGGAGATCAAAACAATGTTGCGACTGCTGGGTGGTTCGCCGCCAATGGCATGCGTTTGGAATTGCCCGGCGGCCTCGATCAACGCCAGTCCAAGCCGTGTGCCCATCCAGCCCGGAGAAAGCGCCGCCAATCGTTGACGCGCCAGCGCCGCCCGCTGGTCCGCCGGCCAGGCCGACCATTCGGCCATGCTGAACACCGTGCGCGACTGGCGATCAAACGTCATCAGCGCGACGTCGTCGGCGGGTTCAGCCCTATCGATGTATTGCTCCGCAAGCGCCTGCGCTTTGCTCCATAATCCAGCCCGACGCATCGACGCGCTGGTGTCAATGACAATAACAAGCTCCCGCCGCTTTGTTGACAAATCCGGCAGCGCTTCTTTCGCAAAAAATGGCCGCGCGAACGCTCCCGCCAGCGCAAGCAAACAGAGACAGCGCAACAACAACAGAAATAAATGCTCCAGTTTACGCCGCTGTGTCGTCCGCGGCGGCGTTGGCTTTAGAAACAACAGCGAACTGAACGGGGTTCGTTCCCGCGATACGCGCCGGATCAAGTGAAACAGGATCGGCCCCGCAATCGCCAAGCCGCCCAACAAAAATAAAGGCGTAAGAAAGCTCATGCGGGCAATCCTCGTTGCGCTCGGCGCCGGATCAATCGACCGCGCCGGAGACGGCCCCGGAGAAAATCCATCAACGCCAAATCCATCGCGCGGTTCGTGACAGCGCGGTGATAAGCAAAACCCAGCTTCCGGCAAATGCGCTCGATCTCCGCGATGTGCGCCTCCAGCCGCCGCTGGTAATCCGAGCGTTCCAAATCCGGGTCAATATAAAAATCCCGTCCGCTCTCAACGTCGTGGAAAAGCGAAGGATTGTGAAAGTCGAAGGACAATTCGTTGGGATCGAGCACCTGGAACACGACGATCTCGTGCCCCGCCGCGGTGAGACGGGCCAGATGCGGTTCCAGTTCATCCGTCGGCGCGAGCAAGTCGGAGATCAGTACGATCATTCCGCGCTTGCGGACAAGTTCGGCGGCGCGGCGAAGCGGTTCCCGAAGATTCGTTTGTTTTCCATCCCCCGAGTGTTCCAGCGCCAGCATCAATTGGCGCAAATGCCCGTGCCGATGCCGCGCCGGAAAATATTCGCGCACTCGTTCGTCGAACGTGAATAGCCCAATGGCATCGCCCTGCGCGTTCAAAAACCACGCAAGCGTCGCCGCGAAGGTCCGCGCATAATCGGATTTCGAGTAGCCCAGTGAGCCGTAGCCCATCGACCGGCTTTGATCGACCAGCAAATGGCAGCGCAGATTGGTTTCCTCTTCAAATTTTTTGAGGTAGTACCGGTCCGAGCGCGCATAGAGCCGCCAATCCAGGTAGCGCGTGTCCTCCCCCGGCGAATAAGGCCGATACTCGGAAAATTCAACTGAAAAGCCGTGATAAGGACTGCGGTGCAAACCGTTCCAAAAACCTTCAACCACCACACGCGCTCGCAATTCCAGATTCCGAATCGCCATCAAAGCCTTGGGATCGACAAATCCCGCTTCGGACTTGGACGACATCGGATTGGCTGAACGCACACCGCGCATATGGATTCATCAGGTCGCGCCCGGTTCGCTGACGGTTTCCAATAATCTGCGGATAACCGCTTCCACGCTCGTTCCCTCCGCTTCCGCCCGGTAATTGACCAGCACCCGGTGCCTCAATACCGGCGCGGCCAGCGTGCGGATGTCCTCGGCGGAAACATGTGTGCGCCCCTGCAACAGCGCGCGGGCCTTCGCTCCCAGCACAAGGAACTGGCCGGCCCGGGTCCCCGCGCCCCAACTTACCCAATCGTTGACAAACGCCGCCGCACCGGGCTGTCCGGGACGCGACGCCGCTGTCAATCGCACGGCGTAACGCGCAAGGTTTTGGGAAATCGGCACATTGCGCACCAGATTGTTGAAGCGCAACACGTCTTCCCCCGTGAAAATCGGCTCGATCGCCGCGGGGCGGCGCTCGGTCGTTTGCTGGATGACGGCGACTTCGTCGTCCTCTCCCAGATAATTAATCACCACGTTGAACATGAACCGGTCAAGCTGGGCTTCGGGCAGCGGATAGGTTCCTTCCATCTCAATGGGGTTTTGCGTCGCCAGAACGTAAAACGGCTCCTCCAGCACATGCCGAACGCCCGCGGAAGTCACTTGATGTTCCTGCATCGCCTCCAGCAGCGCGGCCTGCGTTTTCGGCGGCGTGCGGTTGATTTCGTCGGCAAGAATCATGTTCGCGAAAATCGGCCCGCGCAGAAAAGTCATTTTCCGCCCCTCGCCCGTGTCCTGCAAAATTTCCGTCCCGGTGATGTCCGCCGGCATCAGGTCCGGCGTAAATTGGATGCGCTGGAATTTGAGATGGAAGATTTGCGCAATTGATTTTACCAACAACGTCTTGGCAAGCCCGGGCGCTCCGGTGATCAGGCAATGTCCGCCCGCAAAAAGCGCAATGAGAATCTGCTCAATGGCTTCCTTCTGGCCGACAATTGTCTTCCCCAATTCAGCCTCAATTCGGGCGCGGCCCGCCGTCAGGCGCTCCACAGCTTCGCGTTCTTCAGTAACGGTATTCATTTAGTTTGGTAAAAATCAGTCACGAATGGCCTTCGATTTCCAGCAGCAGCCGTTGCGCATCGCGAAAGCGCGGCGCGTCTTCAAGCGATTCCAGCACCTGCCGCTTGGCTTCGCTTTCCGAACCTCCTCGGGCGTGCAGCAGCCGGGCCAATTGATAATGCGCCTCCGCCGGGTCCGGCGGGTCAAGCAAAAGTAATTTTCGATACGCGTCAATCGCCTCGTCGTTCTTGCCGCAAGCGGCCCCCGCCTCGCCCAGCGCGGCATAAGGCGCCAAAATGAGGGGATTGATGGCCAGTAATTGCTCCGCGTACTTGATTTCGTTCGTCCAATCCTCGCGCGCGCCGCACAATTCGATCAACCGGACATCCAACTCCTCGAAATCTGATTCCTGCGCCGCGAATTTCTCCAGCGTGGCAAGCTCCGCGTTGGTTTCATTGAGATTGCGCTCGATCAAGGCAAGCAGCCAAAGCGGGTTATCCGCCCGCCGTTCTCCGTGATACATGGTCGCCAGCGATTCAACCGCCGGTCTCGCGTCTGCCCAATTTTTCGCCTCGATCAATTTTTCCGCCGTCTCCAGTTTCAAATAATAATTGTTCGGGTGCATTTTTTCCCAGAGCGAAAAGTCCAGGCCGTTGCGATCCTCTGGCGGTTTTTGGAGGTCGGCGCCAGAAGCGAGGTTTTCCGCCTTGTCGCGGGCGAACTTTTCAAACCGTTTCTCGAGGTCCGGCATCGGAGCCGTGTGGGCGGCGATGGCCTTGTTGATTTCCGAACCGTCGCGCAGATCGCGCAATATCGCTTTGAGCGTGTCCAAACCATATTGCTGCGCCACAAACTCCACCACGAGCGACGACTCGTAATACGCGAAAAGAAGCGACCGCGAAGTTTTCGGCGTCAGAAACGCTCCGCTCAATTCGCCTAACGGCGTCAGGCCGTTCGTGATGATCATTTCGCGATAAGCCAGGTTCATCCGCTCGCCCCACGCCGGGTTCGCCTGCCGCTCTTCGTAAACGGAAATGCCCTCGCTCAACCATCGCGGCATCCGATTCTTCGTCAACGTCAACGTCACAACGTGACAGAACTCGTGCCACAGAACGTCCTCCCAATTCGCCGGATTCGGCGCTTGCGACGCCGGACTATTCGCCGTGATCACCGATCCAAAGCAAACGCCGAGATAACCGGGATTCCCCGGCATTCCAAAAGTCCGCACCGCGAAGTCCTTCTGTTCCGGAAAAATATCGACAGTCGTCCGCTGATCCAACTCCACGCCATATTTGCGGCACAAGGTCTCTCGCGCGCGCCCCAGCAAATCGAGCACCCGGCTGCCGTAAAGCTCCGCTTCGTGCGGCGACATCTCGACGATGAAGTTCGCGTTCGTCAGCGTTTGAAACTTCTCCATCTGGTCGTGCAACTTGACAAGGTTGTAACTGGTAACGTCGTAATCGTCCTGGGAATGGACGGTCTGCGCAAGCTGCCAGCCCTCGCTGTCATTGCCCAAACGCAACATATCCTCCGCCAATTCGCGCCGCGCCGGCAAATACGAAGAATCAAACCCCAGCGCCCGCTTCTGTTCATCCGCCGCTTCCGCAAACCGGTATTTTTGCGCCAGCTTCAGCCCGATGATGTAATCCACCTTCGGATTGGTGTCCCAATATTTCAACGCTTCGGCCCGGAATTCCTTCGCCACTCCGGGATCATTGTGCAATTCCGCCAGCACGGCGCGATAAGCCAGCGCGTCCGGTTGGTGCGGATTGACCTCTAGCACAAGCGCCAATTGCTTCTCAGCCTCCTCATATTGTTCGGCGTCAATCATATGATCGGCCAGGAGAAGCAGGCTCGGAACGTGATGCGGATTGACGGCCAGCGCCGCTTCGATTTCCTTCCCCATTTGTTCCTGGTCGCCTGATTGATAAGCGGCCGCCAATCCGCCTTCCAAATCGGGATCGTCCGGAAATTTTTTCAGCCCCGCCTGAAATGTATTCGCCGCCAGCACAAAATCATGTTTATCGAGCGCCAATTGGCCCGCGTCGAGAAACGCGTCGCGCAACGGCGGGTCCATCGTTTCCGCGCGTCGGAAACAATTCTCCAGCACCAATCGCGGCTCCAGGCCCAGCATCAGCAAAGCCTCACCGAGCGCCGGCGCATCCTCGCTGTCAAACGCTCCCGCGCGGCGTTCGATCAGGCTTTTGATTTCCTCCAGTTGCCGTTCCGCCCCGTGCCGGTCGCCTTGAAACAGGAACGTTTGCCGCGCCAGCAATCGCATTTCCAGCCCGCCCGAATAATCCGCCAGCGCCGCCATTGCGGTTTTGTGCGCTTCATCGTAGCGCCCCACAGTCAGCAATGTTTTTACAAGCAAAGTCCGCCAAGTCCCGCCATAATCCTGCTCCTCAGCCTTCTTCCGCGCCGTTTTGATTACCGCATCGTAATGCCCGCGCAGAAACTCCTGCTGCGTTTCCTCGATGGATTGCGCCGCCGCCGGACTTTGAAGGATGAGAAAAACGCCCGCCGCCAGCCCGAGTGTCGCGGACGTTAACCAAGCCCGTGACAGCCGTAAATTGTGGCAAGGCATTCCTGCTAAATGGATACGCCCGCTTCACAATTCACGCAATGCGCAAGTGGGCTACATTTTCGTTTTAATCCCGCAGGCACGCATGACGCACCATCCTCGCATTGCCTCAAACATCGTAAAACCCCCCGCGACAACAAGAACAGCCCCGGCCGGCCAAGCCACTTTAAACGCAAACCACGCCCCAACAAGAAAGCAAACCGAAATCGTTCCCCGGGCAATTCGCCCCTTTCGCTCAATGTTCCGCGAAAAAAATCGTTTCATAATCGCTTCCCCATTATAACAACTCCGCCATGAAAGCCGAAGACAGAAACGCCGCCAAGGAACTCTACAAAGAGTTGCGCCGACGATCCTGGCCAGAGTTATGGAACGAGGAAGTTCCCCGCTTCAACGCCGCGCTCCCAGCGGAACGAATCAAAAGAGCGGCGGTCATTCGCGCGGTCGGAGTTGTTTTCGCCGAGTCCGGCCCGCCGGACGACACCGAGAAAGTCCGGCAATGGCTTCGAGGTTTGTTGGAGGACCCCTCCGAAAAAGTTCGCCGCTACGCCATCGCCGCCATGCCCAAAATCGGCGCGGGAGCCAATGAAGAGCAGAAACTGCTTTCCGCGCTGCAAAGCGCCACCGAGGAACGCGAGAAAAATATCCTGGCGCAAACCCTCGCCCGGATTGGCGGACCCGCCACGCTCCAGCATGGCGTGGGGGGCGACGTCGAGCAAAAGGTCAAAGCCAGCATCGCGCGCAAGCAAAGCCCGAGCGCCGTCCGTATCAACGCCGTTCTCGCTGATGACGCCCAATTGCGGATTCATTTGCGAGGACGCAAAGGCTTGGAGCGATTTGTCAGCGAAGAGGTGCGTGGAAAATTTCGCCTACTGGACGTACAGCCCGGCAGAGTCAGAATTGTCCCCGTCGCTCCCTTTTCCATCGCCGATATTTACGCGATGAGGTGCTTTGGCTCCGTCGGTTTCGTTTTAGGCGCCGTCGAAACGGACTCGACCGAAGCTCTCGCCAGCGTGATCACCTCGGAATTATCAAAGCGGCTTTTACGCGCTTTTACCGATGGCGCGATTCGCTATCGCCTCAATTTTGTTGAAAAGGGCCACCAAAGGGCCGCCGTCGATCGCCTCGCCAATCTCGTTTACTCCAATTGCCCGGAAATTCTCAATGACCCCCGGAGCGTCACCTGGACAATCGACATTTATCCCAATGCCGGCGGCCAATTGGTCGAACTGCGCCCGAATATGACCCCCGACCCTCGCTTTGCCTATCGCCAGCGGGACGTCCCGGCCGCCTCCCATCCGCAATTGGCCGCCTGCCTCGCCCGCCTCGCCGGGCGTGTTCAGAACGAAGTCATTTGGGATCCGTTTTGCGGTTCAGGCTCGGAACTGATTGAAAGCGCGGTACTCGGCGGGATTCGGAGCGTTTATGGAACCGACCTCAGCAGTGAGGCGCCTGGCATCGCGCAAACTAATTTTGCCGCGGCGCAACTGAAATCCGTTCCGGCGAAATTCATTTGCGGCGACTTCCGGCGGATCGCCCTGGGTGGCCCTGCGCCGACCTTGATCATCACAAATCCGCCAATGGGCATGCGCGTGCCGGTTGCCGATCTCAAGCAATTGATTCGGGACCTTTTTAACGTTAGCGTTAAAGTGCTCAAGCCGGACGGACGCTTGGTATTTGTGAATCCAATATCCAATTCATCCCCGCATCCACTTCTAAAATTACAGTTCCAGCAAAAAGTCGATATGGGCGGCTTCGAGTGCCGGATGGAAAAATATGTCAGGGTTTCAACTTGACTTGCCACTTTGGGAGGGACACTTTGGGTGCCGTCTTGTTGGGCGAAAACCCATGATACTCACAAATACACCCTCAAATACTACTTCAACCGGGACCGCCCGTCATGCGCCGGCTGCCACGGATGTTTTGGTCCACATCGATAACTTTAAGTTGCCGCCGGGCTGGAGTTCCCCCGTGGATGCCGCGATGCTCTCCCGCCAGTGTTGCGAACACCTTGAAGATGGCCGGATCCTTTATTTTGACGGCATCCCCTTTGAATTTCCCGGCGAAGACCTGCAATTTCTCCTCTCCCAGCGCCAGAGCGGGTCGCGCCTTCACAAAAATGTCTCTTTCCGCCCGCGCCAGGACGTTCTTCGCGGCGCGGCAGGCGACCCCGCCGACGTGCAGCGTCTGAAGACCGTCATGCGGCGTTATTCCCAGCATGTCACGAGTTTTATTCGTCACCTGCTGATGCCTTATACCGAACACTTCCAGCTCGATTACGCGAGTTTTCGCCCGGAACAGGAAGAAGGGCGCGACCTGCCCGTCCATAAACGCAACGATCTGCTGCATTTTGACGCTTTTCCCACCCGGCCCATGCACGGACGGCGCATCCTCCGCTGCTTCACCAATGTAAACCCCACGGAGGGACGCATTTGGAACACCACAGACGGGTTTTCAACATTGGCCGGGAAATTTGCGGCAGACGCCGGGTTGGCGGGGTTTGCCGCGCACGGAAGTCCGCGTTCCAACCCTTTGGTTCGCGCCTTGAAAAAGGCATTTGGCATGAAAGCGGTGGACCATTCCGCTTACGACCGTTTTATGCTGCGTTTCCACGATTATCTCAAGGAAAACACTGATTTCCAGCAATCCTGCCCGAAAACACGCATCGAATACGCCCCCGGCTCCACATGGCTTTGCTACACGGATTCCGTCCCGCACGCCGTTTTGTCGGGGCAATACGCGTTGGAACAGACCTTCATCATCCCTCTGCAAGCCTTGGTCGCCCCGGAGAAATCCCCCTTGCGCGTGCTGGAGAAACTTGCCGGAATGCCGTTGACGGCGCAGTCAGCCTGATCACGCATTTGAATCTTGAATCCCGCCTTCATCAATCCTACAATCGCGACGATGAAGAGGTTTGCTTTCCTGTTGGCGCTGCTGACGCTGGCCGCCATTCCTGTCCGCGCGCAATACAACGGCGTCACAGCCGAGATCGTATTGGCGCAGGACCAATACCTGCCCGGCGAAGACTTGCAGTTGAAAGTCAAAATCTATAATCGGTCCGGCCAGCCGGTGACTTTCGGGCTGGACAACAATTGGATCAGCTTCGACATCGTCGGCGAAAACAATTTCGTCGTCGCCAAAACCGGTGTAATGCCCGTAAAAGGCAAGTTTACGCTGGTCTCGGGCCAAAGCGGCGCCCTCAAGCTCAATCCTACGCCTTATTTTGATTTTCGCGCGCCGGGCGGTTATCGAATCGGCGCAACGATCAACATCGCCCAATGGAAACAACAAATCGTCTGCAAACCAGCCAGCTTTACCCTCGCCAACGGCGTACCCATACACGGCCTCGCCGAATTGCAATTTGGAGTTCCGCCCCCGCCGGGTGTTTCCAATGCCCCGCCGGAAATTCGCGGTTATAGCTTGATCAAGGTTGCTTACCTCGATGAATTGAAACTCTATTTTCGCCTCGAAGACGGAACCGGCCGCACGCTCAAGGTCTTTCCGCTGTCGAGGATGCTTTCGTTTAGCGAACCCGAGGCGCAAATGGACCGTCTCAACAATTTGCACGTCCTGATGCAAACCGGCGCCAGAGGTTTCACCTACTCCATCATCAGCCCGGACGGCGTCCTCTTCGTGCGGCAAACTTATGAATATACTTTAACGCGGCCTGTCCTGCGGGGCACCGATGATGGCCGGATTTATGTGGGAGGCGGCCAGCGAGTGTTCTCGGAAAGCGACTTACCGGCGCCTTCAGCCGTGTCCGCGCGGACTCAGTAAGAATTTACAACACCCGGCGCCGCCACAACGCGGCTTCCCATCGAATGCAGCCGTGTGATCTTCTGCACCGCTTCCCCTACGCTGCCCAACACGATGTCGTGGTGCCCTTTGCCGATCCACGGTGAATCAATCAGCAGGGAAGTGCACCCGGCGTTACGGGCCGCTTCGGCGTCCTGCCATTTGTTGCTCAAGACCAGCGATTGTTCCAGGTTCACGTGCCATTTGAAGGCGGCCTCGGTGAACAGTCCCGGCTTGGGTTTTCGGCACGGGCAAAAATCGCCCGCGTCGTGCGGACAGACTAGAAGGTCATCCAGCAAAAAAATCCGACGCAACATGTCGTGCATCCGGTCCAGCTCGCGCCGAGACAATTCGCCGCTGGAAAGGGCCGGCTGGTTGGTGGTGGCGATCAGCAGAAAACCCAACGCTTTGAGATGGCGCAACGGTTCAATGGCATCGGTTTTAGGCTCCATTTGATCCAGGGAGAGCGGCGGCGCGGGTTGATTACGTTCCACCCGGTCGCAATTCAAAATACCATCCCTCTCCACAAAAACAGCGGCTCTCATACGGTACCGGCATAGTTCTCCCACAAATCCCGCGACTCGGCAAAGAAAATAAATTCCGCATTATGACCCCGATTCTGGTTTATGTGGAACTTGACGCCGCGCGCGCTCGGCGGTAAGAAGGCTCTCGGCGCAATCGCGACCCAGTGCCCATGACACACTGATAATGAGTTCTCTCGCTGAAACTGTATGCTGGGTCGCAAGCCTCTGCATTGCTGCGCTAATCGGCGCCGCCTGCATCCATTTTCTGATCAAAGACCGCAAGGCCAACGCCGCCAAAACAGTCAGAAAAACCGCGCTCGAAGCCTGCATAAAAAGTTGGCTGTCGGAGATTTCCACCGCGACCATTCCCCCTGAGGATGTATTCGAGAGGCTTTACAAAACTCGAGTCGGCGACTTCAAGAGCCTGATAATTGGAATGGAAAAAGACTTCTGGATGCGCCAGGCGGAATTCGATGGTTTAACGCACCGCTTGAGCAGCCTCCAGGCATCCGAATTCAATGGCCGCCCAAAGCCGCCCAAAGAAATGCTCTCGGAAAAGCTCAATGCGCTGATCACATTTCTCAATCAACATTGAGCGGCGTGGTTTACGGAAACAGTCCCCGCATCTTCTTCGCTTCCCTCACTCGTGAAATGCCAAGGCTCAAAGCCGCCGCCCGCATCGAAATCTTTTGCTTCCGGCTCATGTTCAGCGTCTGCATGAAAGACGTCTCCAGGATGCGAAACAATTTGTCCATCACCTCGGTCTCCGTCCAAAAAAAGCTCTGCAAGTCCTGCACCCATTCAAAGTACGAGACGATGACCCCGCCGGCGTTGCAAAGAATATCCGGAATGATGAAAATATCTTCGCGCTGATTCAGGATGACATCGGCGTCCGGCGTTGTCGGACCGTTCGCGGCTTCCGCGAGAATCCGGCATTTTATCCGAGCCGCGTTTTCGCCGGTGATTTGCCGTTCCAACGCCGCGGGCACCAAAATGTCGCAGGGAAGGAGCAAGAGTTCATCATTTGAAATCGTTTCCGCGCCCGGGAATCCCGTGACGGCGCGCTTTTCCGCGACATATTTCTCCAACGCCCGCAAGTCGATGCCCTTGTCATTGTGCAAAGCGCCTGAGACATCGCTGATGCCGACGATTTTCACGCCGTATTTCGCCATCGAAAATGCCGCGATGGAACCGACGTTGCCAAATCCCTGCACGACGCCTCTGGCGTTGCCCGGCTCCAATTCAATAATATCCATCACGCGGTTGATCAGGTAACTGACCCCGCGCCCGGTCGATTCACGGCGTCCGAGCGAACCGCCGATTCCGACTGGTTTTCCCGTGACGATCGAAGGAACTGTGTAGCCGGTATGAACGGAGTAAGTATCCATCATCCACGCCATGGTTTGTTCGTTGGTGCCCATGTCGGGCGCCATGACATCGACTTTTTCGCCGATGAACGGGATCATTTCCTGGGTGTAACGGCGGGTGAGGCGTTCGAGTTCGTTTTGAGAAAGTTGATGCGGATCACAAGCGATGCCGCCTTTGGCGCCGCCGTACGGCAGGCCGGCCAAGGCGCACTTCCAACTCATCCACATCGCCAGCGCGGCAACCTCGCCGAGCGCGACGTCCGGGTGGTAGCGCAACCCGCCTTTGGTCGGCCCCAGCGTGAGATGATGTTGAACGCGATGGCCGGTGAAAACGCGGGTCGTGCCATCGTCAAGATGAACGGGCAACGCGACGGTCATGGAGCGTTTGGGAAACTTCAGACGGGCGCGTTCATCTTCCGGTATCTCCAGCAAATCAGCCGTGATATCGAATTGCCGGCAGGCCATCCGAAACGTGGGATGATCATATATTTCCATGCCGAAAGTTTAATCCGCCTCCACTGTTTTGCTACCGAATGTTTTGGCCATTTCCGACCTTTTCACAGGGCCGTGAAATGCAATCGCCGTCGCCGCGAGGCCCAACGCGCCGCACGTGAACCAAAGCGCCTTCGGCCCAATGGCAAGAAGGCGCAACCCCATTTGCGGAGCGAAGATCAGCGCGGCGGACCAGGTCAGCGAATACGCGCCCATGTAACGCCCGCGCAAATGCGCCGGGGCCAGGCCCGCGATGTAAGCCGATGAAACGGGAAACGTCGCCATTTCGCCGAAGGTAAAAATAACGACGCATCCCATCAGGGCCGGAATGGTATGCGCGAACGCATTGCCGGTGAATCCTATCGCAATAAGCAGGTAACCCAGAGCCATCATGTGCCACGGCCGAAAGCGGCCGGTGAACGACGTCATGGGCAATTCACAGAATGTCACCAGCACGCCGTTCAGCGAAAGAATCATCCCGTACGTCGCCGGCGAAAAACCAAGGCGCGTCACGTGCAAACTAAACGACGAACTGATTTGCAGGAATACCAGGCCGATGACAAACGCCCCGAACAGCACGCGGTGAAATTCCCGGTCGGATGCGAGAACTTTGAGATCGGACGTCCATCCGCCGTTTTCGGACCGTGTTACAGGGGTGCGCGGCAGCAGGGCGAGAGCAATTATGCCGAAGAGAACCGAGGTGGCCGCGTCGCCTGCGAACAGCCAGAAGTAACCTCGCTCCGCCAAAAAACCCGCCGTTGCGGGACCGAAGGCGAACCCCGCGTTAAATGCCATGCGATATGCCGAGAACGCCGTCACGCGCAATTCCGGCGGCACAAGATCCGCCAAAAGCGCGCTGCTGGCGGGACGATACAATTCCCCGGTCAGCGCCGCCAGCCACGTCGCGGCGACAATCGCCACAAGACTATGCGATTGGGACAGAAGCAACATAGCGCCCGCGACGGAAAACATCGAGAGGACGATGGTTTTGCGGCGTCCGATGGTATCGGCAAGTTGCCCGCCCAGGATCGAGGCCATGAGGCTGCCGATTCCGTACGCGCTCATAGCGGCCCCGGCAGCCGCCAGGGAGAAACCGCGGCGCGTCAAGTAAACCGTCAGGAACGGAAGGACAAATGTGCCGAACTTGTTCAGGAAAGTGCCCAGAAAAAGAATCCAAGCCGGATGCGGCAATCCCCTCAGACGCGACAAAAGCGATGGATGAATCTGGTTCATGGAAAATAAAAAAGCCTGCTGACCTTTCGGCGAGCAGGCTGGAAAAAATTTATTTTGGTGGTTAGATCGTTTCCTCCTGCTGGCCGCGGCGGTTTGCATTATTGATGAAACGCCAGACGGGACGCGAGCAAGCGCCGCGCTTGGCCATCATGTAATATGTTCCCGTCAATTTCATCAAGTCCGGCGACATTATGCGCCGCCCCGCCCTCTGTCAAGCTTCCTTTATCGGCTCAACTTCTTCAAGCCAAGCCCGGGCCTCGGCCAGAGCCGAATAATCGAAGTAGCGGACTGTCGCTGTCGTAAATGGTTTGGAAAATACCGCCATGCCATGCTGCCATTTTGTTTCGCCGACCATGGCGAGCCGTTCGATATCGTTGAAATGATGCAGCGTAAACTTGGTGTCTTCCCACGCCGCGCCCGCTGTCCAGCCGTGAAAATTGTGCATCACCAGGAGCATCCGGATTTTGCCATGCTTCTGGATCATCCGGTCAACCAGAGGGACAAGTATTTCGTAATCCTCTTTGACCAGCTCGTTGGTCAGCGTGACTTCAATGAGTTTGCCGTTGTTAATCTCCTTCAATTCGATTGCCATATTCGTTTTTCCTTTCCTGTACCAATATAGCTCAACGGCGGCGACTTTGCTCGGCGCTTCAGACGGATGCGCTTGACGCCGGGGAATGTTTTTTACAGCATCCGCGGATGATTCACGATTATCGAAAACTAACGGCGCTTGGCGTCGCCCTGCTTCTGGCCGGATGCAACACTCCCACCAAACAACCGGCTCTTACGCCGCCGGTGAGTACTGTGCAGTCTGAAGTTCGTGTCCCGCACATGTTCGGCGACAATATGGTGTTGCAGGAGGGCGCGACGACCGCCATTTGGGGCTGGGCCGAGGATGGCGCGGTTGTAACCGTCAAATTTTGCGGCGAAACGGTCTGGGCGCAGGCCAAAGACGGCAAGTGGATGGCGCAATTGCACAATCTGACGCCCGGTGGGCCGGACACACTGACGATCAGCGCGGCCAACACCCTTCAGTTTACGAATGTGCTCGTGGGCGAGGTTTGGGTCGCCGGCGGGCAATCGAACATGGAATTTCCCCTAAAAAATTCGTTCGAGGCGGCCGATGACATTGCCGCCGCCACCAATTCCATGATTCATTTCATGAAAGTGCCGCACACACGTTTGAATGCGCCAACCAATGACATCCGCGCAAACTGGAAGGAATCCTCCCCGGAGACAGTTTCCGGCATTTCGGCGGTGGCGTTTTATTTTGCGCGAGATTTGCAGGCGAAGTTAAAGGTGCCGATTGGCGTCATCGAATCCGATTGGGGCGGGACATCGGCGGAGTCGTGGATGGATTATAATTATTTAAACGCCAATCCGCGTTGGGAAAGCGAGGTCATCAAGGAATGGACCGTCGAGGAAAGCCACTATCAACACAGCCTCGAATCTTTTCGACAAAAGAAACGCGTGGCGCAGGAGAGCGGCGCCGAATTCACCAACCGGCCGCCTCGCCAGCCGTGGAAGCCGGCGGAACTTTATAACGGAATGATCGCGCCGCTGATCCCGTATTCAATGAAAGGCGTCATCTGGTATCAGGGCGAAAACAACGCCGGGAGCCTCGAACGCGCCGAGCAATATCACCAGCTTTTCCCGGATTTGATTCGGGATTGGCGCTCTCAATGGGGCGAGAGAGATTTTCCCTTTCTGCTCGTCCAGTTGGCGCCTTTCATGGACATCCAAAAAGAGCCGCGCGAAAGCGCCTGGGCATCGCTGCGCGAGGCGCAACTTAAATCAACGCAAAGCCTGCCCAACGTCGGCATGGCGGTGATCACCGACGTCGGCTTGGAACATAACGTTCATCCGACGAAGAAAAAGCCCGTGGGTCAGCGGCTGGCGCTGGCGGCGCTCGCAATCGCCTATCATCAACCCATTGAATACTCCGGCCCCATTTACAAGACGATGCGCAAGGAAGGCATGCACATAGTATTGACGTTTGATCATGTCGATGGCGGGCTGGAAGCGAGGGACGGCGATTTGAAGGGCTTTGCTGTCGCCGGGCCGGATGAAAAATTTCACTGGGCTTTGGCGAATATTCAAGGAACGGACAAAGTGGTTGTCTATTGTCCCGAAGTCCGAAACCCGGTGGCGGTCCGCTATGGCTGGGCGAACTATCCGGTCGTCAATTTGTGGAACAAGGCGGGATTACCCGCGTCTCCGTTCCGCACGGATGATTTTGCGAAATAAGCCAGGGCTTAATTATCGCCGCGCAGAAAGCCGAGGTCCACATAGGCCTTGGCTTGCTTGCCGTTGGCGGCGTGGAGGATGATTTCCGGCCGCTCCTCTTGCGCTTCTATGCGTGCGACGCGATCAAAACCGGGCGGGATTTTGGCGACGCCCATGATGTAGGAAATTTTCAACGGCGCGTCGGGACGAAGCGTTAACGTTGTGGGATAGCCTTTATCGGACATTGGATTTTTGGCGGCGGATTCCGCCAAACCGAGGTGGAAGTACGAAGTCACTTCCTCCAGGCCCAGCACACCGGTGTGGCGGCTGCTCCAAGGGGGATAATGGCGGCCGCCGTTGGAAATCCACATCACCGTCTGCCGCAATATGCGCGGGTCTTTCAAGGCGAACCAGACGTAGCGCTCTTTCGGAAATGTTACCGCCGTCCACGCAAATGGCTCAGTCGCGTCAGCCACGATCATGAGCAAATCCTCGAACCCGCGTCGTGCCGGGTAACGGGTGAGGTCCGCGGTTTCGCCATTCATCGCGGGGACGGCGTCGAGGGAACGGAATTCCGCGCCTGGCTTGAGGGAGGAATACCCGCCTTTTTCCGGCTGCTCAAAAGTCTGTGGAAAAACCTGCCCGAAAACAAACCGGCTGGTCGATATGACTCCGCTTCCGGGTTCGCCGGAAAATTTCAACATCGCGTGATGCCCCGGGCTCATCGGGCCGGAGCCACCCGAGATGACGTGACGGGTGTAAACAACATTCTGTCCGTCCGCCACCGAGATCGTCTTGTCAACACGCGCTTTGCGGACGCGCGTCTTGAGACTCAAATGCAGGGTCGTTTTGCCGGCGCTTTTTTCCAACGATTCGAAGCGCCACCGCGCGTTCGCGGTCTCGCCGTGAACGGGGTGTTTCTCTTTGCCAAAGGCGGCGGCGTTCCCCCCAAAGGGCATGCAAAAAAAATCGCCGCGGAGAACTTTGATGATCGGCGGCTCCGAAGGCAAAATCCGCTCTTCCGCCCAAGGCGCAACGGAATAGGGCGTGATGCGCCGGCTTCGACGTTCAAAGGTAACCGGAGCCAGGTGACCCCCGAGTTCGCTGACGAACGCCTCGACTTCATCCGAAGCGATTCGCCAGGAGGGTTGCCCGTGAACAGCGCGCAACTTCGGCTGGGACGGCGCTGGCATGTCGCTTAATTCGCGCCTTGATCAACCCACGCGCGCAACAACGCGACTTGGTCTTCTGTCAATGGTTTGGAAGGCTTGTGAGGGCCGCCAGGGCCCCCAGGACCACCGCCTGCCTGGGGAGCGGGACCGCCGGGAGGCGGAGTGCCAGGAGGAGGACCCGCATCGGGCGTCGATCCAGGAGGAGGCGCGCCAGGAGGAGGGCCTCCCGCGCCTTCGGGACCGCCCGGGCCGCCGGGTCTGGGCCTATGCTTGGGTGGCATGGCAATGTGGTCGTCGATCCGCGCGGCGGCGGCGACCAGCAAACTTTTCGCGCTATCTCCGGGAACGACCATCTTCCCGTCGCGTCCGCCTTTAAGAACACCCTCCAGATTATCCAGCCGCAAACCGGCGCGCGGTTTCATCTTGCCGTGACATCCGACGCAGGAGGCATCGAGGAGCGGCTTGATATCTTTGTCAAACGTCACGCCGGGTTGCGTAGCGGCGGGAGGCAATTTGGAAACATCCACTTTGCTGATGTCCCAATGGTTTACCTTCTCCTGCGCCACAAGTGAAAAGGCCATGAGCGCAAAAGCGGCTTCAAAAATAGCGAGTCTGGTGATGCGTTTCATTTAACTGACAGTTACATCGCCGCACCGCCGAAGGCAAGTTTTTATACCGCCTCGATTTTTACATCGACTTCCATTTTCCGGCGCAGAGAACCCTTGTAGTATCCGGCCACGGGCGGCACATCGGAATAATCCCTGCCTGAGCCGATCTTCACGTAGGCGCCGTCGATTTGCCGGTCATGGGTGGGATCAAGCGCGCGCCATCCGAGCGTCGGCAACAAAACCTCCACCCACGCATGAGTTGCGCTGGCCCGTTCCGTGGCGAGATAACCGCTCACGTATCGCGCGGGCATCCTCAGCGTCCGGCAAAGCCCAAGCATCATGTGCGCAAAGTCCTGGCAGACGCCGCACCGACTCGCAAGGACATCGCGCAAGTGCGTGTGGACGTGCGTGGACGCAGGCGTGTAGGTCAAATATCGGTGGACAAAACGCATGATCGCCAGCGCGGATTGCCATGAGTCAGAAATGCCGGAAGTCGCATCGACCGCAAGGCGCCAGGTAAACGGCTCGATATCGACGAATCGGCTCTCCGAAAGATAATCAAAGGAAGCCGGTTCGGCCAGCGATCCGGCGGGAAGGAAAAAATCCCAACCCAACGGCGGAGCAGGATTGGTCGAGACGGTAACATCGGTCTGGATAAGGAGGCTGGAATGCGGCGCGGCGACATCGAAGTGATAAACGGTATTGCCGTAGAAGTCGTGATACTGCCGCCTCGGAGCGTCGGGCGCGGTTATCAAATCAAAACGCTCCACGACCTGATACTCGTTATTTACAGGGAAGAGGCGGACTTCGTTGAAGCTGTCTCTCGCGGGAGTGGCATATGTGTACAACGTGCGATGTCGGATGCGCCA
This sequence comes from Verrucomicrobiia bacterium, assembly GCA_036268455.1. Classification (GTDB taxonomy): domain Bacteria; phylum Verrucomicrobiota; class Verrucomicrobiia; order Limisphaerales; family Palsa-1400; genus DATAUD01. Next base: position 43,886 of record DATAUD010000016.1, read on the forward strand.
CTTCATTGCGTTAGACTACGCTGACGGTCACGCCAGCTTTGACATCGTGTTTTCCGCCGCCGGTAATGATGCCGCTGACAGGGCTGACATCCGCGAAATCGCGTCCGAAAGCCAGCGTCACGTGGTCGGTCCCGGGCATCATATTGTTGGTCGGGTCAAAATCGATCCATCCCAACCCCGGACAAAAAACGGAAAACCACGCGTGCGAAGCGTCGGCGCCGACCAATTCCGGCTTGCCCTCCGGCGGCCGGGTGCGGAGATAACCGCTGACATATCGCGCCGCCAAACCCAGCGACCTTACACACGCAATGGCGAAGTGCGCAAAATCCTGGCAGACGCCGCGCCGGTTTTTGATCACTTCTTCCAGAGGCGTGGCCACGGTTGTGGCGATTTTGTCGTATTTAAAATCGGCGTGGATGCGGCGGTTGAGGTCCAGGACTGAGGCGAGCAATGGGCTATCCTCTTTGAAACTTTGCCGGGCGTAATCCGCCAGCGCGGGCGAAGCCCGCAGCAATGGAGAGTCAAATACAAATTCGTACGGCTCGACCACATTCGGCGAAACCGGGTCGGAAAACAACCGCGCCACATCTTCCCATTCCGGCGATAAAAACAAGGCGGGCGGCGTCGCCTCCGCGACGGTCACCCGGCATTCGGCGATAACCTCCAGCCGCAGATGGACTTCCTGGATGCTGAAAAAGCAAATTCGATTGCCAAAATAATCCGCGCGCACCTTGCGGATCGACGGCTCCGGCTCGATACGCAAAGAAAAACTTTCGAGGTATTGGTGATTCGGCAGCGAACGAGGTTCCACCCGCGCCGCGTGTTGTGAAACCGTCACAGGCGCGCTGTACTCGTAAAGGGTTCGATGGATGATGTCGCAAGTCATGGCCCGGTCTTCCCTCCAGTTCGCGAAATGGCGGAATGCGCAAAATACGCGGCGGCGATGGCGTCGGAAAGCCGCGGCATTGCGCTGACAATTTGTTTGACGACCGCCCCGACTTCGCTCTCCTGCGGCGCGCCATCCAGGCGGTTCAACACTCGCGGATCGAGCAGGCGCAGAGAGGTCAGGCATTCCAAAAGGATGCGCTGGCCGGGGCTGGGAAGCGCGTTTTCCCGCTCGCCGGGGAGGCGCTCAAAATGTTTAACCAATTGGTTTAGCTGAAAGAGCAGCGAGCGGGGATTGGTGTCGTCCAGAAGCGCCAGGTCGTACACGGTGGCGATATTGGGCAGCAGATTATAACGGCCGCGATAGGTGATGCTGCTGTCGGCCACTTCGAGGACCGCTTCGAGGACGCTCGGATTGTCGGCATAGGGGGAAGCCAGGGCGTGGTCGAGAAAAACGCAAAGATAGATCGAACGTTCAATGCGCTGGCCCATGTCCAGAAATCTCCATCCCTGCGCGCGCGTCATGTTCTCGCGGGCCAATCCGCGAAACGCCGCCAAGCTCATCAACGTTTGATTGACAACGCCGATGGCGTCTCCGGCGAGCATTCCCAAAGTGCGGGCGGGCATCGCCAGATGATCGGCCATCGCGCTCAAAACCTGCCAGAGATCGTTGGAGGTTCGTTCCCGAAGAAAAATCGCAAGCCGTTGCAAGCTTTCCGCTGTTGCCCGTAGGCTCCCTGGATGGTCGAGGTCAAAAATGGCGCCGAGCAGGCTTGCTTCCATGTCCGCCGGGTCTGAGTCCGGCTCAAGCTTGATTTTTAAGCTTTGCAAAATCGGCGTCAACGGCGGCATCGCAGTCCCGGTGGTCTCGGGGCTGAACCGCGTCAGAGCGGCGCGCAGCAATCGCGCGGTGGCGTCCGCCCGTTCGGCGTAACGGCCAAGCCAGAAAAAATTATCCGCCAAACGGCTCGGCAGGTTATTCCCGACGCGCCGCAACTGGACATCCCCCCCGCTTGAATGGAGCAACGTTACCGTTTCCACCGGTTGATCGCTCAAAACCCATGTGTCTTTGCTCGCGCCGCCCTGCTGCATGGAAACGGAATGCCAGCCAGTGTCCCCGCCAACCCGCGTCAGGCCGCCGGGCATCGCCTTGTAAGTAGTGTCGGTCGCCACAAGGTAAACGCGCAATGTCACCGGACGCGGCGCTAGTCCTGTCGGCCCCCAGCATGGCGCGGTGGATAATTCGATCTGTTCCTGCGCCGCAAAAAGGTGCGGCTGAAATTCAATGCGGCGTTTCAAAGCCTCGCGTTGCGCCGCCCCAAGTTTAACTTGCTGGCTCCGCGCTTCCCAGCGGAAGGCCGGCTTGACCAGCAGCCGGTCGAGATTTTCGATCACGTGTTTGCGGGCGCTCTCCTGCCCGCACCACCACGTCGCCACGGATGGCAGCGCGAGTTCTTCATCCAGCAAACGTTCGCAAAGCCCCGGCAGAAACGCCATGATGGACGGACTCTGGAGCAATCCCGCCCCCAGAGCATTGGCCACCGTCACATTTCCCGCCCGCAACGCTTCGATTAAACCCGGCACACCGAGAATCGAATCATTGCGCAATTCCAGCGGATCGCAGAAATCGTCGTCCACGCGGCGCAGAATGACGTGAACCTGCTCAAGGCCGCCGAGGGTCTTGAGATAAACGCGGTCGTCCCGCACCGTGAGGTCCTGCCCTTCCACGAGCATGTAGCCGAGGTAACGCGCCAGGTAACCCTGTTCGAAATACGTCTCGCTGTAAGGCCCGGGCGTTAGGAGGACGATGCGCGGACTATCGATATGAGAAGGCGCCAGTCGCACTAGGGACGCTTGCAACTCACGAAAAAATCCCGCGAGACGATGAACGTGACAACTCCGAAAGGCTTCGGACAACACCCGCGAAGTCACCACCCGATTGGCAAGGGCGTAGCCCACGCCGGTCGGAATTTGCGTGCGGTCGGAAACTACCCACCATTGGCCGTCGGGCGATCGCGCGAGGTCCGCCGCGTAGAAATGCAAAAAAGTATTGTTGACCGCTTCGATGCCCCGGCACGGGCGCAAATAATCCGGTTGCGCGAAAACCAACGCAGGCGGCAGCGATCTGGAGCGGATTAATTCCTGCGCCCCGTAGCAATCGGCCAGGATTTTATTGATCAACGTCGCGCGTTGGATGAGAGCCATTTCCAAAACGCGCCATTCTTGCGGAGCCATCACCAGCGGGATCGGGTCCAACTGCCACGGCTTTTCCCGCGCGTAACTGCCGCTCTCATCGTAGGCGTTATAAGTCGCGCCTTGTTCGCGCAAAAGACGGCGGCTGGACTCCCAACGGTGTTTAAGTTCCTCGGGATCGAGTTGTTCCAGCGCATTAAAAAACCGGGCGTAATGCGGACGCAACTGGCTTGCATCAGAAAACGCCTCATCGAAAACAAGTTCACCCGGGGGATAGCCCTCGAGCGACTTCGATTGGAGCGGCGGCTCCGGCGCGGTTTTCTGACTCATCTCTCCAGACTGTTGTAATCGACTTTGATGATGAAGGGAAGCCGGCAAATTTCCGTTTGTTATCGCTCGGTGGGTTTGATATGAGTACTCGCGCTCCGCGCTCACACCAGTTTTGTGACCGGGCAAAAGATCGGGCTGCCCTCGCCGAATTTTACGATAAGTACGCCACTCTCCTCTTCTCGATCGCCTCCAAAATCCGGAATAATTCGCGATGGGCGCCCCTCTGCTCCGCTCTGGTCGCACTGGCGGGCGGTTTTTGGTTTATCCAGCGAGTCTGGGTGAATTAGAGCAGCCTCCGCCCCGCTGCACCGGGACGGGCGCTCACCTCCAAGCCGTCACTTCGTTTCGTTCCTGCCGGGCCACATCACAATTAGGAAGGCGGCAACAACAACCACAAGCAAAAGCAAAAACCCGCGTTCGGCCCCAAAATGGCCGTGCATTGCAAAAAAAGGTGTCATTTTCATAATCATTCACCCTCCAATACGGAACCCGCCGGAGAATCTTGCAACCCGCTTTCGCTCTTGCGTGGCAAACCGCCCCATTGCTAGCATCCGCATCCGCGTTTGAAGCGGAAAACAATGAAATCTTACAATATTGCGGTTATCGGAGGCGATGGCACAGGCCCCGAAGTCATCCGCGAAGCCATTAAAGTCCTTGATGCCGCCGGACAAAAATTTGGAATTAAGCTCGATTACACCCATTACGACCTCGGCGGCGAACGCTACTTGCGCACCAAGGAACCGTTGCCGGACAGCGTCGTTGCCGAGCTGGGAAAATTTCCCGCCATCCTCCTCGGCGCAATCGGGCATCCGGACGTAAAACCCGGAATCCTGGAAAAAGGAATCCTGCTCCGCCTGCGTTTCGAACTGGAACAATACATCAACCTCCGTCCAGTCAAACTTTACGACGAACGATTTTGCCCGTTGAAGGACAAAAAGCCGGAGGACATTGACTTTGTCGTCATCCGCGAAAATAACGAAGGGCTTTACACAGGGTCCGGCGGCTTTGTCTTTAAAGGCACACCCCATGAAATCGCCATTCAAGAAAGTGTCAATACTCGGCGCGGAGTCGAGCGCTGCCTTCGTTTTGCTTTTGAACTCGCCCGCAAACGGCGCGGTGGCCAGCCGTGGCTCGGATTGAAGCCCGAAGATATTTCTTCCGGGAAAAAGTCCCAACTGACTCTTTGCGGCAAAACCAATGTCCTCACTTTCGCATTCGATTTGTGGGAGCGAGCTTTCCATGCCGTCGGCCAAAAGCATTTCCCCGACGTCAAACGCGATTACGCGCACGTGGACGCAACGACAATGTGGTTCGTGAAAAATCCCGAATGGTTTGACGTCATCGTGACCGACAATATGTTTGGTGACATCATTACTGATCTGGGCGCAATGGTGCAGGGCGGAATGGGAATCGCGGCTGGCGGAAATATCAATCCTTCCGGCGCCAGCATGTTCGAGCCAATTGGCGGAAGCGCGCCGAAATACACGGGCCAGGGTGTGATCAATCCTCTTGCGGCGATCTGCGCCGGTCAAATGATGCTCGACTTCCTTGGCGAACATCAAGCCGCCCACGCGATTGAGTCCGCTGTCATCGGCGTCACTCGATCAAAGATCAAAAGCCTCGCCGCGGGCAAGATGGGTTGCAGCACGTCGGAAGTCGGCGATTTAGTCGCCGCCGCCGTCTGACAACCGGTCAGATATAATACATCTTCCCTTTTTCAGCGGAGGCGTCGAGCAACTGCTGAAAGTTGATCGAATCGGCGGTCTTGTTGACCGCCTCGCAAAGTTGTTCCCAGGCATTGCGAAGTTCGGGCGGGTTTTGGGCGTTGCTCAAACCTGTCGAATCAAAAACCTCCCCGTGGATGCCCCGCAGAACGTCGCCAAATGTGATTTTCCCCGGAGGCCGGGCGAGCATGTAGCCGCCCTCTTTGCCGCGCTGGCTTTTGACGATTTGCGCGGATTTCAGTTCAATTAGGATTTGGACCAGATACTTGGGCGGAATTCCCTGCGCGGATGCCATTTCATCGACGGTGCGGGCGACGCCTTCCTGATAATGCTGTGAAAGCCAGAGGACGGCCCGCGCCGCGTAGTCGCTTTTCACCGAAAGTTTCACGCATCAATAACCGCACCCGCATCTTCGCCAGCCAAGCACACGGGCGGGAAGAAACAACAAAGCGCCAATCAGGGCGAATAACGCGCTTACTGTTATCCCCAAAAGGCGGAAGGGTATCGACACAAGCCAGATAATGGGAAAAAGAACCAGCGAAATCAGGGCGACGGGCCAGCACAACACAAACAAAATGCACCAACCGACAAAAAGTATTAATACTTTCATATATCTATCCTTTCACTTCTCAATCAAAGGTCAACCGCCAGTTTTAGCAAGCGAGGCTGACTTCAACGCCTCCAATTCCTCCCACCGGGCGTACAGCAGCGGAACTTTTTCCTTGGCGGCGGCCAATTCCGCCAGCAATTCCTTTGTTTTTGTCGCGTGCGTGCGGTGAAAATCCGGCGACGCGAACAGTCCTTCTATCCGCGCAATCTCCCGTTCCAACGCGAGAATTTGCGGTTCCAGCCCCTCCAATTCGCGCATTTCCTTGAACGACAGTTTGCCGGGCTTGGCCGGTTTCGGCGCGGTTTCCACGCGGCGGGACGGAATTTCCGGAGACTTCCTCGGCGTCGATTCCTCGGCCGTTCGCTGTTTTTTTTCGAGATAATAATCGTAGTCGCCCACGCTGTGATGAATCGTGCCGTCGCCCTCAAACGCCAATATGTCCGTGCAGACGCGATTCAGAAAATAACGGTCGTGGCTGACGACGCATACGACGCCCGGGAACGCCAGCAACGCCTCTTCCAGCACGCGCAACGTCGGCAAGTCCAGGTCGTTCGTCGGTTCATCGAGGATGAGAAAATTGCCGCCGCATTTTAAAATTCGCGCCAGGAGAAGCCGGCTTCGCTCTCCGCCGGAAAGATATTTAACCTGGGTCGTGATGCGTTCATCGGCAAAGAGAAACCGCTTGAGGTAGCTCCGCAAAGAAATTTTGCTCTCGCCCCATTGCACGAACTCCGTGCCATCGGCGGCCTCGTCCAGCACCGTCCGCTCGTCGTCCAGTTGCAGCCGCGCCTGGTCCACATAATTGAATTTCGTAAGCTGGCCAATCTTTATCGTGCCGAGTGTCGGCGGGAGCTGGCCGATGATTATTTTGAGCAGCGTCGTTTTGCCCAGGCCGTTTCTCCCACAAATGCCCACGCGCCTGCCGTTCTCAAAAATGAAGTTAAATCCAGAAAACAGTTGTCGCGCGCCCATTTCCATCCCCAGGTTGTTCAATTCAACGACTCGATTGCCCAATGGCGGCGGGGGCGGAATGACCAACTCCATCTCTTCCTCCACCGGCCTCACATCTTCCGCGGCAGTGTCGTAGTAGCGTTCGAAACGGTTCTTCTGTTTGCTGCGTTGCGCCCGCGGCCCCTGGCGCACCCATGCCAGTTCCTTTTTTAAAAACATCTGGCGCTTATGCTCGATGGTCGCGTCGGCCGCCTGGCGCTCGGCTTTGTCGAGCAAGTAATCCGTATAATTGCCCGCGTGCGCAAAAAACTTTCCGTCGCACAACTCCACGATGCGGTTGACAATCCGGTCCAGAAAATAACGGTCGTGCGTGACGACAAGAAAAGCCCCGCGAAAATTTTCAAGGAAACCGGCCACCCATTCGATGGACTCAGGATCAAGATGATTCGTCGGTTCGTCCAGGATGAGCACATCCGGCTGAGAGACAATTGCCCGGGCGAGCGCCACTCGCCGTTGTTCGCCGCCGGAAAGGGAAGCGATATTTCGATCACCTGGCGGACAGTTCAGGTGCGACATCGCTGTTTCGACCCGTTGATCCAGCGTCCAGCCTTCGAGCGCTTGGATGCGGCGTTCCAATTCCTCGTGCCGCCTGGAATCGGCGGGAAGCGACTCAAATTCCTCGATCAGTTTTAGGACATGGCTTGCGCCCTGGCGCACGTTGCCGCGCACGTCCAGCGCCGGCTCCAATGTAAAATCCTGCGAAAGGTAACTCACCACAAGATCGCGCCGGGCCGTGACTTCGCCGCTGTCCGGCATTTGCAGCGCGGCGAGAATTTTCAGGAAGGTCGTCTTGCCGGCGCCATTGCGGCCAACCAGGCCGATGCGGTCGCCTTCGTCTATACCGAGCGTGGCGGCGTCAAGGATCGTCCGCTCGTTGTAGCGGACGACCAAATCAGTTGCGGCGAGAATGGTGGGCATTGCCAGCGTAATAAATAACCCGGTTTGCGGCGCAAGTCGAGACAGGAAGGCTTGACCCGCGATATAAAACAACGGTAAGCCTAAGGCATGAAACTCGGAATCAATACCTTCCTCTTCGCCTCCCCTTTTACTGATAAACATTCAAAACTTTTTGCCCAATTCAAAAAGTGGAGCTTCGACACGGTCGAAATTCCCATCGAAGATCCGTCGCATATCGACCCGGCGCGTGTAAAACGCGAACTCGGCAAACATGGCCTTGTGTGCGGCTCCGTTTGCGCCTGCATGGGACCGGATCGTGATTTGCGCGGGACGCCCAAACAGCAAAAAACGTCGATGGCTTACCTGATCAAGGTGCTGGACCAAATGGTTACGCTTGACTGCCCTTCGCTTGTCGGCCCCGTCTATTCCTCAGTAGGGCGCGCGGATGCCGTTGCGCCCGCCGACTACAAAAAACAGTGGAAAACCGTGGTCCAACATTTAAAAACCCTGTGCAAGCACGCCGAAAAACTCGGAAAACAGATTTGCCTCGAGCCGTTAAACCGTTTTGAAACCGATTTTATCAATACGTGCGATCAAGGGTTGCGGATGATTAAGGATGTCGGCAGCCCCGCGCTCAAACTTCACCTCGATACTTTTCACATGAACGTTGAGGAGAAAAACCAGGCCGCCGCGATTCGCAAAGCCGGCAAACATCTCGGCCATTTCCACGCCTGCGGGAGCGATCGCGGAACGCCCGGTGGCGATCACATCGATTGGCCTTCGATTGCAAAAGCGCTGAAGGAGATCGGTTACAATGGGGATGTGGTCATCGAGTCGTTCACCACGGATGTCAAAGTCATCGCGCGAGCGGCGGCAATCTGGCGCCGAATCGAACCGACCCGCGACGAAATCGCCGTGAAGGGAGTCGGGTTCCTTCGCCGCACTTTTGCGGTTTGATCAAACAATCTTCATTTGCAACGCGCGCCCCAGCCGCTTCAACATTGCGGCATGATGCCCCTCAAAAACGGCGAGGTGATGCGGCATTCCCTGGTCGCACAACGTCTCGAACCACTCGCCGGGATCCTGGTCTGTCAATCGCGCCAGCCCATTGGTTCCCATCAGCGCGCGTTTGGGTTTGATGGTCGTGCCTTCCCGCGCCGTCAAATGATACCCGCCCTCATAACGCCAAAAGCGCAGAAGCGTCACGGGCATATTTTCCCGAAGCGAAGCCTCGACCACCGTCGGTTTTTTCGAGTTGAAATGCAGCGCGATTCGCGGACTTCCCGGTTCGCCAGCCGGCGGGCATAAACCCATCGGCGCGGCGCCGCCATGCCACAGCGTAATCGTCTCGTGATCGTGCTCCAGCCAATCGGTAAGATAACACCTGCCCATGCCCAGGCTTTCGCCGATCCAATTGGTCAGCGCCCCATCCGCGTCGCCTTCGCAAGCGACCGCTCGCCCTTCGTCGATCAGTCGCGCAAGAGCAAGATAAGGCCATTGCCCGAAAGTATTTGGCATCTCCGGCCAGCAGCGGATTGTCAAGGCGTCCAGATTCTCGGCGTCGAGAAAATGACGCATCGCCAGATATAATCGCGAATCCATCGGAAAGACCGCGTCAGTTGTGTCCTTGTGCGGCAGCCCGAGCGCCTTCGCCTTCGCAACATCTTCCGCCACAGCTTTCTCGCTCAACCCCTTCACAACGTCGGCAAATTCCAGCAGGCTGAACGTTTGCATCTGCGCCCCCAGTCCTTGGTGAATGGCAAATGGATCGCCGCTCATCGTAAAAAAACCCGGTGCTTGGCCACCGATCATACCGAGCCGAACGCGCTTTAACTTTCGCACCGTCGCCGCAATCCGCGCTGCCTCGACCAGCCTTTGCTGCGTTTCCGCGGCATCCGGGTCGCCATAAACAACTTCAAACGGATGTCCCATCTGCCGGAAAGTCGTTGCCCACAGATGCGTGCCAACCAGCGAACAGGAGCTGATCATGTCGCCCTCGGGATTTTCCGGGGTTGCCCAGAACAGGGGCGGGTCTGGCCAAAGCTGGGCCAGCGTCGGAGCCAGCCGTCCGTCCCCCATCGTCGTTTGCAGTATAACCAGGGCCTCCGCGCCGTTCTCGTTGCATAGTTGCACCGCCCGGCGCAACGAACCGTCATCCACCGCCTTTTCCGGCGGCTCAAAGAGGGGAAACCCAGCGCCCCGCAGCCATCCGCGCAGCCGTCCCTCCATTCGTTTGCCCCACTCCATGTCAAAGCCGGGACGTCGGCGGCCAATAAAAATCACCCCAAGTTTCGGCAAAACCTCCTGTGGAATTTTTTCCTTTTCAATCATTCGATCAGGCGGCAGACTATCTTCTTGGGCAAAAGTGTCAACTTTTTACCATTTCAAAATAAATCGTGCCAAGGCGGTCAACGCCCGCCAAACGCATTGATCTTGCGGACTTCTTTCGAAATGCAAATAATGTGAAATCTTATGAAAATATTTATCGACAGCGCGGACGTGGACAAAATCAAGGAAGCCTACAGTTGGGGCATCATTGACGGCGTTACCACCAACCCCAGCCACGTCGCCAAAACCGGACGAAAACATTTGGAGGTTTACCGCGAAATCTGCGACATCGTCGATGGCCCCATCAGCCTGGAAACCATTACCCTGACCGCCCCCGAAATGGCCGCCGAAGGACGCACCCTCCACAAAATGCACAAAAACGTCGTCGTCAAAATTCCGCTCACATGCGAAGGATTGAAGGCTGTCAAAATCCTGACCGCCGAAAAAATCCCCACGAACGTGACCGTAACGTTTTCGCCGCTACAAGCGTTATTGGCCGCAAAATGCGGCGCCACTTATATCAGCCCGTTCGTCGGCCGGCTCGACGCCATCGGGCAGTTCGGCATGGAATGCGTCCGGCAGATTCGCACGATCTACGACAATTACGATTACAAAACGCAAATCCTCACCGCCGCCGTCCGGCATCCGACCCATGTCCTCGAAGCCGCGCTCGCTGGTTCGGACGTTGTCACAATGGCTTTTGACGTGATCGAACTGCTCTATCAACATCCTCTGACGGACATCGGCATCGATATCTTCCTTAAAGATTGGGCGAAAGTTCCAAAACCCTGAGCGCCGCCGTGAAAACACATCCGCTTTATCTCAACGGCGAATTCGTCACGACGGAAAAACAGTTCCCGGTCAAAAATCCCGCCACCGGCGAGGCCATTGCGCAAATGTGCGCGATAGACGGCGCCCGAATGAAGCGGGCCGTCGCGGATGCCCACGCCGCTTTCCCCGAATGGCGCGCGTTGACCGCAAAGGCGCGAGGCGAATACCTGCACAAAATCGCGAACGAACTGGAAAAGCGCCGTGACGAGATCGCCCGCACGATTACATTGGAAAACGGCAAACCGCTCGCGCAAAGCGCCGGTGAAGTTGGGATGACTCTCGACCATCTGCACTGGTTTGCCGAGGAAGCGCGCCGTGGCTACGGCCGCGTCATCCCGCACCAGACCGATGGAAAACGGAACATCGTCGTCAAAACTGCAATCGGTGTTGTCGGCGCGATCAGCCCGTGGAATTTTCCGCTCGTGTTGTCCGTGCGCAAAATCGCCCCTGCCCTCGCCGCGGGCTGCCCGGTGATTCTCAAACCCGCCAGCTACACGCCGCTTTCCAACTTCGCCTTCGCCGAGGCCTGTCATGCGGTCAAACTACCCAAGGGCGTATTTCAATTGGTCGCCGGCTCCGCGTCGGAAATCGCGCGCGAATTGCTGCAAAACCCGCTTGTCCGCAAAATCAGCTTTACCGGATCCACCGAAGTTGGCCGCGAGTTGATCGCCGGCGCGGCTGCCCAAGTCAAACTATTGTCTCTGGAACTGGGCGGCCTCAATCCAGTCCTGGTATTCGACGACGCCGATTTGGAAAAGGCCGTCGATGGCGCGATGCTCGCCAAATTCCGCAACACCGGCCAATCCTGCATCGCCGCCAACCGCATCTACGTCCAGCGCGGCATCTATGATCGCTTCGTCAACCTGCTCGTCGAAAAAAGCAAGGCCCTCAAAGTCGGCGACGGCTTCGAAGCCGACGTTCAAATCGGCGCGATGATCGATGAAAATGCGATCAACAAAGCCGCTGAGCACGTCGAGGACGCTGTCAAACGCGGCGCCCGCCTCTTGTGTGGCGGAAAGCGCCTCGACCGCCCCGGCAATTTTTTCTCGGCGACCGTTCTGGCCGACGTGCCGAAAGAGAGTTTGTGCATGAAGGAGGAAACGTTCGCGCCCGTCGCGTCCGTGGCAAGTTTTGAAACGGAGGCCGAAGCCATCGAAGCCGCAAATTCCGCGCCCTTCGGTCTCGCGGCCTATGTCTTCACTCGCGATTTGAGCCGGGCCTTCCGTCTCATGGAACAGGTCGAAGCCGGAATGATCGGGATCAACGACGGCTTGCCGACCACAACCAACGCTCCATTTGGTGGAGTCAAACAAAGTGGCTGGGGCCGTGAATTGGGAAGCGAAGGCCTCGATGCGTTCCTCGAAACCAAACATATTTCAATTGGCGTTTAATCAAGAGTGAAGCTATCTTAATGCGTAACGTCGGAGGTGACGCATGAAAAAGATTCTGCTCGTGGTTTGGACGTTGTTTGTGTCTTGTTTGGTCTCTTTCGCACAGACGAATAACTTTGCAAGGGCCGCCGCAAAACAGCTGCTCCCGCATCCCGCAACCAGGCGCGCCGCCGCTCCATTACCAGGCCGAGCCACCGCCATTCTGGAACAAAATACCGATTCATCGCCGTTGTCTCATTACGAGGATGTGCATGCGTACACTTTGTCGAGTCGGACGACTCAAGGGTCACTTCCAAACGACGATGGGACTATTAAACGAATCGGTCATGAGGGCCTCCTATCCCCGCAACCCACCGTGCCGGCTTCATTCCGGCCAAAAGTTATCCGCGTCGGCCATGCCCGGATTTACAGTTCCGTAGTCACCGCGGTCGCCAGAAAAAATCCGTTGTGCTTGCTGGATGGGACATTTCTAAATATCTCATTTTAGTTTAGATAACTCCTATCAAGCAATCCTGGCTCAATCGGACCGTCCTCGGCATTGGTTTCGCCTCGCTCTTCAGCGATTGGTCACACGAGACCGCAACAGCGGTTTTGCCCGTCTTCCTCGCAACAATGGGCGCCGCGGCGGCCTGGCTCGGGTTGATTGAAGGAATTTCCGACGGTCTTTCCAGCGTCGCCAAAATGGCCTCTGGCGTTTACACGGACAAATTACAACGACGAAAACCAATCGCGGTAATCGGCTATGTTGTCACCGCCCTCGGCACCGCCTCATTTGGTTTTGCAACGAACGCCTGGCACGTGCTATCGGCGCGCGCGGCGGCCTGGCTCGGACGCGGTGTGCGGACTCCCGTGCGTAAAGCTTTGCTGGCCGCGGCTGTGACGAAAGAAACCTACGGTCGCGCCTTCGGCTTTGAACGAATGATGGACACGATTGGGGCGATTATTGGCCCCGTAACCGCCCTCGGCTTGTTGGAATTGCTGCATCATCATTATCGCGGTTTATTTGCTTTGACGCTGATTCCCGGTTTGGCCGCCGCCGCGGTGATCGCGATTTTAGTAAAAGAAAAGGAGCGAAAGCCAGTGCCGCATATTTCATTCGGCCAAAGATTGCGGCTCCTCCCGGCCGCTTATCGAAAATTCGCGGTGGCGGTCGGTCTGTTTGGCGCCGGCGCGTTCGCTCACACATTGCTGATTCTCCTCGCCGTGCAAAAACTCACCCCCGCGCTTGGCTCTGCCAGGGCCGCCAATGTCGCCGTCGCGTTATACGTGTTGCACAATATTTTTTCCGCGTCTTTTGCGTTTATCGGCGGCTGGCTGGGAGACCGCTTTCCGAAGCATATGCTCCTGGCGATCGGCTATTTAATGTCGGCGGCCATGTGTTTGTGCATTATCTTTGCGCCCGCAAACATTGAAACCCTGGCCCTCATTTTTATTCTTGGCGGAACTAATGTTGCCCTCGAAGATACTTTGGAGGATTCTCTTTGCGCCGAATTAGTCACACAGGAAAATCACGGCGTTGCCTTCGGCACGTTGGCCACGATCAACGGGATCGGCGATTTTCTTTCGAGTATTATCGTCGGAGGATTATGGACGGCTGTCGGAACACGCGCGGCATTTGGCTACAGTGCGGCGCTTTCCCTGGCAGGCGCAACTCTGGTTCTGATGCTCGGAAAAAGTAAATCGAATAATTGCGGGTCAAACGGTGTCAGTCCTTAACATGCGAAAACGGGAGACCATTTGGATTATTGTGCTCTTGGTGGTGGGCCTCACCTATTACCATTACTTTGGCGGCAGGAAACAGAAGCCGCTGATCATTTTGGCGTCATGGCATCCCTCCTTCACTCATGGCGTTCCCGACTACGCCATGTATTTTACATTGAACGACGATTTCAAGCTCACCGGCCTCAAAGTCGTCCCCCTCGATGACGATGGAAAAGTCAATCCAGCCACGCCTCCGGTTTGGAATTTGATTTCCGACAGCAATTCCGCGCCTGTTCGGGCGTTCTCATACGGCCAGCATATCCACGGAATGAAATCGGCGCTGCCCAACGTGAAGCCGGACACCTTGGTATCGGGAGAAGTTTATAGAATCACCCTCACTGCGGGAAACATCTCCGGCAGCAAGGATTTCATGGCAAAGGCCGCGCAATAAATTACGGAGTCAGCACGCCGGCGTTGGTTCGATAAAAAGCCGTCGTGCACCAAAGCACAATCGGATCGAACCCTTGGTTCACCTTGAGGAATTGCGCGCTGCCGTCGATGAAGCCATTCACCGACCCTCCCGCGTTGGTGGAAATCATGCTCCGGGAATGCTTGTCCTGGTCGAGCTTCAATCCGTCATCAAGCTCGAAATAATCCATGAAAAAATCGCCCCAGTAACTCAATTTTTCACCAAACATAATTGTCTGTGAGGGCTGCGGGACATCATTTTCGCTCAGGAATGGCGACGGCACATCGTTGATCGCTTGCAGGTCGCCGTATTTGGACGCGTAACCATCGTTGAATCCATTGATCAAATAACTGCGCGCCGCCGCGTCCGCGGGAAACTCAGGGTTGCTGCCAATGGAAATCGGCCAGTTGGTCAATTCGCTCGGACAAATGAGCATGTTGGTGGTTTTGTAATACGAAATCAAATCAGCCGGCCAGCGGTTGGTGGCCTCGCGCGCCGTGTATTCGCCCTCGTTGTCATCGGCGTACATTTGGTTGGCAAGGCCGAGTTCGTGAATGTTGTCGGTGCACTTAATGCGCTTCGCGGATTCCTTTGCCGAGGCCAGCGCCGGCAGCAACATGCTCGCAAGTATGGCGATGATCGCGATCACCACCAGCAATTCAATCAATGTAAACGCTGCGTCAGCTCGATCTGCGGTCTCAGTTTGATTCTTTATCATTCTCATAGTGAAAGACGTTCCAAAGGAGGCAATTGGTTACATGCCGTTTCGTCCAGCCAATTGGACGGCGCCAAAATGTCAAATAATCAAATTTTTTTTAGTTTCGCGTAAAGCCCGGCGTATTCACGCGCCGTGTTCTCCCACGAAAAATCACGCGCCATC
>DATAUD010000017.1:0-28998 GCA_036268455.1 Verrucomicrobiia bacterium
CTCGAAACGAACCCGCGACGCCTTCGGCGTTTTCAAGCGCACCCTTGATGCGTTGGCCCAAGACGAAAAGCGCGACCCCTACCGGTTGTTGTTTGATTCCTCCTGATCTTAACCCAAAATCCGCCGTCACTCAGGCATTACTTTACGGGGGAAAATGACGATTGCCTTTTGTTTCTTTATAAGCTATTTCTGACTGAATGAACGCGCTAAATTCAAAAGTTCAATGTCGCTTGAGACTGTATGAAGTGGCTGATCTGCGTCACCAGTTAGAAAAACTTGACGCCCCTCTATCAGATGCTTGGCCGGTTGAAACCTCCAGCCCTTCTTTCGGCGCTCGCCAAACCCTACTTAGAGACGACGCTCGAGTTTTTGCCCAGTTCTTTGGCAGCAACGCCACTCGCGCTCGCGCAATTGAGCTGCTAGAACAGGATCCTGCCAGCGTTGCCGCATTTTTGTACGTTGCCAACGAGTTTCTTTCGGATACACGGTTCGGAAAATCGGTTTCATTTGACATAGAAGAGAGCCAGGAGAAAGCGGAATTCGGGCCTCTTTGCGCTTTTGTGTTGTTCCAGATTGCGCAGGTATCCTGTACAAATCCAATACTGTATCGACAGCCTCTTTTCGTTTGATTTTAAGCGATTAGAAACCTTTCAGAGCCGCCGAAGTTAAGACCAACGGCGCGATTAATTGCAGGGCCGAACAAAAGGACGGTCGCATTTTGCTCATTTCGCAAAAGCGGAAAATCAAATCTGACACGTAAAGGCGGACTTTCCTCAATGCCCTAATTTCCTTGATGGTGCGGCGTTGGAACCGGTGTTGCGAGGGCGGCCGGGGCGCAATCCCGGTGACAATGACGACACGACCAAGCACCTATCGGGGCGGAGTGTTCGCGTGTCGGCATTCGGCTTAGCCTTCAATTTTCAGCAAGCCGATGATCCGCCGTCGCAAGGCTATAGCGGGACAGGCAACACCGGAACTCGCGGCGGGTATGACTTGAAAAACCGTCCGTGGCGGGTAAACTCGGATCATGAAACTTTCAGTGACTATCGACCGCGATGAGGACGGCGTTTGGGTGGTGGAGTGCCCGTCGATTCCCGGTTGCGTCAGCCAAGGCAAGACAAAGCAACAAGCCCTTAAGAACATCGAAGAGGCCATTGCGCTTTGTTTGGAAGTCAGGGCTTACTGAACTTTGACGCGAAAATATTGCTGCGCACCCGACGGCACAAACGCATACGGGCTGGCGGCTCCGGCAATATCCGTGTAAGGCCCCGCAACCGCAGACGCGGATTGCAGCATCCCCGCCGTCCAAGTCAGCACAAATTGTCGGCTGACTACCTGGCATTGCAAGGTCACAGCCGCTGGAACGATGGCGCCGCACGTCGCAAACCCGCTGTCCGCCACTGTCGCCCAACTCGCCCAGACCCCTGCCGGCGGGCGGACGCCGCTTTCGATGCGCGCCTCATCCATCGAACCATCGAAATACGAACTCCCGGTCGCGCCCGGTGCGCCGGTCAGCAACGCCCCGCAACGCGCATAATTCGTCACTTGAAATTCCGTGTCCACCCCCGTGGCAATTGTTTGGTCCACCCCATCCACATAAACATGGACCGCGCCATTGACCCCGTCCATCGTGCCCGTCAAAAGATGCCATTGCCCGAAACTGACCGCGTGGGCGACCGTTCTGGGCGAAACATTCCCTCCGACGCCGTCGGCCGAATCGAAATAAATAACCCCGTCATTAGTTTGCCAGCTATTGACATAAAAATCGAAGCCAGCCGTGTTCCACCCACCCTGCTTATTGCACCAAATAGTTTGTTCGCTCATGGCGGCGGGCGCGATATTGACCCAGGCCGAAAGAGTGAAAGTCTTCCCCGTCTTCACCAACCCCGCGTTGAGGAACTGCGAACTCGCATTGAAGGCGCTCCCATGCCCGATCATCCCGTTGGTCAATACAGGCGCAACCCCCGAATACGCCGGATAGTCCAGCGCGCTGTCGGCAAATGGAAATTCGCTCTGGCTCAGATGATAGACCAGTAGAAAATCATTCGAGCCGTTCAAAGTCGTCCATACCTCCCCGTTGGTGTTCCAGGACTGCATCGCGCTATCCGCCGGGTTGCCCCAATACGCCGTAATACAGTCCGTGGCGCTCGTAATCGCCGGAACCTGCACCCAAACTTCCGACTCCCCAGCCGGATTCCATTCATCGATCTGGAACGGTATTTCCCTTCCGCTGGAACTGGTAAACCGCAGGTCCGCCCCATTGCTCGGCGACGCAAACTGCCCATAAGAAAAACCGGGGATATTCGTGCTCAACCGGACCAGCGCCGGAAAATCCACCAGGCTCACTCCGTTCGTATAGCCGCTGAAAGCAATCCGCATCGCATTGTAATTGGCGGGATTCAAGTACGTTCCCGCCAATCCTATAACCATCGCAGTGCTGGAATTCGTGCTGCCGTAACTGTTGCTGATGGTGGCCTGATAATAATTCGTTCCCGCCAGCGCCGCAAAAGAGTAGCTCGAATTCGTCGCACCCGCGATGTTCTGTCCGTTGAGCGTCCACTGATAACTTAAAACCGGTGCGCCAGCCCCAAGCACCGTAAAACTCACCGCGTCCCCCTGCCAAACCGTCTGCGAAAGCGGCTGTACATCTTCCGCCACGACAGGCGTCGTCGAAATAACCAACGTCGCCGCTTGGCTCATGTGATCCCGGATGCAAGGTTTCGCGACCGCATCAACATAAATACCATAGCTTCCAGGAGCCAAACCCACCTGATTCAGATTCGTTTGATACACCCCCGTTGACACCGCGCCCAGGTCCGCCGCATACACCCCATTCTCCGAGGCATAAATCTCGTAATGATCAATCGTCCTCTCGTCTCCCGACGTAATTGTCCATGAAAAAACATTCGACGCATTCACCTGTCCGGTCAGCGCAAAGTCGTTCTCAATCCCCGACTCCACCTGCGTCCCCTCCTCCCAATCGCTCCAGGTCGGCCACTGCATCCGCGTCATATTGCTCGGAATCGCGGCATTGATACTCGAAGCCCTCTCGATCTCGCAAAGGCCGTTGCTGCAAGGAAGATACTTCCCCATCGACCAACTCACCGACTTCGTCAGCGTTCCATTAAATCGCGCGCACATCGCCCCAAACGCCTTTTTGCCGGAGCTTTTAATGGCCGGGTAATCACTCGTCACCGCGTCCAGGTTAAACGGATCACTCGCGTTGACTCCCGTACTAAAGCTATCCGTCCATTCAAAGCACTCGTCCTCCCACCCCTCCGAAAGATAGCCCGTCCCCTGCTCCACCCAAACCATCTTCCCGCCCGTGCTGGATTTCAGCGCAGCCATCGAAATCTCGCCAATGGCCGAGCGCACGCCAAAAAACATCAATATCGGCAACCCATTGGTCAATGGTTCATGCTCATAATTGGGATCGTTGAAATACCGGGTCTGACAATATTTGATCTGCGCCTGAAGATTGCTCGTTCCAGTTCCTCCTTTCACCCCTCCATCGACCATCACGATGTAAGTAAACGTATTGTTCGCAAGCCCCGCCAAATACGATTTTATTTTTTGTGTCACGCCATCCGTGCCGTCCGTCGAGCCGTACCAATCAATGACCACCCCGTTGAAGCCGCGATTCTTCATATCGGTAATCATCGCCGCCACATAACTCGCCGAATTATTCGTCAACCCGATATTGATGTGCGAACTCGTGCCAAACCACGGAGTGGCGTGAGCAAACCAGCGCAAGTCCGGCCTGGACGGAATGAGGCTGTGCACATCCGTCTTTGAAACGTGCCCCGGCGTGATGGGATTCAGCGACTCATCCATCCGAGCCGGATCAATCGTCACCGTAGCGCCATTTTGATTGATCCAGCTCGTCGTCCCAAAATTCGCCGCGAAATTGTATTCGTTATAGGCAGGGTAAGCCGAAGTGTTGTGATTAGTAAGCGAAGCCAGCGCCACATTGAACGCCAGTCCTCCATACGTCATCCCCGCCGAAGCAAGCAGGCACAAAACGATCCACCGAAAAGCGCGCGACGCCCCAAACCTCATCCTGGACATACCTTGCATTGTCAAAAGTCAGACGTGTAAGCCTCAGCATAGGTTCCTCCTTTTGCCGCAATCCACCATCGTATGTTTATATGGCTCGCTCAACGCGCAAGCCTTACTTCGTCCCGCTGCTGCCTCCCGAAGGATTCTCAATCGGCGCCCCGATTAAATTCCCGTACTCCGTCCAACTTCCGTCGTAATTCTTGACGTCCGAAATCCCCAAAAGATATTTCAGCACAAACCACGTATGGCTCGATCTCTCCCCAATCCGGCAATACGCAATGCTCGCCTTCCCCGGGTCCACTCCCTTCTCCTGCACATAAATCTTGTTCAACTCATCCGCCGATTTAAACGTCCCGTCCTGGCTCACCGCCGTTGACCACGGGATGCTCTTCGCGCCGGGGATATGCCCCGCGCGTTGCGCCGTCTCTGGCAAATTCGGCGGCGCGATAATCTTGCCAGAAAACTCATCCGCGCTGCGCACATCCACCAAATTCCGGTCCTTCTGCGCCGACGCCTTCATCACCTCCGGCAGCAACGCCCGCAACTCCGAATTCACCTTCGACACGGTATATTTGCCTGGCGTCACGCTCGGCGCATCCTTCGTCAACGGCGCGTCCGACTCATTAAGCCACTTCACCCGTCCGCCGTTCAACAATTGGACCTTGTCATGCCCATAAAGCTTGAATAGCCAAAACCCGTACGCCGCGAACCAATTATTATTGTCACCGTAAAGCACCACCAGATCGTCGTTTTGAATTCCCGCGCCGCCCAACAGCTTTTCAAACGCGTCCTTGCTGATGATGTCGCGGCTCACTTGGTTTTGCAGTTGCGTCCGCCAATTGAACGCGATCGCCCCCGGAATGTGCCCCGATTCATACGAAGCCGTGTCCACATCGATCTCCACAAATTTGATCTTCGGCTTGTTCAGATTGGCCTTTGCCCACGCGATATCCACCAGCACTTCCGGATTGCTATAATTGCTCATATTTTAAAATCTTTTGTTTAAATTCAACTTAGAGCCGTTTGTTTTACTAAGTAGTCGGAAAAAAGCCAAACCCTTCCGCGTCCAATTCCGGGTGATGTTTAACCATGCTCGAAAGATATTTGAAAATATTATCTGGAAACATCATCACGCCCAGCCCCGATTTCACCTTCGCCGCAATCTGTGTCGCCCCTTCAAAAATCAATCCCGAACTCGGTCCCGCCAAAAGCCCTTCCTTCCGGCTCAACTCCAGCGCCCTATCGTAAGCCAGCTCATAATCAATCTCCAGAATGTCATCCACCACCGACGAATCGAACAGCTTCGACACGTGCAACTGCGAAATATTCCGCAACCCCGGCACATCATGCCCTTCGCTCGGCGCAACCGCGATCACCTGGATCGCCGGATTCTTCGACTTCAGAAACCTCCCCGTCCCCGTCACAGTCCCGCAAGTCCCCAGCGCCGCAAAAAAATGCGTGATCTTCCCCTCCGTCTGCCGCCAAATCTCCGGCCCCGTCGTCATCATATGGGCGCGAACATTCTCCTCGTTTTCATATTGGTTCGGCAGCGAATATTCCTGCGGTGAAGCCTTCGCGTGGCTCTTCGCGCGATTGATCGATCCATCCCCCAGCCCCGGCGTCGGGCAGACATCATCATTCAAAACCTCCAGGTCCGCCCCCGCGATCTTCAGCAGAATCTTTTTCTCCTTCGGAATCCGCCCTGGAACAATCGCCCGAAGCTTATACCCCCGCGCGCTCGCCAGCGACGCCAGCGAAATCCCCGTATTCCCCGAAGTCGGCTCCACGACATTGTGCCCCGGCCCCACCTTCCCCTCTGCCTCCAGCCGTCGCAACATCCCCCAAGCCGCCCGGTCCTTCACCGATCCAAACGGATTAAACCACTCCAGCTTCGCGTAAAGACGAAAGTCCGGCGCTGGATTCAATTTGCGAATGCGCACCAGCGGCGTGGGATTCGCCTCCGACGGCAGCAACTCAAACACATCCTCATAAACGCGATTACTGTGATTCAGATTCATAATGACCCGGCAAAACGCGGCGGTATGTCTATTCGCTCCCGCCCCTCTTCGTCAAGATACAGGTTTTCTCATTGACAACACGCCCTCCCGCCGGTCTATAAAAAAGCAATGCCGCGCTATCTTCTTCGCGGACAATTTGCCTCTACTTCTACTCGAAACGGCGCCACAACCCATCGCGAAAATCATCGCGATGAATCAACTTGGCGATATTGGCCAGCGTGTGAAGATGCTTTTGGAATTGGCCATCTGGCACGAGGAATAATATTACCCTGTTAACAGGTTTTCCGTCCAGGGCCTCGAATTGAATCCCTTTTCGGGAACGTCCCAGTGCCAGGACTACCTCGGAAATCAAATGGGTTGAAGCGTGCGGGAGCCCAATGCCGAAGCCAATTCCCGTGCTCATCGCGGACTCGCGCTTTTTGACGTTCTCCACGATTGCGTCCCTGTGCTCGATCTTGATCTTGTGATTCGCCATGAGATGATTGATCAACTCATCAATGGCCTCCCAGCGGTTTTTTGCCTGGAGGTCAACGACCATTGGCTTCGGACCCAAAAAGTCGTCTAAATCCATACTTTCATCGGCTCGCGAAAACCGCTCCGCTTCTCACCAGTGGCCAAATCTCGTGGAGCGGCTCACAGAAAGTTCATGCCGCTTTTTTGGCCTCGATGGTGACATGCACCCGGGCATTTAACACTTTGGCGACGCGACGCAACATTCCTAAAGAGTGCCCTTCATAACCGGGCGATTCCAATCGGCTGATCTGCTGCTGCGAGGTCTTGAGTTTCCGTGCCAGTTCCTTTTGGGTCAAACCCGCTTGTTCACGAAGAGCCGCCAATTGCAGCGAGACATCCCAAGCTTCCCCGGCCGATTCAAAACGGGCCGCAAAGCCAGGATCTCGCAACTGCTCTGCCAAATAAAAATCAAAATTTGTTTTTTTCATCCTTCTCTTCTTTCCAGCCAGTCGCTTCTTCGCGCACGGGCCGTCTCAAGGTCGCGCGCCGGAATGGTCTGGCCTTTGTTGCGGATGCCATGCACAGCCACAATTCGGCGGCCTTTCATAAAGAACCACAACACTCGCGTATTCAACTTGCCCACATGCCGCAACTCAAAGAGTCCGTCACCGAGCGCTTTGGAAAGCGGTTCGCGATGATACTGCCGGCTTCGCAGTTTCGCCAGTCCAGCTAACACTGCTGCGAAATCACCCGCATCACTGGCCTTGAGTTCGCCGAGGAACTCACGCACCGGGCAGCGCCCGGCATCCGTTTCATAAAACTCTACCGTGAATTCCATGATAAAGCTACATCAATTTTGATGTTAATCAGAATCCTCGTCCAAATGACTTTCATTCCCTTGTTTAAACCTTTTTTGCTCGCGCCTCTGCGCCTTTCGCGGCTTTGCGTCAAAAATAAGACGAACGAACACTCTCCGAGGGGGCATCCTTTTAATAAAGCCATATTCTCATTAATTCGTCGCTCAAGGAAAGAAAACTTGTACAGGTCATTCTCCTGAAGATTGCGGCGATCTCGGCACAATCCTACCGGTGTTGACACCGCCCTCTTCCGCGCTACGCTCTTCTCATGTCGCGCCACCCGTCGCTTCTTCCTTTCGTCGGCCTTGCCGCCGTTTTGGCGATTGTCGCGGGCGCCGAGCCATCCAGCTTATCACCGGGAAACCAATCACAAACCCAGCCGCTCACCGTTCAAGTCGTGGTCACCAATGTCGGAGGACCTCAACCCATCCCGCCGCTCGACCTCGAAAAGCAGTTGAACGAGTTCAGCGAAACAATTAGAGCCGATGCCAAAGAGCACGAAGACCGTCTTGCGGCCGACGCCGAGGCCCATGAGCAATTCCTGGAAAAGGAATACGACCACGTCACCCATTGGATTGAGGCGCTCGGCGTCATTGTCGCTGTCGTGTTCGGCTTTTTGAGTTGGAAAAGCCTCAGCGAACAACGCAAGGCCACCGCCGAGGCCATCGAACACACAAAAGGCGTGATTGAAAGGGAATTGAGGAAAACGCTGGCCGCCGGCGGGGACGAGATTCGCGCCGCTGTCCAAGCCAGGATAAATGAACTCAAAACGGAACTTCAGGACAAGGTGGACGATTTTAAGAAGGAATTTAGCGGGCTGATCGATATGGTTACAAAACTGGCCGCGCCCCTGGCCCGGGCGGTTGTGATTTTGCAGCCGTCGATTCCGAAAACCGCGGAATGGGAGGCGGAATGTAATTGGCTCCGCACCCTCCTCACCGACCTTCAAAAGACCGATCCCACCAACCGCACTATCGCGATTTTTATTGGTCGCCTCTTTAAGGCTGTCGGCAATCTGGACGGTGCCATTGCGGCCTTGAAAGAGGTCATTCAAAAACGCGCAAAAGCCGGAGAGGACACGGGCAAAGACCAGGGAGATTTGTATTTCAATTTAGCCTGCTACATCAATTTGGAAGCGGAAAAAGAACCCGACGAACCCTCCAAAAACGCCCTCCGCGAACAGGCATGGACGGCTATCAAGGAATCCATTCAAAAATGGCCTCAAAACTGGCAGGATGCGCAAACGGAGGAGGAATTAAAAGGTCTGGAAAGCACCAACCGTCATTGGAGCGATATCAGCCCCTAATGGCAAGATACACAAGGATTTAAACCCTGCTGCTTTTACTTAATATTTCTTATCTCGATTCATACTAACAAACAAATATCACCCTGCTTTCATTTTTGTCAACTTCAAAAGCCCTCTGCCGCCTCTGCTTTACTGGGTTATTATCGGACGCTTCCATGAATAGTTCAAGTAAAGACCGAAATTTCCCCATTTTCAAATTCCGAATTCACTGGTTCACTCATTGGAATGTTGGGCTACATCAATCGCGAATTGAGCTGGCTGGAATTCAACCAGCGCGTTCTCGAAGAAGCCCTCAACCCGGCCATCCCTCTGCTCGAGCGCCTCAAATTCTTTTGCATCACCAGTTCCAACCTCGACGAATTCTTTGAAGTCCGCGTCGCCGGACTCAAGCAGCAGGTCGAAACCGGCGTCCTCAGTCCCGGCCCCGATGGGCTTACCCCCGCCGAAACTTTGCGCGCGGTTCAGGAGCGCATCCGCCGCATGGTCGATGACCAATACGCCTGCTGGCGCGAGCAATTGGCCCCCGGCCTGGAGCGTCACGGCATCCGCTTCCTCAAACCCGCCCAACTCAACGAGCCCGATCTGAAATGGCTCGACGGGTTTTATCACCGCGAAGTCCGCCCCGTCCTTACTCCGCTGGCGATTGACCCGATGCATCCATTTCCGCAACTGCTCAACAAATCCCTCAACATCATCGTGCAGTTGGAAATGAAAACCGGCGGCCAAAATCTCCGCCACCTCGCTGTCGTGCAAGCGCCGCGCGTGTTGCCCCCAGTCGTCCGCCTTCCGCGCGACGATCACCGGCGGGACTATGTTTTTCTCGGCCAGGTGATCGGCCATTTTCTGGGCGATTTATTTCCCGGCACAAACATCCTTGGCTATTGGCATTTTCGCGTCACCCGCAACAGCGAGCTTTACCTCGACGAACAGGACAGCGGCAATTTGCTCAAAGCCATCGAAAACGAACTCCACAACCGCCGCAAAGGCGATGCCGTCCGCCTGGAGATCGATCACGACAGTCCCGAAACCATCCGTCACGCCCTCCTCGGAACGCTTGGCCTGAAGGCCGAGGACGTCAATCTTATTGACGGCCCCCTTTACCCCGCCCGCTTGATGTCGCTGCTCGATGGCAATCACTCGCCGGACTTGCGCGATCCGCCGTTTGCCGCGCCGATCGCGCGACCGTTGCGCCGCGAAAAAAGTATTTTTGCCGCGATCCGACGCCACGACATCCTCCTGCACCATCCCTACGATAGTTTCGACAGCGTGGTGGAGTTTTTGGAAAAATCCGCCCGCGACCCCGGCGTGCTCGCGATCAAGCAGACGCTCTACCGCACAGGCGGCGATACGCGAATCGTCGGCGCGCTGATGGAAGCGGCGGGCAACGGCAAACAAATCACCGTGGTGGTGGAGTTGCGCGCGCGTTTCGACGAGGCCAACAACATTCAATGGAGCCGCAAATTGGAAGAGGCGGGCGTGCATGTTGTCTATGGGCTGGTCGGCTACAAAATCCACTGCAAAATGTGCCTGGTCGTCCGCAAGGAAGAGGCCGGCATCCGCCGCTATGTCCACCTGAGCACCGGCAATTACAACGCGACCACCGCGCGCGTTTACACCGATGTCGGTTTGTTGACCTGCCAGCCGGATTTTGGCGAGGACGTCACCAACGTCTTCAACTTGCTGACGGGAATTGGCCATTACCAGCCGACAAAAAAACTGATGCTTGCGCCATTTGAATTGCACCGGCGCGTCCTTGCGATGATTGATCGGGAGACCGCCAATGCCCTTCGCGGCAAGCGGGCCCGCATCATCGCAAAAATGAACGCGCTTTTGGACGGCGACGTTATCCAAGCCCTTTACCGCGCCTCGCAAGCCGGCGTAAAAATCGACCTGGTGGTGCGGGGCATTTGTTGTTTGCGTCCGGGCATTCCCGGGGTCAGCGAGAACATCAAGGTGCGGAGCATAGTGGATCGTTTCCTGGAGCACAGCCGCATTCTCTATTTTGAAAATGCCGGGCGGCCGGAGTATTGGGTTGGCAGCGCGGACTGGATGCCGCGCAATTTCTTCCGCCGCATCGAAGCCGTATTTCCAATCGAAGACCCGCGATTGCGCCGGCGAGTCAAGAATGAACTGCTTGGAATCCCCCTCGCCGACACCGTCAAATCGTGGGAACTTCACACTGACGGCCGCTACCAGCGGGTCAAGGGCGCGGGCGTTCGCAGCCAGGAGGAGTTTATCAAAATTGCCACGAGCGGCGTTACTCTTTCCCGCTCGAAAGCAAAATCTTAACTGACGCCTCAGTTCCGCCAATCTGCGCCGAGATTTTATCGATCGCATCCTGCAATCGGATGACTTCAGATTCGCTCGATCTCGGCAGAGAAGTCGCGGTGGCGGAATCCGAGTTCGCCGGTTCCATGGCGGCGCTGAGTTTTTTCGCTTCCTGCTCCAACTTCCGGATGCTCTCGCGCAACCCGGATACAGCGCCCACATTGCGCGTCGAACCATCGCTTTTGCTTTTTTCCGAAACGCCCAGGTAGCGGTCCTTGGTGCGTTCGCGGCGGATGCGCAACGCCAATTCCCGCGCATACTTCGTGATTTCCAGCGCGAATTCCTGGCGCTCGACGGGCGACTTGAATTTCTCCTTCACGAATAAATCGCTTAGAAAACCGACAACGTGAGCCGTCGGATCGAAATTGGGGATCAGTTCCCCTTCCTTGGCTTTCTTCCTCTCGCGACCCGCGGAACGCCTGGCCGGCTTTTCGGCATACAATTCATCGCAGACCCCGCTGAAGAGCGCCCTGTTGGGCTGTCCCTCGGCCCGGGGCAGTTCGAGCGCGGCGGTCGCCGCTTTGATTTCGCCCTCGCCGGTGGCCAGCCAGCGATGGTTGACATCGAAAATGAAACAAAGCCGGTAGCCGACATTGTAGCGTAGCGGCGTGCGGCCGTACTCGATGCTGGCAAGCCGGTCGCGCGAAATCCCCAGTTCGGAGGCGAACGCCGGCTGGGGCCAATTGATTTGATCGCGGAAGCGTTTGACGCGCTGTCCGATTTCAACTTCGCGCGCTGTGACGAGGCCGCTTTTTTTTGGCATGAGCCGAGAATACACCTCCCACAAAAAAGTGTAAAATAGTTCTTGCAATTCACTCGTTTTTGTGGGATTACATATGCACATGGAAACTACCCTCCAACATCAAAATCAGATTATTGTATCCCCGAAATCACGGCCGCTGGCCTCGCCCGCCCTCGCCGCCGCCATTCTCGATTGCACCAGCCATACGATTGCCGATTACATTCACGACGGCACGCTCCCCCTGTCGTTCGATATCAAACGCCCCGGCAAAACCCGGCTTTGTTTGCGCATGGCCACCTCCAACGTCCTGGCTTTCCAGAGCGGACTGATGCCATCGTCCGACCTTCCAAAATTCTTCGACACGGCCTTTCCTCGCGATAAGCCCCTTTACAGTCCGCCGCGCCTGGCATGGATTCTCCACTGCG
Organism: Verrucomicrobiia bacterium; assembly: GCA_036268455.1. Lineage (GTDB taxonomy): Bacteria > Verrucomicrobiota > Verrucomicrobiia > Limisphaerales > Palsa-1400 > DATAUD01. The sequence goes on from DATAUD010000017.1 coordinate 12,189, forward strand.
AAGACGAGCACATTTATCATTTGCTCGCCACCGGCGCCCTGATCGACGCCGGCGACTCGAACCGGCATAAAGTGCCGCGCCACAGCGTTATCGCCTTTCTGGAAAAAAGGCGGCTGGCGTGAAGCGAAATTGCTTTCCACCCGCGCCGCCGCGCCGTAGCTTGCGTTTATTGAAGCAATGAAGGTTTATATAGACGGCAAGTTTTACGACGAGAAAAACGCTAAAATATCGGTCTTTGATCATGGCCTGCTCTACGGCGACGGCGTCTTTGAAGGCATCCGCGCTTATAACGGGCGGGTCTTCAAATTGGCGGAGCACATCGAGCGCCTTTTCTATTCCGCCAAGGCGATTCTCCTGAACATTCCGATGACGGCCGCGGAATTGGCCGCCGCGGTCGTCCAGGCCTGTCGGCGCAATAAAATCCGCGATGGCTACATTCGACTGGTTGTCACGCGCGGAGCCGGGACACTCGGTTTGAATCCGAACACGTGCAAACGCCCGTCGGTCATTATTATTGCGGACAAAATCCAGCTTTATCCCGCCGAACTCTACAAACGCGGCCTGGAAATCATCACGGTGCCGACGACCCGCAACCTGCACAGCGCGCTCAACCCAGCGATTAAATCCCTCAATTACCTCAACAACATCCTCGCCAAAATCGAAGCGCTCAACGGCGGATGCGAAGAGGCCATTCTGCTCAATTCCGAAGGGTTTGTCGCCGAATGCACGGGGGACAACATTTTCATCGTCAAGGCCGGCCAATTGATGACTCCTCCGCTTTCGGCGGGCGCGCTCTATGGAATTACCCGCGGCGTGGTCATGGGGCTGGCTCGCGAAGCCGGAATGCAGGTCGCGGAGCCAAATCTGACCCGGTACGATCTGTTTAACGCCGACGAATGCTTTTTGACCGGCACCGGGGCGGAAATCATCGCAGTGGTCAAGATCGACGCAAGAGTCATTGGCAGCGGCAAGCCGGGGCCTGTCACCAATGGGTTGATCGAGAAATACCATCAATTAACCCAAACCTCTGGCGAGCCGATATTCACGTAAGAACGATTACTGAATTTCATTCTCTTTTTTAAAAATTGTGGTACTTTGAGGCTATATGCTGTGTATGTTTTGTAAACAGAACCCAGCCAAGGTTCATTTGACGCAGATTGTCGGTGACAAAATGCAGAAGGTGGATCTATGCGAGGAATGCGCCAAACAGAAGGGGGTCAACGATCCCGCCGGGTTTTCTTTGGCTGATTTGCTGCTCGGATTGGGCGCCTCCCAGGAAATCTCGACCGCTGAGGATGTCAAATGCCCAAACTGCGGCTTCACCCAGGCCGATTTCAAAAAAGCGGGGCGTCTCGGCTGTTCGCTCTGTTATAATACATTTGCTGAAGGGTTGGAAGGTCTTCTTAAATCAATGCATAAGGGGGTCAAACATGTTGGAAAGGTGCCAGTCGCCCTCCGCCAAAGCCGCGATTTGAGCGATCGCTTGAAAAACTTGCAAAAGAAGCTCGATAAGGCCGTGACCGCGGAAGATTTCGAGGAGGCCGCCAGTTTGCGCGATGAAATTAAGGCGACCAGGGACCAGATCACCCAATTGGCTCCCAAATGAAAGAGATGACCATACATGAGTTTTTAAGTCCACCGGTCGAAACGGCCCGGCGCAGCGGGCCGCACGACCGGATTGTGATGTCCAGCCGCGTTCGGCTGGCGCGCAATTTGCGGGGGATGGCCTTTCCGCTTTGGGCGAAAAAGCCTGAGCGCATCAAAGCTTTGGAAATCATTCGTCCGGCCGTCGAAAGCCTGCCGCAATTGACGGGCGCCTTTTCCGAAACGATGGACAACCTCGGCGCTTTGGATAAGCAGATTTTAGTGGAGCGGCATTTAATCAGCCGCGAACACGCCGCCAAAACCGCCGGCAGCGGTTTGGTTCTCAATAAGGAAGAGTCCCTCTGCGTCATGATTAACGAGGAGGACCATCTGCGAATGCAAGCCCTCCGTCCCGGATTGCAACTTCGCCAGGCTTGGATGGCCATTGACCAGGTCGATACGGAATTGGAGCGCAAGCTTGATTACGCTTTCAGCCCGGAGTTGGGTTATCTGACCGCCTGCCCGACAAATCTTGGCACCGGCATCCGTGTCAGCGCGATGCTGCACCTTCCCGGATTGGTTCTGGCCGAGCAAATCAATCAAATCATTTCATCCGTCAACAAATTGGGCCTGGCGGTGCGCGGGCTTTACGGCGAAGGAACTGAAGCGCTGGGGAACGTGTTCCAGGTCTCCAATCAAATGACTTTGGGCGAAGTGGAGACGGACATTGTGGAGCGGTTGAACAAAGTTTTGCTCCAGATCATTGAGCATGAGGAGAATTCACGCGCCACGCTGCTGGAAAAAAAACCAAAGATCGTGTATAATCACATCGGACGGGCTTACGGCATCCTGGCCAATGCCCACAGCATTACGTCCAAGGAGACGATGAACCTTCTCTCGTTGATGCGGTTGGGAGTCGATTTGGCCGAGTTCCCGACCACTGACCGGGCATTGATCGATGAACTGTTCGTCATCACTCAACCGGCGCATTTGCAAAAGAAATTCACCGAAAAATTGGTGGCCGAAGAGCGCGATTTGTTGCGCGCCGACATGTTGCGAGATCGTCTGCGCCATGTGAGCCGGCCCATTCCGAAACCGCCCGGAAACAGTGGCGCAACGCTGGACAAACGAAATTAGCGGAGGCAACTTTCAATTATGAGCGAAGAATCAGCAATGAACAATTTTACGCCCAGGGCCCAGCAAGTTCTGGCGCTGGCGCGAAAAGAGGCGGATCGTTTCAATCATAATTTCGTCGGCACCGAGCATTTGTTGCTGGGGCTGATCAAGTTAGGACAGGGAGTCGCCGTCAACGTCCTTCAAAAACTTGGACTGGACCTGGACACCGTTCGGATGGAGGTCGAGAAACAAGTGGGCACCGGGCCCGACCAAAAAATGATCGGCAACATTCCTTACACCCCTCGTGTCAAAAAAGTTCTCGCCCTGGCCGCCAAAGAGGCGAAGGCGCTCAATCACACTTACGTCGGCACAGAGCATATTCTTTTGGGGCTTTTGCGCGAGGGAGATGGCGTTGCCGCCCGCGTCCTCAAGAACCTCGACGTCGATATCGAGCAGACCCGCCAGGAAATTTTAAAGGAACTGGACCCCCATTTTGCCTCCGGCGATGAACCCCAGGGTGCCGCCGCCAGCGAAGGTTCCCCGGAAAAAGCGCCGGAGAAAAAAGGCGAAGTCAAGACCCCCGCCTTGAAAGCCTTCGGCCGCGATCTTACGGAAATCGCCCGCAAAGGCGAAATGGACCCGGTCATTGGGCGCCAGAACGAAATCGAGCGCGTCATCCAGATTCTTTGCCGCCGCACCAAGAACAATCCTGTGCTCCTCGGCGAAGCCGGCGTTGGAAAAACCGCGATCGTCGAAGGGCTTGCCCAGGAAATCGCCCGCGGCAACGTTCCCGAAATTTTGCGCGAAAAGCGCGTCATTACGCTCGATCTCGCGTTAATGGTCGCCGGCACCAAATACCGCGGCCAATTCGAGGAGCGGATCAAAGCCGTCATGGATGAAATTCGCCGGGCCAAGAACATCATTCTTTTTATCGACGAATTGCACACCATCGTCGGCGCCGGATCGGCCGAAGGCACGATGGACGCCTCGAACATCATCAAGCCCGCGTTAAGCCGCGGCGAAATGCAGTGCATCGGCGCCACCACTCTTAACGAATATCGCAAATACATCGAAAAAGACGCCGCCTTGGAGCGCCGCTTCCAAACCGTCAAAGTGGAAGCTCCCTCCCCCGAGGAAGCCGTCCTGATTCTCAAAGGCCTGCGCCCGAAATACGAGGAGCATCACAAAGCCGAAATTACCGATGAGGCAATCGAATCCGCCGTGCGCATGGCGGACCGTTATATCACCGACCGCTATCTGCCGGACAAGGCCATCGACGTCATGGATGAAGCCGGTTCGCGCGCCCGCATTGGCACGATGACCCGTCCGCCCGAAGTCAAGGCGCTGGAAATCGAGATCGAAAAAATCAAGGGCCAAAAAGAGCGGGCCATTAAGGACCAGGATTTTGAAGGCGCAGCCGCGATGCGCGACAAGGAAAAGCAGACCAAGGAGAAACTTGACGCCGTTCTGGCCGCATGGCGCGCCAGCCGCGAGGAAAAACGTGTCACCGTAGGCGAAGAGGAGATTTTGCAGGTCGTCGCCAAGTGGACCGGCATTCCCCTCAAGCGGATGGAAGAAGGCGAAGCGCAAAAACTGCTCGCGTTGGAGCAAGAGATGTCCCGCAAGATCATCGGCCAAAAAGAAGCCGTTGCCGCGCTCTGCAAAGCATTGCGCCGGTCACGGGCTGATCTGAAGGATCCGCGCCGTCCCATCGGCACCTTTGCGTTGCTTGGGCCTACCGGTGTCGGCAAAACTTTGCTCGCCAAAACCCTTGCGGAAACTCTTTTCGGCGATTCCAAGGCTCTCATTCAATTGGACATGAGCGAATACATGGAGCGGCACAACGCCTCCCGCATGATCGGCTCGCCGCCCGGATACGTCGGCTACGAGGAAGGCGGCCAATTGACCGAGCAAGTCCGCCGCCGCCCCTACTCCGTCGTCTTGTTCGATGAAATCGAGAAGGCGCACCCGGACGTGATGAACATGCTCTTGCAGATTTTGGAGGAAGGAAAGCTGACGGACAACGTCGGACGCGTCATCAACTTCCGCAACACGATCATTCTCCTGACATCAAACGTCGGCGCCGAAACCATCCGGCGCGGCTCAACGATGGGCTTTTCTCCCATCAGCGACGAGCACAGCTATGACAAGATGAAGGAAAAGATCATGGACGAAGCCAAAAAGGCGTTTCGGCCGGAATTCCTGAATCGCCTGGACGATATCATTGTTTTCCGTTCGCTGGTGAAAGCGGACCTTTTGGAAATTCTCGACCTGGAAATCTCCAAGGTCATGGAGCGGGTCAGGGCAAAGCAACTGGATTTGGCGCTGGACCAATCGGCGAAGGATTTTCTGATCGAGAAAGGGTTCGATCCCAATTACGGAGCGCGCCCGATGCGCCGCGCCGTCGAGCGCTTCCTGGAAGACCCTCTTGCCGAGGAAATCCTCAAAGGCAATTTGCACCCCAACGAGCCGATTACCGTCGCAGCGGAGGAAGGCAAATTGGTCTTCAAGCAGAACACCCCGGCGAAGCCGGAAGCGTTGTCGAGTTAAATTGTTGGATGGGCCGGGCGGATTAAATCAGTCCGGCCACACACTCTCGACGGCCGCGAGCAATTGCGCCGTATCAAGCGGCTTTTCCAAAACCGCCACTGCGCCCCGGCGAAGGCATTCGGCTTTCACTTCGGGACTGCCAAACGCTGTCAAGACGATGACCGGCAACCCGGGAAAAATCTCATGGATGGTATGGACCACCGTCATCCCTGTCAGGACGCCTTTCATAAACGGCATCCGAAGGTCGGTGATGACGAGGTCGATGTGGTTTTTCCGCGCCGTCACTGCTTCCAACGCGTCATACGCCCATTCCACGGAAGTCACTTTCGCTCCTTCTTCGGTCAGGACCTTGTCCAGCGCTCGAAGCATTGCGGCGTCATCATCAATCAAGAGAACGGCTTTGTCGTATAGTTTGTTCATCGTAATTTGGTTTATCATGGGTATTACGATGGCAAATATTCCCCCCCGCGTCAAAGCGATTGCTATGGAAACATTTCAGTTTGTTTCGTCAGCGGCAAAAAAATTGTAAAAGTGCTCCCCTTTCCACTGATGGTTTCGCATTCAATGTGGCCGCCATGCTCGGAAACAATTTGATGGACGAGCACCATGCCCAATCCTATCCCCTCTTGTTTGGTGGTGAAGAACGGCTCGAACAATTGCTGGCTTTGTTCATGGGTCATCCCTTTGCCGTTGTCGCTTACACGCAGAAGCGCCTCCCCTCCGATCCGCCCGGTGGCTATGGTCAATTCGCCTCCGCCCGGCATCGCTTCGCAACTGTTACGGATGAGATTCAGCACAACCTGCCATAGCTGGTCAGGATCGGCGTTGATCTTCATCGGCGCGGGATCGAACTGAGTGCGCAGCTTCACCTTCGCGCGATCAAGGTCGGAATAAAGAAATCCCAGCTTCTGCTTGAGAAACGCGTTCATATCCATCGGCGCCCGTTGCGACTTTGGCAACCGCGCGAACTGAAGGTATTCTTCAACGACCCGCCCGATGCGGCATACTTCCTCGCGCACATCTTTTAGAAGCACACGCCCTTCGTCTGGAGAATGACCCGTCCCGGCGGCCAGCCGGCCAATTTCCTTATTGATAAGGTCGAGGTTCAGCGTAATTGAACCGAGCGGATTGCGAACCTCGTGCGCCACTTGCGCGGCCATCTGCCCCGCGACGGCAAGCCTTTCAGCCTGCAAATTGAAAGCCTCAAGGCGTTTCCGTTCCCTGACTTCCTCCTCCAGCGCCTTCAATGCTGACGTTCGTTGTTCCAAGGTTTTTTCGAGGGCCTGGCTCGTCGCCTGAAACGCCGTCAGGAGGTAAACCACGGTCAGGAAAAACACAAACAGCATCAGCGTATTCCAATACCCGATGAAAAAATCCTGATAGATGGCGCCGGAAATCAAATCGGCCGCAAACCAGGTTTCCGCGCCTATTATGGCAAATAGAAACCCTGTCTTCCGTCCGTTGACCCATGCCGCCCAACAAATCGGCACGAGATAGAACGGTGAGACCGCGAACTCCCTTCCCGTGTAATAATCCAGATAACCGATGAACCAGAGCGCCACCAAAGCCATCGCCAATACCATCACCTTTGGCAGGGACAATAAGCGGCGCATCAGTCGGTTCATGAGAATATAGTTTTACACTACTCGTGACAAATCCACACGCCCACAAGGGCGTGTTTTAACAGGCGGGCATCGTTTCACTTCCGCATTTTCCTTGCATTGAAAGACGCATATGATAATGGTCTTGATGAGGTTTGTAAAAGGCATTATGCGCCATGAAACACACTACTGCTTCGACATTCGTTGGTTTATTTACATTGTCCACTGTCCTCTCCATCCACGCCGCCACGATCACCTGGACTAACACAATGGCGGGATATTGGAGTGTCGCCGCCAATTGGAACCCCAACCAGGCGCCGGGAGCGGCGGATACTGCCGTGCTTCCCATCGCCGCCAGCAACGGCGCGGCATTGGACGCGACCGTCACAGTCCAAAACCTTGTCCTGAATGGCGGCAACTTATATAACACCGGCTATTCTTATGACACACTCACCGTCAATGGCGAATTGGATTGGACCAATGGCATTCTCGGCTGTGAGATCACCAATAATGGCGTGATCACCCTCGCCGGGACCAACGGCGTCGATTACAGTTTGACCGCCTACTTATACAATGCGGGCGCCTTCAACATAATCAGCGGAAACCTGCTCATCAATTACTGCGGTAACAACAGCGGATCCCTCGATAATGCCCCGGGGGCATTGGTGGATATTGAGAACGACGCCAACATCGATATTTCCAGCAACCAGTTCGGCTTTTGCAACCCGCCCTTTTCAAATGAGGGCCTAATACGCAAATCCGGCGGCAGCGGAACGGCCTCCATTTATCCGGCATTAAACAATTCCGGTACGGTGGACGCCCAAACCGGCGTGATCAGCTTTAATGGCGGAGGGACTCTCGACGGGACATTGCAAAGCGAGGGCAACGGCGCTCTTGTGTTGGCGTCCAACATCTATAACACCGTCCTGGTCCTGGACGGAAATCTATCCAGTCCAAACGCGTTTCTGGAGGGAGGGAACCTCGCGGGTGTCGGGACCATCAACGGAACGCTGACGTGGATTGCCGGTTCCTTCGCTTCCGGATCGAGCGGCCTTACCATTGGGACCAATGGCGTAATGATATTGGCCGGAACCAACGGAGGCGATTATTCCCTCAATGCGGCGCTCTACAACAACGGCGCCTTCAAACTCGTTGGCGGAAATCTTCTGATCAATTATTGCGGCTCCGCCTTCGGAGAGTTTTTCAACGAGCCAGGCGGCCTGGTGGACTTTCAGAACGATGCTTCCATTGTCGCTTCCTGCGGCGGACAATTGGTTAACCGGGGGATCGTCCGCAAATCCGGCGATCTGGGAACGAGCGATATCGGCGCTCCTTTTGACAACACTGGCGGCACACTGGACGCGCAATTCGGGACCATCGCTTTGACAAACGGTTACAATCTCACTGGAGGCGCTTTGAATATCGGCATCAGCGGTCCGACCAGTTATGGCCAGGTATATCTTGCCGGAAATCCCGTCTTGACCGGCGCATTGAGTGTGAACATAAACGGCGGCCCCCTTACCAATGGCAACGCATTTCCGGTTGTCACTTATGCCTCGGCAAGCGGCGCCTTTAGTCCCGCGACGCTTCCACCGTGGATTAAGTGGCAGACCAACTACGGCCCGACAGCCCTCACATTGACCGTGGTGAATCTTGACGGTCAGCCGGTATTGGAGCCCGCGGCGCTTCCAGGCGCGGGACAATTATTCGGACTTGAGTTCACGGGCAATCCCAACGCCACTTATTCAATTCTGGCCACAACCAACTTGATTGTCCCTTTGACTAATTGGACAGTGTTGGGTTCGGCCATTCTCGTTTCCAACGACCTTTTCGAATTCGTTGACACGCAGACAAAGAACTATCCGCAACGGTTCTATCGTTTGTCTTCTCATTGAAGCGCGCCCGATTTTGATTTACAAAAAACTTGCGCCGCCGCCGGGTTCGCCATAGTGTCCGCTTGCAGCCGATTGCAGTTCCGTTAACCAAAAAAATCACTATGGCAAACGGCAGTTCATCAAATCCGCCGCCAGAGGCGCCGGCTTACATGCCTGAGGCTTTGGACGACGCCGAGCGCCTGCTTAAATACGCGGCCGAAATCGGTGTGCCAGTGGACGCCGCGACTCGGGACAATGTCTGGCAGGCCAGGGCCGTGGGACCCGCTGGCTGGGATCAAACGACGGTTAACAACCTCCTGACAGCGCTCACCCAACTCGCCGCACTGCTTAAGCCAGTCACGGCCGAGAGCCTCAAGAAGTCTGATAACGAAGACGAAGCCGAACCCACCCTTCGCAGATACTGGATTTTGGCGGTCTGCCTGGGCCTCTGCATTCTTTTCTTTTCCTTCACGAGTTTTATCACCACGGCCTTCTGCACGGCCATCAGCGCGAAAATCGACCTCGCCAACGGGCTGGCCGCCAAACTTCGGGTGCAACTCGGCCCCAGTAGCAACGGCACCAACGCGCCTCCAAACGTTGACCCCGCCAAGCCTCCCATGGGTGTGGAGTTAATAGATGTCATCACCGAACTCCAACAGTATGCCTCCACCATTCGGGACATTAACTCGCGCGCGCAGCAATTGAATTGGTTTATCGGCGAATCCGCGACCGAATATCACCTTGAAGCCCTCAAGAGCACAAATCAACCGGTCAGATACAAAGAATTCCAATTGCCGGTTGGCATCCCCAATCTTTGGGAAGCGGAGGGCGGCCGAACTGAACTGTATCAGCACGTTCGGGCCTTCGCCCAGAGCGTCATCGACGACGTCTCCACCGTCTATGGGGCATTTGGCAGTTGTGTCCTTCCGGTCTTATACGCTCTGTTCGGCACGTGCGCCTATCTGCTGCGCAAGTACGAACAGCAAATGAAAGCCCGGACCTTCATCCCGAACTCCGGCGATGCCGCGCGCTTTGTCATCGCAGGCATCTGCGGAGCGGTAGTCGGACTCTTCAATTTCACCGTTTCACAAGGAACCTCTGTCTCCCCTCTTGCGATTGCTTTTCTGGTGGGTTACGGGGTGGACGTATTTTTTACCTTTCTGGAAAGTCTCCTGCAAACTTTCACCAAAGGAAAACCGCCGCCTCCCTGAGTTGATGAGTTGCGGAATCTGATCTGGAACTCAGAAAATCAGGAAAAAGAATTCCTGATTTCTTGAGTTCCAAATTTGCTTTTCAAGAAGCGCTTTCGTTGACAAGTCTAAACCGATCTTTATGATGAAGCAGATGGACTCCGATTCGACTCAATTGAGTTGCAAGGAATTAAGCGGTCGCGTCATTGGCGCGGCGATTCAAGTCCATCGAACGCTTGGGCCGGGTTTTCTTGAATCTGTTTACGAAGCGGCCATGGCAATTGAATTGGATGTTTTGGGCATCCGTTATGAACGCCAAAAGTCTGTGGCCTTAACGTATCGCGGGCGCACGATTGGAGAGCATCGTTTGGATTTGATTATTGAGGACGTGCTGGTCGTTGAACTAAAAGCCGTCAAAGCGCTGGAAAATATATTCTTTGCAGTCACCCGCTCGTATATGAAAGCAACGGGAATCGAAAATGGATTGCTTCTAAATTTTGCCACTATGCCGCTGACTGTAAAACGAGTGGGACGCGAGACTTCGATCTGGAACTCAGAAAATCAGGAAAAAGAATTCCTGATTTCTTGAGTTCCAAATCAATCCTTTTCCCTTCGTATTTTCCAAACACCTTGGGAGCAGTTGTGGAACCTTTCAATTTCACCGTTGCGCATTGCTGTGAAACATCGCCGCGGAATTAACTCTCTTTCCACTTCAAGGAAGCGCTACAATGGGGATGATTGTGAGGATATTTAAATGAAACTGTTTTCGGAATTGGGACTGTCGGCGGAGTTGTTGAAGGCGATTGATAAGCTGGGGTTTGAACAGGCGGCGCCCATTCAGGCCGCCGCCATCCCCATTCTTATGGCCGGGCGCGATATTGTCGGACAATCGCAAACCGGCTCAGGCAAAACGGCGGCGTTCGCCATTCCGGCGATTGAAAAAACCGATCCCAATTTGCGCGCCGTGCAGGCGCTCATTCTTTGTCCCACAAGGGAGCTGGCGATGCAGGTGTCGGAGGAATTCCATAAACTGGCGCTATTCAAACGCGGCGTCACCGCACTGCCAATTTACGGCGGGCAATCCTATGAGCGCCAGTTCTGGGGACTCAAACAGGGCGCCCAAATCGTCATCGGAACGCCCGGGCGGGTAATGGATCACATGCGGCGCGGAACGTTGCGGCTTGACTCGGTGAAGATGGTGATTCTCGACGAGGTGGACGTGATGCTGAACATGGGTTTCCGCGACGATATGGAAACCATTTTAAAAGGAACACCACCGGCAAGGCAGACCGTTTTCTTCTCCGCCACCGTTGCGAAGCCGATCCGCGAACTGATTGAAAAGTTTTCGCGCAATCCCGAGAGCGTCAAAATCGAGCAAAAGGCGATGACGGTTCCGACGGTGGAGCAAGTCTATTACGAGGTGGATCGTTCCTATAAGATAGATTTGCTGACCCGACTGATCGATATTCACGATCTCAAGCTGGGAATCATTTTCTGCAATACCAAGCGGATGGTGGACGATTTGGTGGATCATCTGGAGGCGCAAGGTTACCTGGCGGACCGATTGCACGGCGACATGACGCAGGCGATGCGCGACAGGGTGATGAACAAATTCCGCAAGTCGGGCTTGGAATTCCTGGTCGCGACGGACATCGCGGCGCGAGGCATCGATGTGGACGACGTGCAGGTGGTTTTCAATTACGACCTGCCCTACGACGCTGAAGATTATGTCCATCGCATCGGCCGGACGGGGCGCGCGGGCCGGAGCGGGCGGGCAATCACCTTTGTCTCCGGGCGCGAACTTTTTCAAATCCGAAACATCGAACGCTACACAAACACACGCATCACGCGCGCGAAAATCCCCACCGCCGCCGAAGTCGAAGAAGCGCGGGACAATGTGTTTCTCGATGGCCTGCGCGCGACGCTGAAAATCGGCGATTTCCAAAAACAGGAGCGACTTCTTGGGCGATTGCTGGAGGAAGGATTCAGCTCCACGGACATCGCATCAGCCTGCCTTGCGCAAATACAAAACCGCGAATCCGCCCCATCCAAACTGGCGCCACATGCGGAATCGAGCGAGCGCCAATCCCGGAGCAGAAGTTCCGACAGCCGCGCGCCGCGTCACGAGAGTTTGCGTGACTCTGATCGCAGACAGGCCCCACCTGATCGTCAGAGCCGCGGTCAATTTCCGAATCGGCGTGAACATTCGACACCATCCAATCCCGCGGTTCTGACACCCGCGGCTCCAACGCCAACCAAGACCGGGCCTTTGGCGCCAGTTGCGCCAGTCGCTGTGGTCGCTTCCGCAAAGGTTGCCGTTGCGACCGCGCCGGAAACGCCACACAAAACCAGCCCGCTGGCGCCGGCCAAACCGAAAGCCAGCCGCTCTACTCCTCCCGATTTCACCCGTCTTTATTTGAACCTGGGGCTGGAACACGGGATCGTTGCAGGCGACATTGTCGGCGCGATTCTCGGCGAGACCGGATTGCCCGCGAAGACCGTGGGAGTCATTGATCCGCGGGAGCGCCACACTTTTATTGATGTTGCCTCGGAGACCGTCAACGCGATCCTCGCAAAACTTAACCGCACACAGATCAAGGGCCGGAAGGTGAAAATGAAAGTGGCGTAAGCGTTTTTTTCCTGAATTTGGATCTCAGGAAATCACGAATGGAGTTTTTGGAAACGCTCGGGAGCGACGACGAAAGTTAACCCGCCTCCAATTCTCTTCCTGAGTTTCTGCTTTCCAGATTAACCCTTTCCCAATTTCCGAATTTGGAACTCCCGAAATCATGAAAGGACCCAAAAAAATTCCGTCCATTGGAGTTCCTTTTCAGATTTCTCCAAAGAATCGCCAGAAACTCCAACGGTTGGATTTTTTTTTCTGTCCGCCCTGTGCTAGCATCCGCCCGGATGAACGATGCCAAACATCAAAGGGCTTGCCGCGCACCATCGCCGAAGACGCCCACCAGAAAGTCGATGAACGATGTCAGACATCGACGGGCTTGCCGCGCCGAAGCCAGGCGATGGCGGGTCAAACCTAGTCAAAGCAGGTCAAACCACTTTTGTGGGTTTGACACAAGACGCAATTTACTCGCAACTGTTGTATCACAAGCCACTTGCGCGTATTTTGAGGCCAATTGCTCTCATTTTCGATCAACGTTGATCAAGGCTGCTAAAGGTTCAGTTTTTTCGGCTTTCGGGGCGGAAAATCAAAGTTGCTATTTTTTTGACGCCTTCTCTGAATTGCCGTACGTTCACCGACTCGGATTGTATGCTCAATTTCATCATCAAAAAAATTGTCGGTTCGCAAAATGATCGTAAGGTCAAGAAGTTGAAGCCCATTGTGGCCAAAATCAACGAGATCGAGCCGACCTTGCAATCGCTGTCCGACGACGCGCTTCGCGAGAAAACGGCCGCGTGGAAGGCTGAGTTGTCACAAATTAAGGATGATGACGCTTTGGCCGCCCGGATCGAAGAGATTTTGCCCGAGGCTTACGCAGTTGGCAAAAATGCCTGCCGCCGCCTGTGCGGACAGGAAATCATGGTGCGTGGGCACGCCTTGAAATGGGAAATGGTGCCGTTTGACGTTCAATTAGTCGGCGGCATCGCGCTTCATCGGGGTAAAATCGCCGAAATGGCGACCGGCGAAGGCAAAACGCTCGTCGCTACGCTGCCGGTTTTCCTTAACGCCCTCACTGGACGCGGTGTTCACGTCGTCACCGTCAATGATTACCTTGCGGCGCGCGACAGCGAATGGATGGGAGCCGTTTACAAGTTCCTAGGCTTGACGGTTGGCGTCATTCTCCACGACCAATCCCCCGCGGATCGCCGCGCGCAATACGCCTGCGACATCACCTATGGCACCAACGCCGAGTTCGGTTTTGATTACTTGCGCGATAACGGAATGGCATCGCGCAAGGAAGACCAGGTCCAGCGCGGCCATTACTTCGCAATCGTCGATGAAGTCGATTCCATCCTGATAGACGAGGCCCGGACTCCCCTGATCATCAGCGGTCCTTCGGTGATCACGACGGATCACCAATACGACCGCGTCAAACCCGCAATTGAGAACCTCGTGCGCAACCAGGAAAAGCTGACCGCGCGCTTTATTTCAGAGGCCGAGGACCTGATTAAAAAATTGCATCCCGCCGACGGCTCCAACCCATCGAATCCAGGCGCGATCGAGCGCGAGACCGGATTGTTGCTGTATCGCGTCAAAACAGGCAGTCCTCGTTCGCCCGGCCTGGCCAAACTCCTGGAAGACCCCGAAAACATCCGCCTGATGAACAAGGCGGAATTGGAATTGCACGCAGACCAAAGCAAAAAAGAGCTTTACGCGCAGAAGGAAGAATTGTTCTACGCGATGGATGAGAAAACTCACGAGGCCGATCTCACGGAAAAAGGCCGTTCTGCCCTGCGTCCCGAAGATCCCGACGCCTTCGTGCTGCCGGACGTGACGACGCGGTTTCACGAGATCGACACCGGCCCCGAAACCGACCCGCGAAAACGGCTCGAGGCCAAAGCCAAAGTCCAATCGGAATTCGAGGCGACCGCGGTGCAGATTCACACGATTTCCCAATTGCTCAAAGCCTACAGCCTTTACCAACTCGACGTTCATTATGTGATCGAGAACGGCAAGGTCGTCATTGTCGATGAGCACACCGGCCGTCCAATGTACGGCCGTCGCTGGAGCGATGGCCTGCACCAAGCCGTCGAGGCCAAGGAAGGCGTGGAAGTGGAGCGCGAAACTCAAACGCTCGCCACCATCACCATTCAAAACTATTTCCGCCTCTACAAAAAACTGGGCGGCATGACAGGCACCGCCGAAACCGAAGCGGACGAATTCCTCGATATTTACAAGCTCGGCGTCATGGTCATCCCGACGAACAGGCCAGTCGCCCGCAAGGACGCAAACGATTCCGTCTATAAAACCCGGCGCGAAAAATTCGACGCGGTCATCAAGGAAATCACGACCATTCACAACCAGGGCCGACCGATCCTCGTCGGCACCGTGTCCGTCGAAACCAGCGAGCACGTCTCGCGATTGCTCAAACGCGCCGGCATCATTCATTCCGTCCTCAACGCCAAATTCCACCAGCAGGAAGCCGAAATCGTCTCTCGCGCCGGACAACGCGGTTCCGTCACCATCGCGACCAACATGGCCGGCCGCGGCACCGACATCAAACTGGGCGAGGGAATTGCGACGATCGGCGGATTGCACGTCATCGGCACCGAGCGCCACGAATCGCGCCGCATCGACCGCCAGTTGCGCGGACGTTGTGCGCGCCAGGGAGACCCCGGGTCGTCTCACTTTTTCATTTCGCTTGAGGACGATTTGATGCGCCTCTTCGGTTCAGACCGGATCGTCAAAGTCATGGAAAAAGTGGGCTTGGAGGAAGGGCAGGAACTCGAACATTTCATGCTCAATAAATCAATTGAGCAGGCACAAAAGCGCGTCGAGCAGCACAACTTCCAGCGCCGCAAACGCACGCTCGAATACGACGACGTGATGAACAAGCAGCGCGAGGTCATCTACGGCTTCCGCAATGACGTCATCACCGCGCCGGACGTCCGCGACCGTTTGATGGACATCATGGAAGAAATCGTCATCCAAAAGGTGACGGAATTGACGCCGGAAAACACGGAGCCGTCCGAATGGAACCCGCGGCCGCTGGCCGAGTGGGTCAACGCCAACTTTCCGTTGCGCGCGCCGGAGGAGGAAATCGTCAAAGCCGCGCAATCCGGCACGGAATTGCCCGTATCCGGCTCGGCGTTCGACGGCTTGAGCGCGGCGCAATTTGCGGTCTGCCAATTCATTTGCAAAGCGGTGCGGGAGGCTTACCAATTGAAGATCAGCTTCGAGCAGCCCGAAGCCCTGAAATCCGTCGAGCGTTACACCATTCTGCGGGCAATCGATGAGCTTTGGCAGGAGCATCTCTACGCGATGGACACGTTGCGGGAAAGCATTGGACTGCGCCAGTACGGCCAGCGCGACCCGCTGATTGAATATCAGGCGGAAGGATATAAGGTATTTGAAGAGCTAATGGTCAATATAAAAACGGAAATATGCCGCAACATTTTCCGTAGCGCCTCCAGCATGATGGCCTTCGACAATTTCATCCGCAACATGCCCCAGCGCACAGTCCATCAGTCTGTCAATACTTTTGGCACGGGCGGCGCCGTGACAGCTTCCAGCGGCGCCCCCGCCCCCACGGCGGAAACCAGCAAGAAAGCAAGCGACATGGTGTCAGCGGCGACCGAAGCTGTGTCCAAGGCCAAGCCCGTCCGCACCGGCCCCAAAGTAGGCCGCAACGACCCCTGCCCTTGCGGCAGCGGCAAAAAATACAAACACTGCTGCGGCAAAAACGGCTAGTATAGTGTTTCTTAAATGACTAGGCATATTATCTGCGCTTTTTTCGCTTTTTGCGTTGCGACCAGCCGGGCTTGATCTTTTCGAGCTTTTGTCGCGCCCGCTCAACTTTCGCCATTATTTTTCCCACTGCGGCCGTCCACACAAAAGGCCGTGGCGCTTCGTTCCACGCGTCCAGAAATTCCTCAATCGCCTCTTGCAACTCCGGGACGCTGATAAAGGCGCCGCGTCGCACGGCCTTCTGAGTCAACCCACCAAACCAGCGTTCCACCTGGTTGAGCCAACTGGAGCCGGTCGGAATGAAATGCAGGGCAAAGCGTGGATGGCGCTTGAGCCAGGACCGCACTTTGGGATGCTTGTGCGCGCCGTAATTATCCAACACCAGATGCAGCCTCAATTTTTCGGGAAACTCATCATCAAGTCGGCGTAGAAATTTCAGGAATTCCTGGTGGCGATGCCGGGGAAAGCATTGGCCGATGACTTTCCCCTCCAATATCTCCAGGGCGGCGAACAAGGTCGTTGTCC
>DATAUD010000018.1:0-49359 GCA_036268455.1 Verrucomicrobiia bacterium
GCCCATCTCTGGTGCGGACTACCTTGACAGGCGCAGACGAGCCGTAAAATGAACGAGGCGATTCGCGCCACGGTCACCTCATTCTTTTTGCTCAATCCAATGCAGAACTGCCCATAACTTCCACCTTTGCATAACGTTCCTTATCGAAAGCTTTTGATAAGGAACGGAAGCCACGACCCGTAGTATCCTTGACCTTTCCGCCGCCGCCCTACCATCCCCGGTGGTTTTCATCGCTGACACGGCGACAAGCCGAATGGCCCGATCAGCGGATTGCCGTCCAGCAAAAAGCAGGGAGCGCCGAAAAGCCCCATGAGCCAACCGAGCGACAACCAGAAAACCGGCACAAGGCTTCAGCCCAAAGCGGCTGATTACGGCGACGTATTGGCCGGTGTGGTCGAGTTGCTGGATACAGCCAGGCGCACATCCGCCCGCGTCGTCAACACGTTGATTACGGCGACGTATTGGGAAATTGGCCGGCGGATTGTGGAGCATGAGCAGGCGGGTCAGAAGCGCGCGGGCTATGGCAAAGAAGTGGTCAGCAAATTTTCCGAGGATTTGACGCAACGATTTGGCCGTGGATTCGGCCCGGCGCAAGTCGCGGCCATGCGGCAATTCCATCTGACTTTTCCCCTGCCCAACAATTTCCAATCAGTGATTGGAAAATCTGAAATTCTCCAATCGGTGATTGGAATATCTTCAGCGGGTGCAGTGGAACGGCTCAGTCCAGTTGCCCGTGCCCTCCCGCTGCCGTGGACGCATTACGTCCGGTTGTTGCGGGTGCGGAACTCGCACGCGCGCGAATTCTACGCCCGCGAAGCGTTGGCGGGCGGCTGGTCAGTTCGCCAGCTTGACCGGCAAATAAATTCGCAGTTTTACGAGCGCACGGCGCTGTCGAAAGACAAAACGGCGATGTTGGTCAAGGGTGAAAACCCCAAACCGGAAGACGCTGTCTCCGCTGATGATGAAATCCGCAATCCGCTGTTGCTCGAATTTCTCAACCTGAAGGATGAATACTCGGAAAGCGATTTGAAAGACGCGCTCATCCGGCACCTCGAAACATTCCTGCTCGAACTCGGCAACGAATTTGCGTTTGTCGGCCGACAAAAGCGGCTGCGGATCGGGAACGAATGGTTTCGGGTGGACCTAGTGTTCTTCCATCGGCGACTGCGTTGCCTGCTGATTATTGACCTCAAAATCGGCGAACTCGTCCACGCCGACATTGGCCAGATGCACCTTTACACCAACTTCGCGCGCGAACACTGGATGCAGCCCGGCGAAAATCCGCCCGTGGGTTTGATTCTCTGCACCGGCAAAAACGATGCACTGGCGCACTACGCGATGGAAGGCTTGGGATGCAAAATGCTCGTGCGGGAATACCAAACCGCGTTGCCAAAGGAATCCGCACTGGCGGCGGAGGTTGGCCGCACACGGGAATTGTTGGAACAACAAGCGGAATCGCGTCGGGTGTCACGGCCGCCTCGGCGATAAAACCCTGGCTTCGGTCTGCGGAGGGAGGGCGGGAAAGTGGAGCGGAGAGCGGAGAGTCGCGTCTAGCGGATCGGAGCCGGAGCGAAACGCCGCCTGCCCTCCGCAGACGGAAGCACGCCGCTGGTGCGGTCCAGTAATTTTAAGATCGTGACGAGCACGCGGTTTGCGGAGAGGAACGGGCGTGGTCGTGAGGGGGAAAGGGCCGACCGGAAGCCCGTGGAACGAGCAAACCGCGTGTTGGTCACGTCGTCCATTTCCTCGAATCGCTAGAGGGTGGTTTTCCCGGCAGCCTTGGCCTTCTTCCACCTGGCCTTGGCGGCTGCTGAAATCCGCGCCCGACCTTCTGCGCTCATTTTGCGCCTCTTTTTAGTGGGAGTCGTTTGCCTGCCCTTTATTTTAGCCCATCTTGCGCGGGCCGCAGCAGCCATGTTCGCTTTGCCTGCCGCCGACATCCGGCGACGCTTTTTACCGACAACTTCGGATATCGTTGTCTCCACGAAGATGGACGCAAGCTGCGTCTCAAGCTGTTCGATTTGTTCCTTAATCGCAACGGCCTCGCGGAGTTGCGCAACGCTCAAACTGTTGAGAGGTCTCATAAAGGCATTAGTCGTAAAGTACCGGCGGGATTGGGTCAATGAAAGAGATTGCCAGGGTCTAGTCGTGATTGAACGCCACGAGAGTTTCGGGCATAAAGAACCCATGATGCGGGATGGAATGAAAGCCGCCCAGCGATTGGCGATCCAAAAGCTCATTCGCGCAAAGTCAGACCGTGAAATTGCGCGCCTGTTGCGAAAGTCTCATCGCCTGCTGAATCTGCATTGCCGCCGACGTACCGGTGGTCCTCACTCGGAAAGATGGACTGATTACGAACTCCGGCTCGTTGGCCGCATCCGGGATGAAGAATTGGCAAAACTCCTGCGCCGCACGCCCGGTGCTGTGGCGGCGAAGCGGGAATCCCTCGATATTCCGATTTTCTCGCCGCAACGCATTCGCTGGTCTAGCCGTGAAATTGAACTGCTCGGCAAAAGACCTGATTTCTTTGTAGCACGGATGTTGGGCCGAACGCGGTATGCGGTGCAATTGAAACGCCATTCTTTGAACATTCCGCAGTGTTGGGAGAATCGCCGAGCTTGGACTTCCTCCGAGGACGCCCTGTTAGGAACGATGCGGGACGCTGAACTGGCCCAAAAGCTGAAACGCAGCGTGTTGAGCGTGCGTTCTCGGCGAAACGACAACACGAGCATTCGGTTCATCCAAACTCCAAAACGGTGGACACTCTCCGAATTACGTTTGCTCGGCCGACTGCCGGATGCCGAAATTGCTCGTCGATCCAGACGCTTTTTGGCGTCAGTGCGAAACAAGCGGAAGCTTTGGCATTGCGAGGTTCGTGGCGCAGAGCTGACCCGTTCCAGCTTAGAACAAGCCCGTTCCCTTGTAATGCTGCTCACCCCGTGGAAACGGCATATCTTCGGTCCACCTTTCTAGTTTCAAGTCATCCTCAAAGAGCCAAAGCGCAACGACGCGTGCCGAGCCTCGGACGGAAGCCAGTGGCGACTGCCGCCGCTAAGGCTTTCCAATCCTCCTCCCAAGCTCAAAAGATGCTTTCCTCAGCCGATCCTCGAATTGTTCAATGCTCATTTTTTCCAACGATTTAACGTCTTCCCGGAGCACTTGTGTTTCTGCTGGATTTGTCGAGCCGGTCATAAGGCGAAAGTAAGTCCCGTCAGATGCGGACGGGTCGCGTTCCCATCGTGGATTGGATGTCAGGCAGAATGATTGCACCCACATTTCCTCAATGATTCCGCTAAAGCGGCCCAGTGTATCAATGTCCTCTTGCGTGACTTTGAGTGGAAGCGCGACTTTTATAGTGACCATACAAGCAGGCTTGTCCGTTTCGATCTCATTGTCAACGCCAAGGAGCATGCCCAAAAAGCAGGGCGCTGCGGGCTTCCACGCACCAAAGCGCTCCCCACACTAATCGCGACCGCTGCGATGCTGACAATGATTCACCCGAATATCGACGCCATCCCTTGAAGGCGGCTTCAAAGCGTGTCTGCCTTATCCGCGCAGCAGCCATCCCAGTCGCTGCCAGACTGTAGTCGGTTTCTTGGGGGGAGGGTTGCGTTCAGCCATCAAGGTTTCAACCTGGGTCCGCAATTGATCCAACTCTGCACCAGATCGCCCCTTTTGTTCCAAATTCTGGAAGCGCCTTTCGACCTCTTGCTCTAGTACTTTTAATTTGACTTCGATTTCGTCAATTTGAGGGTCTATAACCTCCGGTGTTCTGGTTGGATCGGACGTGAGTTTTTCGGCGACGGACTCGGATTTTTTTGCCGATTCGTTGATTGAAGCAGCCTGTTGACCCAATGCTTCCAGGTCTCGGCGGATTTGATGCGAGTGTTTCTTCTGAGCAATCTCGACTCTGTCGTCCACATTTTCGAGCACTGTTTCCATTTGGTTGCGCAATTGTTCAATCTGTGCCCTCAGTTCATGGACGACAGCGAGGTCCGGTTTGCCACCGGCAATTTGGTTTGTGCGCGACACAGCGCGACTTTCGACTTCTGCTATGGCGGCTGCGAGTTCCTCGCGTAACTGTCCCGCACGCCAATCTGCGTGGCCTTTGGCGTTATTTTCAGCAGCGTCAACATCCGATTTCTCAGCGACCGAGCAATACTTGAACTCGTGCTTCCCTATCGTAAATGACGTGTGATCGTTGGCGGCATGGATTACATTTCTCATTGTTTCCCATTTTCGTACTAATTACCGAGCGCGGACAAGGCAGATCGAACCGCCTTGATCGCCTCCGCACGCTTCTTGTAAGTCTTATCATTATTGGCGACTTGATCGAAAGTTGAGGAATCAATTTCGCACCCGTAAGCACGTACTAGCTCTTGGTATTCGGTTTGGATTTCCGGCCAGCGGATAAAGAGATCGTTACCGTGCTCAACGATTGCGTAAAGTATTTGATCGACGTCTTGCGCTCTTTTCTCAATCGCCTCGGACGTCTTTTCGATTGCCAAGGCGGCACACGCGCACAGGTGCTTCCTGAATTCCTCAGCGAGTTTTACAGGGTCTTCCCCGATCTTCATTTGGTCTGCTCGTTTTGTGGGGTCTTCACCGGCTTTCACTTGGTCCGCTCGCTTGGGTTGTCCCTGGCTAACCCTTGCAGGGTCGAGGAACCGCATTCCTTCCGCGATACACTGCATAAAATTGAGTCGAAGGCTGATGTTTGTAGCTAATACGGCATCGCACGCTCGCATAAGGCTCTGGCATCCGCTGTTCTCGCATAGCTCCTTAAACCGCCTAATGGTTTGCTCCGCCTTTAAGTCAGTTGGCAGGAGCTTTCCTGTACAGCATCTGAGCGCATCGGCCAATTCTTCCCACATGCTTTCGATCTCGACACGGAAAACAGCGTCGAGCCGACTGAATTGGTGGCGCAGTGCTGCCCGGCAAGCGCGCATCTCCTCTGGTG
The DNA here is from genome assembly GCA_036268455.1 of Verrucomicrobiia bacterium. Taxonomy (GTDB): domain Bacteria; phylum Verrucomicrobiota; class Verrucomicrobiia; order Limisphaerales; family Palsa-1400; genus DATAUD01. The sequence continues at coordinate 4,961 of DATAUD010000018.1, forward strand.
CAACAGACGGGACATGCCGTTCCGCAACGGCCAGTTTACCGGCTACGCGGTTGGCCCATGTTGAATTGAAATAAGATTTTGTCCAGTTGTTTTCCAAATCGTCCGATAGCTTCTTCAACTCCGCCGCGAACCGTTGCTGCCACTCGCTCTTTACGTCTTTGCCTGCTGAATATTCATATTTGTCCGCGATTTTTAATACTCCTTTTGCCAAGTTATCTCTCAGGTCGCGTGCAAGGTCAACAACAAGTTTATCGACGGTTGGGGGCATCCCGGCGCTTTGGATTTGAGCAATAAGCGCATCTAGGGCGGACCTTAGTGAGTCAATCTCCTTACGATCTTGCTCCAAAGCATGGCTCAAAAGGTTTCCATCCATGCTACCAAGTTTTGCAGCTAAGTGTTCCAGAACCGGATTTAGAACATTTTCCGTCACGTCGTCTTGGTTTCGGGCGTCTGCCGCTAGGATGCGATAGACCTCCTTTTGTGAATTTACCGCTTCATCAATTATTGTCCGGTCGAGCGCGATTACCGGGGGTGCCGAACCATTGATCAAGAGCAGTATGAACTCCCCAGGATTCTTAATGCCTACGCCGTCGGCTGCAATTTCCAATTGTTTGAGGGCCTGATTATCGGCGGCATTCCACTGCTGGAATCCAGAATGCTCTACGGCGCGCTTAACCATTAGCGCCACGTCGATGTCGTTTTGCACTCCTTCTAAGTGGTGGCGGTCAACGTCCTTGATATTTGAACCTAGCCCAGGAAGGTCAATCAGCCCCAATTCCGAGACTGTATTGTTCGGGAAAGGAGTTCGCAGTTGACAGTCGCTAACGGCAAGATAGAGCCGTGGGGGATTTTTCTCTCCTGGGCCGGGGAGGGCGACATAGGCGCGGATGTCTTCCATAGGGATTTCGCGACTCCCGCCGTTCATCAATAATGCCTTATACGACGCCGTTGACTCTCTGATGTTTTTGAGGTTTGTGTCGGCGCTTCGAGCGGCAACCGACTCGGTGTTCGGGATTCGCAGCCTTTCGTTCTCAAAATCGCTGATGGTTTTGGGCGGTGGTCTTTGCACCAGTATTTCGTAAAGAGGAGACAAGATTTTTTCTCGGAACGATTCCCAGGTATGGAATGTCACCAATGCCGAGGATTTTTGGTCGTGGTAGATACGGCTACGCACCGCCGTAGTTTCGTAATCGCCGGTCGGAATTTGTTGATCTGATAGGCCGCTGATTGTCTTTAGCAGCGTGCTCTTGCCGGTTTTCATCTGCCCGCTGACACCGATGTTTACTGTTTTGCGACCAAAGCGATTTCGGACGCGCTCCCAAGCACGAATGCGGTCGGCTATCCGGTTGCGCGTATTGTATTCCCATAACCGATTAAGACTGCTGGCTGTGCCAGCGCCCGCACGGGGGGTGTCCGAAGGCGCAATTGCGGTCTCCAAATTGGCCATAGCCTCGTCGAAGCATCTCCATCGTACAATTCGGTCTTCGACTCTGGGCAGAAGGCGTTGGCGTTCTTTGATGATCGCTGAGATTTGATCGTTAATTTGCATTCAGGTGATTCCTCCGGTTTGAACTCCGATTCCGACCCCCGATTCGGTTTGCGATCAACGAACAGCGCAGCCTTCGCCACCAATTCTTTGCGTGGCGCTTCCGTCGCATTCCGCGTAGCACAGTTTGCATAATATGCAAGTGTGGAACGGGTTTTAGGGATTACAAGAATATTCCCGTGGTTTGGTCGTATCTGACACGCGCAACCCTTTCACCGGCTGGCCATTCCACTCCGCCCCGACCCACCGTCCCGAATCCTCTGAGACAAGACATTACGGCCTCCGCGTGGCGAGGGAACGCCAAAGGTTTAATGGTGCGCTTCGTGAAATCCTAAGAGCAGCCTTTTGCGAAGTGAGTCTTGTCAAGGTGGAGGCACCGGGAGACGGGGCACTACCTTGACAAGTGGAGCGAGCGGTACAATGGAGGCGGTACTTCACGAAGCCTGAAAGGGGGTTGAATTCGGTGCCGTAAATCGAGCCGGTGGATTAGGCTTCTTGCCGGTGCGTTCGCGGCTTATTTGCGCGAAGGACGCGAAGTGAAAAGCCGCGTTGATTCTCGAATGGTTCAACTTGCGCTTCAATTTCCAGCACAGGGTATCGCACGGTCGCTAGGCCATAGGTTTTATAGGTTTGGGCAAACAATTCGGTTTCGACGATGCCTGTCCAATCGGCCAATGAGAGAAATTTCATCGGCTCGCCGGCAATTTGGTGATGGGTGCGCTGCTCGACCACCAACCCGCAAGTCGTGATCGTCTGCCCGACGAATTCCCCGAGACGGTTTATCGGGCAGTACGTTTTCCAGGCGACATCGGCGAACAATTCCAATGGATGGCCGCTGACAGCAAAGCCGAACAAGTCCGTTTCCCATTCCAAGCATTGACGGCGTGCTGGCTCATTGAGCGGGATACCGGGCAACTGTTCCAGCCCTGGCGGCGAAATGAGCCAGCCTTGGTTCGATTCGGCTGAATCTCCAAACGTCTTCAACAAATGTTGCGCCTGCCAAAACTGGCGGGTTCTGGTGTCTTTGAATTCGTCAAACGCCCCGCAGCGAATCATGGCTTCCAATTCCTCGCCAGATGGAACAACACGCTGGAAGAAGTCAGCAAATGAGGTAAATGGCCCGCGCTCGCGGGCATCAAGGATCGCGTCGGTGGTATGCGATGTGAGTCCCTTCATGCGGGTCAACGGCACGCGGATGTCCCGGCCATACGGCATGAAGGCCGGACCGGGTTCATTGACAGACGGGGGCAGGAGCTTCAAACCGAGCCGATGAGATTCCAGCGCATAAACCAAAGGATGATAAAAGCCTTTGCCGTTGGTCAAAACCGCCGCCATGAATTCAGCCGGAAAATAACATTTGAGCCAAGCGGACTGATACGCCTCGACACCGTACGCGGTGCTGTGCGCCTTGCAGAAAGCATAACCCGCAAAGCCGGTGACGAGTTGCCACACTTCGGCGGTTTTTTCCGGCGTGTGGCCGCGTAATCGTGCGGACGCAACGAACTCGCCGTGAATCTCCTCAATGATGGCGCGCTTTTGCTTATTGAGCGCACGGCGGAGCACGTCTGCGCGGCCTGGCGGCAGGCCCGCGAATGCTTCGCAGAGTTGAAGGATGTGTTCCTCATACACCACCAGCCCATAAGTGCTCCGCAGGCAAGCCTCCAATGACGGATGAGGATAGACTACCGGCTCAAGGCCCTGATAGCGCCGCGTGAAGGCCAGTTTTTTTCCCTCGTTGGCCGCTCCGGGCCGAATGACACTGACGATAGCAATGAGGCCGTCAATCTCGCGCACATTGCTCATTCGGCAGAGTCCCGTCATGGCGGGCGATTCGATATGATGCACCGCCCGCGCACCGCCCTCGGCAATCATCTTCCACACATTCGGGTCATGCCACGCTTCGGGCGCTTGCGGGTTGCCAAGCAGCAAACTGCCAGAGTATTTGTCCCGTGCAACGCATCGTTCCAAATCCACTTCGATGCCGCGCCCATCGAGCATCCGTTTCACATCGCGCATCGCCGCCAAACCGCCTTGTGCGAGAATGTCCATCTTGACCAAGCCCACGACTTCCACGGCGTCCATATCAAAATGGGTCGTGGCGTATCCTTTGTTTGCGATGAAAGTTGGTGTCAACTCGTGCATCGGTTGGCGTGAGAGCACTACGCCGCATGGGTGCATCTTGGGATGGCGCGGCACACCGTCTAGGAATTCCGCCATTTCCAACGCCGTTTTGTATGGCTCTTCGTTAAACGGTAGGTCTCGATTTTCGGGACTGGCACGGAGCATTTCGATCAAACCAGCGCCGCCGCTCGGTGTCGGTTCATCGGGTATCCAACCGCCGCCAAAGCTTCAGGGAAAATGGTCTGTGAATTTTCTGACTTCGCGCTCTGCGACGCCAAGAACTTTGGCGACTTCGGCAAACGCGCTCCGGGCTTGGAAAGTCGAAAATCCGCCGACCACGGCGCAATGTTTACGGCCATATTTCTCGAAGATGAGCTTCACCACGTCGTCTTTGAGGTCGTGCGCGAAATCAATGTCAATGTCGGGCAATTTGTGCAGCGCCATCCGCTCTTTGTTGAGGAAGCGACGGAAATAAAGGTCGAAGCGAATCGGACAAACGCCGCTGATGCCCAGGCAATAACAAACCAGACTGTCCGCCGCGCTCCCTCGTGTGATCCACTCAATGCCGCGCCGCCGGCATTCTTGCAGAAAATCCCAGGTGATGAGAAAGTATTCTTCATAGCCGACTTCGTCAATTAATGTTTAGCTAAACATTAATTGACAAGGACAGCCGGCGGAGCGAGGAGAACTTTTTCTGGCGCCGCCCTCCATCGGGCTGTCAACTGAATTGCTAAACCAGGACCATCATCAGGTCTATTTCGCTCAAATTCCAAAAGGGCCGCGGGGCGAAATCCTCCGCCGGCATGGCGACGTCATGGAGAAACTGCCGAATGGCGGATGGCGCGCGTTGGGCCGCGCGGACGACACCATGAATCTGGGTGGAATTAAACTGAGTTCCGCGGAAATCGAGCAAACGCTCCAGCGTGTCCCCGGTGTGAAGGAAGTCGCGGCCATCGCGGTCTGCCCGGTGGATGGCCCAAGCCGGCTCGTCGTTTATGCCGCGTGTTTGACAGGCCACGAAAAATGCAAGGACGCCCTGCAAAAGGCCATGCAGGAGACCATTCGGCGGGACTTAAATCCACTCTTTAAAATCAGCGAAGTTGTTTTTGTGGATTCGCTTCCGCGGACGGCTTCCAATAAGGTCAGTCGCCGCGCATTGCGAGACGGGTGGCAGGAGTCGGCCGCGCGAAGTGGAAACAAATGCTGACGCATGCCCGATTGCGTTCACGGCAGGGTTTTGGCAACGGGGACGTTTCCCTTCGGAACCAGGGCAAGGCGTTCTCCGGCTGTCGTTGACAGTGTTAGCAACCGGCCCGAAACGCCTTCCGCGAGTTTGCCATCGCGGTAAACTGTGGCGTCTTTGTCCGACCAGGGATTCTGCAGGATGCACTGGCCGCCTTGCTCGGAAAGGATTTCGACGAATTCGATCTGGTCGTTCTGCACCGACGCGCTGATGAGAAAGGCCCCGCGCGCGGCGAGCGTAAACTGGGCGTCCCAACCTTTCGGCCAAGCCGGGAAGACGGTGTTGATGGGATCTTTCTCGACGGATGGCGGAACACTTTGGAGCAGGGCGTTTTGCAGGCCGTGGGAGGCATTGCCAAGTTGCTCAAACTCGATCGCTCCGGCCCCCTCGCCCATCATCATGCGATTTCGCAACTGGCCCCGGCCGCCGCGGGCGGGAGCGTTGGGTTCTGGGTTGGAATGCATCTGGCCGGGCACGACCGTCTTGATGAGCTCGCCCAGGCCGAGGTTGGCGGCGATGACAGGCTCTCGGGAAAGGATGCCAAGTTTGCCTCCGTCGCCACCCTTGCGGCTGCCGAGTCCAGTGTAAGAGGCCTTTAGGCTGTTGAATAGCGCGGTATCGTCCGAGACCGGGGTGCATATATCATAGTATTCGCCGGGTTGGGGCGAGGGGGGAACGGGCAGGAGGTTGTCCAAAATCTCCTTCCACTTGGGGCGCAGGTCCGCATCCACGTTCAGGATTTCCGAGGCGCGGATGGCAATGGGGAACATAACGCGCATGGCCAGCAGTTCCTCTGGCGTGTCCGACCTGCCCCAGGGCTTTTCTTCCAAATTGTTGACATAGCGAGTGTGATATTTGCCGTCGTCGGCTTTGTATAGGTTGGGGAAGTTTCGATAGAACTCCGCGGCGCCCCGGATCACGGGATAACCGGTCGAGCGCAGCCACTCCTGGTCGGGCCAATAGGCGTAATGGAGCCAATAGACGTTGGCGATCTTGGCGGTCGTGGACAAAACGTGGGATGTCCAGGCGAAGGGGCCTTTTTGAGTGTCCGTGTAACGGTAATTCCAGCGGCTGTTCAGGCCGTTCTTGTTGCGGGCATAATCGTCAAATTCCTTTGAGCGCTCGCTCCAGGGCTTTCGCGCCAGGTACAAGTCGCGCATTTCGTCGGCAATGTTGTCGGGCAAATCCTCCACGCCGTTGAACCACGTCGTCTCGGGGATCCAAATGCCCTGGCTGCCCCATTGTTGCTGCGCGGCGCGAGCGTAAGTGTCGAGGTAGCGGCTATAGGTGGTGAACACGCAAGTCATCAATTCAGGCCGATTGGCGGGCGTGAAACCGTCGAAAAGGCAGCCCTGGTTGTGCCACCAGTACATCGAACCCCACATGCGCAAATCGCCGTCGGTTCCCCACAACACGCCGCAGAAGCGCGGCATGTAGGTCGCGCGGGAACAAGAGCCCATAAGGTACAGGAAATAAGTGTAATACTTCTCGACGTTGTCCGCCACGCCGTCGGCGCTGTGCAAATGAATGAAACCTTTGGCCCAGAAATTACCCCACCACTTGCGGTTGTCCTGGAGAAGGTCGTCAAAGGACTTGCCTTGGGCGGCCTCCAATTGCTTCAGCGCCAGGTCGCCGACGTTCTCCCCGCGGTCGTAGCTGACAGCGGCGGCGGCGAGGATCAACACCTTGCCCCGGCGCGCCTCGGCGGACAAACGAACGGTCAGCTCGTTGTAATACGACGGCTTGCTTTCGCGCCCCACAACGCCAATGGCTATGGCGGAGGCGCTGTAAAAGTTGCCTTCGGTGAATTCCTGGGTTAGCAGGATTCTTCCGTCGCGGATGTCCAGACGCGAGATGGCAACGTGATCACCTGTCCGGATTTCCGCGCCGTGCGGCCCGATGGGCGAGGGGCTTGGTTTGTCCGTGAAATTCCGCGCGTACCGCAGCATCCGGAGGTCAATATTGATGGCGCCGGGATCGCTGCGCTGGTCGTCCACTTCCGTTGCGATGACGTCGCCGTCCGTCCATGCCAGGCTTCGCGTCTTGACGCCGTCACCGTCGGCTGTTTCCAAGCCCTCATAGACCGATAAATGCTGATTGAACTTCCCGCCGACGAAGACATCGTTGCCGAAGTCCACCATGTTGATATCGACGTATCCGCAGCCGGCGGAATAGTCGGTGTGGCCTTTGGGCGAAGCCAGAGTGTTATTTCCGAAGCAGAAAAGATCGTCGTGATTGATTTGATAATGCAGGGCGGCGGGAGTGGTCCAAACCAGCGTGCCCATTCGGCCATTGCCTATGGGCAGGCCGTCGTGGCTGCTTGGCGCGGGGGTGTTGAAAGAGAGGTCGGAGCGTGAGACCAGGCCGCGGAAGTCGTACTTGAGCAAACTTGCGGGGGACAGGTGGTTGAAACCGCCCGGACGCGAAAGGGAATTGATTTCAACCGCGGGCGCAAACGGATTGACGCGCAACAATCCGAGAAGCGACAGCGCGAGGATCTTCTTCAACGACGTGTTTTTCATAAGAACGTTCCGAAGTAATCTGAGTCAAATGCCTCGACAAGACTAGAACAACGGCGCCGGTGTTACCATACCCGTTTTAGGGGATTTGTTTCACTTTTCGGATTTCTCAGGCGCCTGCGAAAGGCGGGGTTCGCGCCAGTGCTTCGTTGACGAAATCCAGCCGAAGTTGTTACACTTGGCCTTATTCTATGGAAGAAAGAACGCAAGCCGAATTGGCTTACAAGGAATTGAGTCATCGGCTTCTCGTTCTGGAGATTTCCCCCAACGATCGAATCGTCGAACAATTTTGGTCAAAAAAATTGGCCGTTAACCGCGCCGCCATTCGCGAAAGCCTCACACGTTTGCTTGGTGAGGGACTGGTTTATCAGGGCGAGCGCGGAGGATACTTTGCCAGTGAGATGACCGAACAGGAAGTTCATGAGTTGCGCGAAGTTCGGGAAATATTGGAAACAGCGGCGTTCTCTCTTGGCTGTGAACGCGCCACTGAGACTCAGATTAAGGAAATTGAGGAAACCTGCGATGATTTCGCAAACTTCGTCAAGAAGGGCTATTTTACCGGCGCCCACGAGGCGGATCTTCGTTTTCACAATCTTTTGATCGCGGCCTCTGGAAATGCCCGACTAGCTCAACTTTATCAACGGTCTCACATTCCCTTATTCCAGCGTCGCGCGTCGCAAATGCGAACCAATCTCGAGGATTTCATTCAGACCGAGAAGGAGCACCGGTTGATTGTGTCGGCTTTGCGGAGCCATGATAAAAGCGGAGGCGTGCAACACCTTCGAGATCATTTTAACCGTGGTGAAAAGGAAGCGACCTCGTAAGTTTCTCGCCGCGAGATTTGACGACTGTTACCGGCCCTATTTGAAACTCACGGTTAAATCCACGGGAATTTGAAGGTCGGGCAACACGACAGTTTCATTGGTGAATTGAACATTCACAGACGGCAAGGTTTCCAATGAAACAATCGGACGGCTCTGTGGATCCCGCAAACGCAAACGAATTTCCCTTGGGGAACGGCGTGACGGAGGATTGATACCGACCTTCAATTGTCCGTTCGCCTCGGCGTCAATACGATAACTGAGCTCGCCAAACTCGGTGGGAGCCGCCGTCACCGCAATATGTTTTCCCGGTTCCAACCACTCCCGCGGAATTCCTTGTCCCACCCATAAGACATCTCCATCCTCTCTAACCAGGAGATTGCGAAACAATTTCAACTGTTCACTCAATGAATAAGTGTGAGGCAGAGTATAACTATTGTCACCTTCCTTAAACATCGTCACTTCCACCGGGGAATAGGTCCCGCGAGTCATGCCGTAAGCCATCATAGACCAAAAGCCGAGCAGAGTTTTGCGGACCTCGTCACGCTTCATCTCATTGATGAGATATCCGTACGTGTAAGCGTGATCCATCCCGTCCTCGAACTCGCACAAGCCGGCATTCAAACCATTTCTCTTTTCCAGCATATCCACAATCCACGTGGTTCTTTTATCGTACGGGGGAAGAAAATCGGTTTCCAGCAACGAACTGGCGCTTAGTCCATAATAACTGCCCCCGCGTTTCCGGGTGAGTTTTAATAACCTGTGCGTGTCGGGTTCGAGCGGCAAAAGCGTTTGCCCGTTATCATTGAAGGAGGCGGCGTTCATGGAATCCAGAATATCTTGCCGGTAGCTTTTCGCCTCAGCGGCGTATTTTCCGCCTTCCGGCAAACCAATGTCCTCCAAAACAGAAGCGGCTTCCTTCATCCCCTCCGCACACCAGCCATTGCCCAAATAGTTATAAACTGGCTCGCGGTAATCATTGTAAGGGCGAAACTTGATCAAACCACGCACCAAGCCCGTCTTGGGCGCCGCGCGCCTTTGGCGTATCAACCATTCGCATTGACTGATGATATGAGGGCTGATTCGGCGCAACCATTCCCGGTCGCCCGTCATAAGGTAGTGATGCGCCAAGGCCGACAGCAGCGATCCTGGGTCTCCCAGACCGCAATCCTGGGTGTATAAGCCATCCGCCTGTTGAAAATGCATTTGCATGCCTAAAATTTCAGCGGCGTAATCGCGATAACCGTAGTAATCCAAAGCCAGGGTATGGGTCGAAACACTGATGCCAAACATAGAGTCATAAAAGCCAGAGCCATCATCAGGTTCAACATAACCCCCGATAGTCTTCGTATTCAGCATGGAATACGTCAGCCAGGCGCGATAAGCTTCCATGACTTGGGCGTCTGGCACATCGAAGCGGGCCGCGGGAGCCAATTGTTTTTCCCAGCGAGCAGCGCAGTCGTTCAACTTCAAATCAAACTCTTCAGTGGAAATCGGCGCCGCCGAATCTGGTTTAGGAAATTCAAAGCTAAGACAAATATGAGCCTCTTTTGAGCTGTCAGATGTCATTTTCCAGGCGCGACGTTTTTTGTCGGGCGAAACCAGGGCTATCTGCTGAGGCAATACCACATTGTCCAAGGCCGTTGCCGTGATACGGACATAGGCGAACAGCGGACGGTCCACGTTAAACTCATCAGACCAGCCAAAGACTGTCATTTTATATTCAACCCCGTTCCGAATCGTGGACAGCGTCTCGACTGGAAGGTATCCATGCAAAAGCCGCCGGGTGAACACAGTTCCCGCCTGGCCCAGCGGCACGGGTGGATCGCCGAGTTCAAACCATGCTACCGGGTCGGTCCAAGGACTTACATCCAGCCGCCCATACCAATCAACGCCAATAGCCAGCGGATGGCGCGGAACGCCAACAATTTCACGCGGAAATTTCATGGCAGGATAATAGCTGGCGACCTGCTTAAACGTTGGGTCATTCTGGCTTTCTTGCAAAAGGGCGCCAACGGGTTCGACATAGGGTTTACGAATTTCGTTAAGTTCGGCTTCCGTTAGATTGAGTCTATCCGGAGGCGTTGCCTCGACCCGCAAGCCAAGAATCTGGCCTGCAATCTTTTCACCGGCCGCTTGGGCCGCCGGCCCATTTTCAAATGGCTTCTCATCCTTGTCATAGTATTTGCCCGCGACGACCAAACTCGGGGCGCCCGCAAATCCCGCGGACCGCTCAAACGCGCGCAAGCTCGTCCAATTCGCCCCGTCCTTGCTATAAAGAAACCGGACATAGTTCCCGCCCAATTGAATCCTAACCCACCGCGCCAAGTAAAAATCAATGCCGCGATAATCCGTCTCTACGTAGGAGTCATTGGTGACCATGGCGCTATAAAGCTGGCCGAACGGCGTGGGCGAGATTTGGCCGATTCCGCACCAATTTTTTGCATCCCAAACCAGATAAATGGAACCCCACTCCAGGATTTTTCCAGAAAAGGTAATGTTATCAATCCCGGCTGGCCGGCGAATATCCGCCCGCGCCCCGGTTGGCGCGTCAAACTTCATTGCGCCTCTCTTTATTGTCAGCGTTGCGCCCGATGAAACGTTAGTCTGCCAGACGGGATCAAGGGACGACTGGAAATCATCGACAAACGGCAGAACCAGAGTCCCGCTTTGCCCGCCCGAAGCAGCCACGGCTCCGTAAACGGAAACGAAAACGAGAAACAACAAGGCAGCCGCTATCGGCAAACTAAATCCCCTCAGTCGGTTGCCAGTTTTGATATTTGAGTTCATCATTAATTTCGTCGAATTCAGAGTGAATCCGGTCTTACATTCTACTCACCATCCAAAAGTTTTTCTCTCCTGGCCGTTCAAGCTGCCATTGGAACCCACCGGCCGTCACGCTCTGCGCCGAAATGTCGCCTTCGCAATACAATGTCCCGATTTCATTCGCGCCGGCCGCGGGCGCGGAATCTAAAAAAACAATTTCCAATCCAAGCGATGGATCACGTGAGATATAAACGTAGCCGCCGAGGCTGGCCACCTCAAGGTCTTTGGGTAGAACCGCTTTGCCGAAAGAATCCTCCTTGATTGTTCCGTTCTTCACGTCGTCAATCACCGTCTGCCGAAGTTTCACATAATCTATCTCCGACGATCTTGAACCCACTCGTTTGCAACCCATCCAAGGGCAGAAACCCACTAGAAGAACAACGGCGGCAACGGCAGGCGCTTTTTTCCTGAAGAAGGTCATTTAATCACTGTAAATGAACGACCAGCTTTTGTCCGCCGCCCGATATTCCGTGCCGCCGGGAACTCCGTTTGTCACAGTCCGAATATACTGCGCGTGGCCATCGACAAACTCGGCTTCGCCCCAGCCAACGTATTTAGCGTTATGCCAACACATATACTGAAACCAAATTTCGTTGTCGTACTGGGCCAGGTTCGCCCGGTCGCAGACCAGGATAATTCGCGTTGGATGGACTACATCGCCGGCCTTTTTGTTCCACAAACCCAGGCTGGGCTGATCGAAATTTGCCTCCGCGTTGTAGTTGTAGCTGTCGCCAACGGCATCGTACACCGTAGGAGTAAACGAAACCGCATAGAGGCCGGCTTTGGCCCCGCTATCGGAGGGACACTTGAACGCGAACGAACTTCCTCCATCGTTGGTGCTCACCGTCGTCCCTTGTTTGCCCATGTAGGAATTTAGGAAATAGTTGGTGGCCGCCACCTGGTTATTCGCCGCCCAATATGTTCCATACTTCCCTCCCCATCGGTCGCTGCTGTCATCCGCGTTGGCAAGGTTCTCGCCGATATCACTTCCGTACGCCATGCTCGTCGGGAAACGGTCTTGATTGTCGGACATGTACATCGCGCAGGCCAAACCCTGCTCTTTTAGATTCGAGGTGCAAGCCGCGCGCTGCCCCTCTTCTTTTGCTTCGGCCAAAGCCGGCAAAAGCATGGCGGCCAGAATGGCTATGATGGCGATCACCACCAACAGTTCAATCAGCGTAAACGCCCGCCCGCATTCATCTCCGCGATATCTTCGATGACCTGCCATTTTCTCTTCTCTCTTTCATTGATTCTAGTGGACTTCATTGGGAAACCGCCCGGTAGAACATGTTGCCGCCCCCAATCGGATCGGTGAACTGAAACGGAGTTGTATTCGTGGTCACGGGCGTCCAACTGGGATTTATCAAACCGCTGGTTCGCTCGACGACGACTGTCTGATCGCCTGTGCCTGTAACCGTGGCCGTAAATATTCCAGCCGAAACACCCACGTTGGTAAAACTCACGCCAGGGGAACCAACAGTAAGCACGGCTACGTCGCTTAGGATTGTTCCCGGCAACGGCAGGAAGTGGCCGTTGTTTTGACCGAAGGAGTCAAGGGTGTTGCCTTCCGCCCGCCACCAACTGATCAGGCCATTCATGCCAGAGGTCCCGTTTAAGTTCGTGTAGGTATCCATCACTTCCGCGTCGCTCAACGCGTAATTGAACACTTTCACCTCGTCTATATCGCCGCCGTAGTTGTTGCCGCCGGTCGTGACGAAGTCTCCTATGATGAAATCTCCATTTACTGTCGCGCCGCCGTAATTAATGGGAACTCCTTGTGCCACGCCGTCGGTTCCGGAGCCGACTTGGACGCCGTCCAGGTAGATTTTCGTAAATTCGCCATCGTACATTCCGGTAAGCTGATGCCAATTGCCGTCCCAAACTCCCGGGCCGGCGTCTGGAGAAAACCACAGAGATCCGCTGGTCAAATAATCGTAGAATTCCACGCCTCCGCCGCCGCCGGTCCAAAAGGCGTAAGACCCAGCGCCAGCGGTCAGGGATTTGGTGATGATATACTTGTAATCGCCAGGTGAAACGGCATCGCGAACCCAAGCCTGAACTGTGACTTGGTTGGCCGGTTCCAAACTTGGATCATTAGGAACATCAACCATGACTCCCGGCAGATGGAACGCCTCACCGCCGAGAAGGCTGTTCGTCACATAGAAGTCTCCCGCGCCCACCATCACCGCCACCTGATAGGAGCCGGATGCCGCGGCTTGGAGATTGGACAAAGTCAGAACGGACTGGGTGGCTCCCGCAATGTTCGTTCCATCAAAAGTCCACTGATAAGTCACGTTTGACGGCAGCGCGCTCACAGACAGGGAAATCTTTGATCCAGGCGCCGCCTGAACGTTGGACGGTTGCGAAGTAATCATCGCCGGTTGAAACGCATCGTTTAGGATGCCTTGCGCGGACAATGCGGTGTTATAGATTTTCACATTATCCATTAATCCGACGAAATTGGACGTTGTCAGGGAGCTTGAGAAATCTCCCAACAGAAGATCGCCGCCGCTTTGGGCGGTCCCGTAGCTCACGACGCCGGTGGCCGGGGTTCCAGATCCAACTTCGTTCCCGTCAAGGTAGAATCGCACATTCTGACCGTCATAAGTTCCGGCGACAGAATGATAGTTACCATCCCAAATTGAAGCAGGGCTAACCGACGGAGAGACAACGACACTGCCATTGACGTTGACGTAGAAGTTTAATCCTCCGCTCGAGCCGGTCCAAAGCGCATAGGAAGCGCTGGAGCCGGAGAAGGCTTTGCTGAGAATGTATTTGTTTGTTCCCTGCGGGGAACCGCTCACGACCGCTTCCACCGTTATTTGCTGAGGTTCCAAGGAGGAGGAACCCGGCACATCCACAGCCCCTCCGTCAAACTTGAACGCGGTCCCGGTCAGGCGTCCGGCTCCAAATGTGACATTGCCGTCCAGCGCGCCATTATTCGTCCCAGCCGAATCTGTAGCGTCGCCCTCAGCCCGCCACCAACTGATCAATTGCCCGGCTTTGAAAGTGTCCATGACCTGTTGATCCGTCAAAGCTTCATCCCAAACTTTAACTTCGTCGATTCCGCCAGACATCGATGCTACGAACGTCGGGTCGTTTCCAATCACGAACGCGCCGTTGTGAAGCGCGGTATTATTAGTGTAGTCGATCCCACCCGCGGCGGCTGTTCCTGAACCTGCTTCGATTCCATCCACATAAAGATGCAGGGCCGAACCGTCGTAAACGCCGGTCACTTGATGCCAGGCCCCATCCCACACGAGGCTCGGGTCCGCCGAAGGCGAGAGCGTCAAGGTGCCGTTGCCGGGAGCGCCGATGGATGCGAAGAACGTCATGCCGCCACTGCCGCCGGTGTAGAGAGCATAGGACGCATAGGTTGGCACCCTGGATTTGGACAGCACATACTTGTAAGCGCCAGGCGAGGTTGATTTGACCCACGCTTGCACGGTAAGGTTCTGCGGCTCCAAAAGAGGCGAGTCTGGAATCAACACCGCGCCGCCCGCGCTAAGGAAACCTTCCCCAATTTTTCCAGGCCCAAAAGTAACCGTGGCGGAATTGACCGTGCCGGGATTGTTACCCCACGAATCCGTGGCGTCTCCATCGGCTTTCCACCAACTCGCCAGGCCATTGGTGGCGGAAGGACTGCCTGCGTTTGTGAAAATGTCCATCACTTCGGAAGCCGCCAACGCGCGGTCGAATACCTTGATGTCATCAAGACCGCCGGACCAATTCTCGGTCGCACTTCCGGCGGGCGGAAAGCTCCCGAGCACGAGAGGCCCGGCATTGGTATAACTGATCGCCGGACCGCCAACCCCACCGCCGACGTAAGCCGTTCCACCGCCCACTTCAGACCCGTCAACATATAAATGAACAGCGGTCCCATCGTAGGTCCCAACCGCCTGGTGCCATTGACCGTCCCAAATAATGGATGGATCCACCGCGGGCGATATGATTAGTCCGGATTCTCCGGTATCGCCGGGAACGTCAATCCAAAACGACAATCCTAAGTTCCCGCCCGTATAAAATGCGTAGGAAGCTCCGGCAGGGGCTCCGTTCTTTGCCAGAACATAGGCATATGGGTTTTGGATCGAAGCCTTGACCCAAATCTGCACGGTCAAATTAGTTGAGGGATCGAGATCGGTGGCATCAGGAATTACGACAGTGCCTCCGGCAAACGAAAACGCTTCCCCGTTTTCTCCGGGAACATACGAGAAATCGCTAATGATCGTCCCGTTATTGGTTCCGGCCGAGTCAAGCGCGTTGCCTTCCGCCGGCCACCACGCATTGGGAGATTGCGCGTGAAGGAGCGTGATGTTCAGCATGAGGGCGGTCAGACCTGCTCTGAGCGGGGTGAATATTTTCATAGCTGTGTCAGTTTTTGCTGGTGTTGTTCGTGAGTTAACATTATAGCCTTATTTCTGTTAACAATATGATTAACCAAAAAGATGTCAATGAAATTTCTTGAAAAATTTTCACGCTGTTCTGTTAACTCGGGCAGAATTCTCGCGAGGCAAACGGCTTAAAGCACCCCAAATTCATCGTAAACATCGCGCAAGCTCCGGCCTTTGAGCAATTCTCGTCGCGAGGCGCTTTCCTTCCCAACTTTGTCCGCCGCCAATTCCAGGACTTTCTCCTCGATTTTCTTCGGAATGACCACAACTCCGTCGAAATCGGCAAAAATCAGGTCGCCCGGATTCACCAAGACGTCTCCGCACCGAACCGGAACGTCATAGGCCATCACACGCCCCCTGCCCTTGCTATCGACAGGCCGCACCCCCGCGTGAAAAACCGGGAACTTCAACCGCATGATTTTTTTGCAGTCACGAATCAATCCGTCGCACACGCAGCCCGCCACGTTGTTTTGCAAAGCGACGGTGGTCATTAATTCACCCCAGGGAGCGTTGGTCATGCCCGCGTCGGTGGAGTGCACCACGACGTCTTCGGCTTTCAGCGAGTCCATTGCCTCAATTTCCAGGCCATAGGGATCGTTTTCCACCACATAATCGGTTTCCATCCATCGAAATGTGCGCGCGCGCCCCACAATGACACAAACCTCCGCGTCCAGCGGCCGCAGGCGGAAATGCATCGCCTGCTGCCTGAATCCAAGGCCGTCCAGCACGTCGCATACAGCGGGGACGTAGAGAAATTCGCGAATCCATTTCAGGCGTGAGCCGTCCGCCATGGACGACTTTTGCGGGTCCGAGGAAAATCCGTTTCCTCTTAAGAGGTGTTTTTCTGAGTTTTTGTTAACAGCTTGCATAAAATTCCATCAAATAAAATTCACTTTTCCCCGCCATAGGCCACGACATCGACCTCATATTTGACAAGGTTTCCCACGCATCCAATCAAAGTGGTCCGCGCGGGATAAGGCTCGGAAAAAAATTCCCGGTAAATCCGATTGTGCTCGTCCCAATTCGATTGGTCCGCCAGGTAACAACGCGCCTGCACCACATGCGAGAAATCCAGTCCGGCCGCGGCAAGGACACGGGCGATATTCCCGTAGGTCCGTCGCGCTTCATTTTCAAACGTATCGGAAATGACTTTTCCGTTCTCGTCAGCCGATGCCATTCCCGAAACAAACACAAATCCTCCGGCTTGGATCCCCGCGGAAAACGGCAGGGGACTCCTAATGACCCCGGGGCCGATAATCGCTTTTTTCATAGTTGTTAACAGCATTAGCTTTTTTCCGTTGACATTTACCTTACTTGGTCTAACTATCGACGCAAGTTAAATTCGTAAAAAATTTTGACAGCGATAGAAAATAGCACAGTTTTGGAGCCCAAAATTGGCTTCCGGGGCCTTTTCCTGCATGCCTGGGACTTGGCCGAGGATATCGATCGGCTTTTGGCATGGATGAAGGAGACTGGCCTCAACACATTATGCCTCGCCGCCAACTATCATCAAGGCTGGTTCATCCATCCCCATAGCCGCACCCATTGCGCTTACCTGACTGAAGGTGATGTGGCTTATTTTCACCCGCAACACTCTCTTTACGAGCGCATCCGCGTTGCCCCAAGTGTCGCTCCGCTCGCCGCCAAAACGGATTGGCTGGCCGAGGCGTCACGTCGCGCGGGTTCGGAATTTCGCCTGGTGGCTTGGACGATCGGGTGTCACAACACAACCATCGGATTGACCCATCCCGAATTGACGGTGCGGAATGTTTTTGGCGACTCATTGCCTCATGCTTTGTGTCCCGCCCAACCAGAAGTCCGCGAATACCTGAAAGCGCTTTGCCGGGATTTGGCGACGAATTATCCTTTATGGGGAATTCAATTGGAGGCCTTCGGCTGGATGGGTTTTGCCCACGGACATCATCACGAGCGGAATTTGATTGGCTTGAACCCGTTTGAGTTGGATCTCATGGGCCTCTGCTTCTGCGATGCGTGTCGCGCGCAAGCAACCCAGGCGGGAATTGAAATCGAGAAAGTAAAAGCGGAAGTCCAAGCTGTTCTGCTCGGGGCGTTGCGAGAAGCTCCGGAAAGGCCTCGTGGCCATCCCTGCTCCACATTGGATATGCAGGACAAATCGCTGGAGTATTCGCGGTTTTGCCAGTGGCGCGATGAAGTTGCGCATCGCCTCGTCAACGAGATTAAGACAGAATGTCTTGGAGATGACCGATGCCGATTATTGCTCCAAACCTGTTTCGACCCGGCATTGTCGAAAACGGTTGACGGCTTTGCTTGCATCGCATTCGAGAAATCGGCGCCGGAAACTTTGCGCGCCTGCCGCGACTTGCGGGGTTCGTCCGGTGATTGGAAAGGTCTCTTGCAATGTTTGATCCAACTCGGAAACGGCATTCCCGGAAGCGAACACGAGCTGCTCGAAATAATATCCGCTGCCCTGGCCGGTGGGTGCAACGGTGTAAATTTTTACAACTATTCCGAAGCCCCGCCAAAAATGCTTCAATGGCTGGCGCAGACGCTGCCTCAGTTTGCCTAAATGAAAATCACGCAAATTCGAACCTATCCAGTCACCCTCCAAGTTCAGCCGGACTTCTATATCGTTTCGTCCGGCGGCGCGCATGCCGTTTCCCGCTACGTCTTTGTCGCCATTGACACGGATGCCGGGTTGACCGGATGGGGCGAGGCAACGGTGGTTCCCCTTTGGAGCGGCGAAACTCAAGGCGGCGCCGAAGCTCTGATTAAAGATTACTTTGCGCCCATTTTGAAGGGGCGCGACCCAGCGGATTACGCCGCGCTGATCAACGAAACCGACAAAATCATTGATAATCCCTTTACCAAGGCGGCCATCGAAATGTGTCTTTTGGATATTGTAGGCCAGATGCAACAACGGCCCGTTTACGAGCTTCTTGGCGGGGCCATGAATCCGTTGCAAATCCCGATAAAGTTCAGCATTGGCCTCCGTGAGCCGGAAGATACGGCGGCCATCGCCTTAGGCAAGGTCAAGCAGGGTTTCACCGCCATTAAGTTGAAGGTCGGGCCCGATCCCGAGAAGGACCTGCGCCGCGTCCGTGCCGTGCGCGAAGCCGTCGGACCGGACATCCGCCTGAACGTGGACGTCAATGGCGGCTGGAGCGTCGAGCAGGCCATTCGGGAAATCCCACGCTATGAGGAATTCGCTTTGGAATACGTCGAGCAGCCAACCCCGCGCTGGGACATCGAAGGCATGGCCAAAGTGCGCGAGAACTCGCCCCTGCCCATTATGGCGGACGAATCTGTCTTCACCGTCTGGCAGGCGGAACAGGTGATCGCCAAACGCGCGGCAGACTTGATGAGCATTTATCCGGGGAAGAATGGCGGCATTTTAAAAGCGCAAAAAATTTGCCGGCTCGCCGAGTCGGCCGGGATTGCCTGCCACCTTGGATCTAATCTCGAATGGGATATCGGCACCAGCGCCATGTGCCATCTCGCGGCAGCCTGCCGCAACGTCAAAGTTGATCAATTTCCCGTCGATATCCTCGGGCCTTTGTATTATGACGTCCATCCACAACAAAAACCGATCATTTTCCAGAATGGGTGTGTCCAAGTACCCGGAGGACCTGGCCTCGGATTGTCTATTGACGTGAAACAGATCGAAGAACTGCAAAAAATACATTAGAATATGATCGTTGACTGCCATTCCCACGTCTTTGAATATCCCGGGCATATCTCCGAGGAATTCGCGGCCGAAGCCAACGCCCGGTCGCGGGGCAAACCGATTGGACTGCATACGCCTCCCGCGCGCCACTGGGAAGGAATGAAAAATGTGGATCGCGCGATCGTCTTCGGAATGCGCGCCTTCCACAGCGGCATCGTCAGTCCTAACGAATACATCGCCGACTACGTCAAAACGCATCCTGAAAAGCTGATCGGTTTTGCGGCCGTTGATCCCATGGTGGATGATGTGCGCGCAACCCTGGAACATGCGGTCGATGATCTGAAATTGCGGGGCGTGAAACTGGGTCCGATCTATCAAAACATTCACCCACTCGACTCCAAAATGCTTCCGGTTTATGAGTTTTGCGAAAAGCGCGGCCTTCCGATCATGATCCATCAGGGAACTACTTTTCCTCGGAAGGCGCCGCTGAAATACTCATTGCCCATTCTTCTCGAAGACGTGGCTCTAATGCATCCCAAGTTAAAAATGATCATCGCCCATATGGGCCACCCATGGATTGACGAAACAATCGTGCTGATTCGCAAGCAACCCAATTTTTACTCCGATATATCCGCCCTGCACTATCGTCCCTGGCAATTCTACAACGCCCTGATCATTGCCAAGGAATACGGCGTTCTGAACAAATTGCTGTTCGGTTCTGATTTTCCATTCACTAATCCCGACGCAACGATGGAATCCTTGCGAAGCTTCAACCATATCGTCGCCGGGACCAATCTTCCCAAGCTTTCGGTGGAGGAGATTGAAGCTTTGATTCACAGCCCGACCCTCGATTTGCTCGAGTTATCATGAAACGACTTGAAGGAAAGACCGTCATCGTTACTGGAGGCGCCAATGGAATCGGCCGCGCCATCAGTGAGCTATTCAGCCAGGAAGGCGCTTGGGTATTGGTGACGGACATAGACGCGGCGGGCGCCGAACGCGTCGCTTCTGAAATTAGCAAGGCGGGCGGCCAGGCTGAGTCTTGCCGGCTGAACCTCGGAGATCGAAGGGATATCGAAGCAGCAGTCGAGCGGGTGACAACTAAATTTGGCCGGGTGGATGTACTTTGCAACAACGCCGCTTACATTGGAGAATGGCATGATGTGGTCAATGCCACCGAAGAAGAATGGCAGGGGTGCCTCGAAACGACGATTTTAGGAACGCAGCGCCTTACTCAAGCGGTATTGCCTTTTATGACTGCGCGGAAACGCGGCTCTATCGTCATCACGTCGTCCATACAGGGTCTTGTTGCGTGCCCCAACTCGATTAGCTACTCAACCGTCAAGGCGGGGCTTATCGGCTACGCCAAAAGCGCCGCATGCGATTACGGCAAGTTCAACGTGCGTGTCAACGTCATCGCCCCGGGCCCCATCACCGTGGGCTATTCTCCGCCGCCCGGACACCCTTTACATACATATCAAATCGACCATACGTTCCTTGGCCGGGTAGGCAAGCCGCTGGAAGTGGCGAACGCCGCGCTTTTCCTGGCTTCGGACGAATCTTCCTTCGTCACCGGGATCGTGCTCCCTGTCGACGGCGGTTGGACAGCCATGTGAGTTCCATGAATTCAGGTTATCTTCTACTGTTCGCCGGCCTGATCGCCTTTGGAATGCTCGGCATTTTTCACAAAGTGGCTGACCATCCGCAGTGCCGCCCAAAGATGATCGCCGTAATCCTTTTTTTCTGGGGCGGCATTCTAACGGCTGTTTATACGGCAATCGCCAATCCTCGGGGATTGGTATTTCCGCGCACGGTCCTCCTTATCGGGTCGTTTGGAGGAGTTGTCGCCGCTCTCGCCTTGTTTTTGTTTCAAACCGGCTTGAAATACGGCAAGATCTCGACGAGTTGGTTGATCATCAACCTGGCCACATGCGTCCCCATCCTCCTTTCGATTTTTCTTTTCGGCGAAAAGTTGAACCTCGGCAAAATCACCGGCATGGCGCTGGCTCTTACCGCGGTTATCATGCTTTGGTGGGATAAACGGACCGACTTGGTAAAAGCCGGCATTGACGCCGATGGAAACCGCCGGCTCGATGCCGCAAAATGGCTTCCATTGATGATGTTGGCTTTTCTTGGCCAGGGATTGGCCACTTCCAGTCAAAAAGCGCTGGTCGAGGCGAAACAGGGCGATTACGTCTGGCAATTCTATATCGTTTTGTACTCGTGCGGCTTTTTGGTCATGCTTATCCCCAGCATTCGGCGCGAGGCGTGGCCCAATCGGCGCGAGATTGCCACCGGTCTGATCATGGCCCTATGCAGCGTAATTGGAAACGTATCGATCACAATGGCCCTCAAAAACGTCAGAGGGGTTGTCGCGTACCCCATCAGCAATGGAGGCAGTTTGACTTTGGTTGTCCTTGCCGGCGTGCTGTTTTTTAAAGAAAGGCTCCATCCCGTTGGCATCGCCGGAGTCATTTGCGGCATCAGCGCCATTCTGGTTTTGGTTTTGGCTTAAGACGATTCACACTTATGAAACTCGCGGAATTAACCTGGCCCGATGTGGATGCCATTGATCGTGATTCAGTCATTGTTTACCCCATCGCCGCCCTCGAACAGCACGGCCGGCATTTGCCCTTCTTCACCGATTCCATCTTGTGTGAATCGGTGGCGACTCAAATCGAAACAAGTCTCCCAAACGATCTTTTGCTTTTGCCG
Source organism: Verrucomicrobiia bacterium (assembly GCA_036268455.1). Lineage (GTDB taxonomy): Bacteria > Verrucomicrobiota > Verrucomicrobiia > Limisphaerales > Palsa-1400 > DATAUD01. The sequence goes on from DATAUD010000018.1 coordinate 26,789, forward strand.
CTCCAATGGCTTGGAGCTTCGAGCCACCATCTCGGAATGGCCGGAACGTTATCCTTGGAAAACGAAACCTATCTAAAGTTGCTCTGTGAGCCGCTTCGTTGCTTGCTGCGCAACGGATTCCGGCGCGTCTTCATTCTTAACGGGCATGGCGGAAACGTGGATGCCTTTCACCTGGCGCTCCGCCAATTGGCGGTGGAGTTTCCGCTGGCGCTGCTCGGAGGCGCAAGCTATTGGGACCTTGCCGAAAAGGAAATCGCCGGACTCTTAAAAGGCAAACTAAAAACCGTGGGCCACGCCTGCGAATTCGAGACTTCTCTTATCATGCATCTCCGCCCCGACCTGGTGCGGACCTCGCGGATTTCGGACGACGGCCTGATCCAAACCGATGAAAGGCTCGGCAAAGTTTACGTGCCGCTTGACATGAAACGCCAAACCCGCCACGGGGGAACCGGTGAACCGACCCACGCCACCCCCGACACAGGCAAAGCTTTGTTTCAAATCCTCACCGCGCGCGCGGTTGAGACTTTAAAGATTTTCAAGACCGCGCCCCTTCCCCGAGCGTCATGACTGCTTCAATTCACGATTCAGGTCCTGTTCGTGCCGGCGTGGCTCGCCGCATCATTACCCCACCATTTAACGTCGAATTAGCCGGGTTGGGCTATTACTTGAATCGCACCCCGAAACGAGTGCGCGACGACCTGGCGGCCACCGCCCTGGTCATTACCGGCCCGCGCGGAAATTCCATCGCTTTCGTCGCCGTTGATCTCTGTTATGGAAATCAGGAATTTGTTCAAGCGATTCGGAATAGCGTCGCGGCTAGAACGGACATTCCTCCCGAGGCCGTTTGCGTTAACTGTTCCCATAGCCACAACGCTCCGGTCGCCGCTCATATTCTCGGCGTCGGAGAAATCAACTCGGACTATGTCCGTTTCGCCGCGCAAATGGCGGCCGACGCGGTGACGCAAGCGTGGGAATCCCGGCAACCCGCAAAATTCTCCGTCGGCTCCGCCGAAATCAACGGCCTCACGTTTAATCGCACGAGAGAAAACGGGCCTGTCGATCCGCGTCTTGCCCTCTTGCGCGTGGACACGCTGGAAGATAAACCCATGGCAATCGCGTTAAATTTCCATTCCCATTTGACAGCTCATCTGGAGACGGATTTGGAAGCCGTAAGCCGCGATTGGTCAGGCGAGGTAACCGACCAATTAGAGCGCGCGTTGCCGGGGGTGATGGCGCTGTATTTGCAGGGGATATGCGGAGATGTGATGCTTTCGGCGGAATTCAATTCAACTCCGCGAAGATTTGAGCCGGCGCAAGTGATCACCAAGGCCGCCCTGTCCGCATGGTCTGACGCCAAAGCTCTGACCGTTGACGTCGTTAGTTCCTCCACCCGACAAATTGATCTTCCCACCCGACGCTGGACCCGCGAAGAGATCAACCGAGACCGCGAGGAGGCGCAGAGGCGACTGAGGACGGGAGATACGACCGGTTGGCTAAATGGTTTTGCTCGAGTAATTGTCACCTACCCGGATCGATTGCCGCGCCGTTACGGGGGAAGCGTTGAAAAAACTGTGGCCGCTGTTTGCCGATTCGGCGTGGAATGGACGGACGCGGTCCTCTCCGACTTAGAAACACGCCCTGAAATACTCCAAACAGAAGTTCAGGCGCTTCGCGTGGGTGACGTCTGGTTCGCCGCCCAATCAGCGGAACTGTTTACCACCCTCGGTTTGGAGGTGCGCCGCCTCTGGCCTCACCAAGACTTGTTTCTCCTTGGATATTCCAACGGTTCCATCGGATATTTGCCGGACGCATATGACATTCAGCGAAAGAGCTACGCGGCTGATCAATCGCCCAAGTTTACCGGTCAATTTCCTTTTACTGAACAGTCAGGGAAAGTAATGGCGCAGGGTTTATTGGAAGTTTTGAACTCTTTGAAATAGGAACTCATTTCTCCATCAGTACCACAGCGGAGCGGGCGGGGATTTGGAGCAAACCCGTTGTTGGCCGGCCGTCCGGGCGTTCCGGAGTGGCGGCGACGAGTTGGCCAGAATGCGACAAACTGACCCTCGCGGCAATGGGCTTGCTGAATTCCTGATTAATGACGACAACGGCGCGCTTGCCGCTGTCAGCGACAAAGACGGAATAACGAAATGAGCCATCGGCGGTGACATTGGCGCCGAAAGTATCCCGGAATTCACCGTCCCAAAGAAAGTCTTTATACCTGGCGCGCAAGGCGTCGATCTTTTTCCCATAGGCGAGGGTCAGGGGAAAATCGCTCACGCGGCCCTTGTAAAGGAACGGTTCGTATTGAATGACACAACGGCGCAATAAAATCATATTGAGCTGCTCCCGATCATCAAAACCGCTGACCCCTGCCAGGAGAAGGAGGTGGCGGTCGAGATATTGGCAGACCGGCATGGCTGTGACGCCAACCTCGGAAACCGGATAATACTGCATCAACCAATCCTGCGGACCTTCGCCCGAGAAAAGAAAATCCGGGTTCGCTTTATCCGCGGCGGCGCGCAGTTCGGCGGACAGCGGCAGGTCGCCGGCATAGACGTATCCCGGCGGGGTATAGCCGTGATTGGGCGCCCAGTTGTAAAGGACTCCCGCATGATGACAGACCTCATCCCACAGCCAACCCCCGGAGCCAAGCGCAAGGATTTTGTCAAATTCCCCAAGCGCGACCCGGCGATAGTCGGGATCCAGAAAATCCATCACCGCGCGGCGATGGACCCCGATGTCGGCCAATTCTGTTGGCGTGACATAAGCGTAGCCTCCCTGCTCATATCGTTTGCCATTTTGATCGGCGCATTCGTACTTGTATAGTTCGTTGGAATACCATGCGGTTGACAGGTCGGCCCAATTCAATTTGGCAAACAAAATCACTTTGACGCCCATGGCCTGGGTTTGCGCTATGGCATCGTGAAATTGTTGCCAGGTGCCGAGGCCGGGGTCCGTGTCTTGCGTCGGATCGCCACCATCCTGTCCGCCTTTGTTCCAGCCCACCACCTGGACGGCGCGGACATTGTTGGCGGCCCATTCTTTTGCATAACTGACAAAGTTGGTATAAGGCACGCCGTAATCCTGTTCCGGCGTGTTCATCCGCAGCATGGTCCAGGAATGAACTTGCCTTGCCCAATCGGGAAGATGCGGTTCTTTAAACCACGTGTTGCGCCACTGCTTGTAACAATCAACCCCCGCGTGCCAATCGCCCTGGTAGCCGCGCATCACCACCGGGGCCAAAGTCACACTCGTATGGGAGTGCGCATAGATAAAATGCCGGGTATGAAATTCCACATGGGCCGGCTTGCCATCAGACTTTGATTCGCGCCGCGGCTCAAAGTCAAAATTGAGCAAATAGCGTTGCGACGCGTCGCGCATTTCCACGTAAAGCCCTTGGTTGGTGGACTCGATCAGGCAAAAAAGGCTCTGCTTGGACATGATGACCGGGCCTTTGGAAACGTCCTGCGTTGGAAGGCTGCCATACCATAAGTGCTGCGTCTGCAGCGGCATGTCCGCCTCCGGCGAGCTGAGGTCTCCTAAATACGGATAATCGATGGTCGAAATCATCCATGGTGAATTGTTTTCCAGCGCGGCGTCAAATCGCAACTCGCCGTTAGTCAACGATACAATGGCTGTCAGCGTGATCGGCGCCGCACCGCCGCGTTCCATCTTCAAATCTTTCCATTGCAAACGGAGTTGTTGATCCGAAATTTTCTCGACTTCAGCCGCGCGCTGTTTCGAACCCAAAACATAATTATCGCGCTCGCCCGGCACGAGGATATCCAATTTGAAAAAAACTCCCAATTCAGGCCGCCGTTCAATCACCCAATGAGTGGATTTATTCTCGAGCCGTGTCAGCGCTCCGGATTCGGCGTCAAACGTGGCGGCTAACTGTCCGTCTTCCAGGCTCACCTCCCCTGCCCTCACGCTCAAACAGCTAAAAACCGCCAAAACCCTAAACAGAAGAGTAAGATTCATGAGAATTACGGCTGACGCGACTGATACAAATTCATTCCCTCCCGCATGCCTCCTTCGTAGCAACGCAGAACAACGGGCGCCAGATTTGTCGTGGAATGAGGGGGAGCGAAAACGAAGTGGCAAAGGCGAAACTCCAAATGCACCGTATGGCCGGAAATCTTATCCCCCCGCGGCACCAGGCTGTTCACCGACGAAATCACTCCGGGATGCTGCTCAAACGTATATTGGAGCCGGTAGGGCGCATTCGAATCGCCAACCTGAACACACATGCCTTCGTCTGGCGCTTGCAGAAGGCAAACCGGACTCTGCCGCGCCTCCAGCGTTTTTGTGGGCCAACTCACTCCCCAATAACCTATCTCGTTCCGAAAATGGGGATAGAGTTCATCGGAATCAATAGCGCCAATTTTGTTGTTTCGCAGCGTTTTCGCCTGCAAGGAGGAGTCGCGCGACGGCGGATTAAGGTCGCCGAAATATGGGTAATCAATCGTTTCCACCGTCAACGGCGAATCATTTTCGAGAGTCGCGTTGAATGTCATCACTCCATTCGTCAATGTGACATGCGCCGTGAACGTGATCGGCAAAGCGCCGCCGTTCTCGCTAATCAAATTCTTCCATTGAAACGCCACCTCGTTCTCCGATATTTTTTTGACTTCGACCGCGCGCTGTTTTTGGCCGAGCACGGGATTGTAACGGCGCTCAGGCAAAGGAGCAAAGAGACGAAACGAAACACCCAACTCAGGCCGCCGCTCGATGACCCAGTGTTCGCGTTTGCATTCCATTCGCGCCAAAGCGCCGGAATCGGCGTCAAACGCCGCCAACAGCGAATTGTCCTCCAGTATAATTTCGCCGTTCGCGAAACAGAGCCCGGCGGAAAAAATCAAAAGACCCAACGAAAAAAAAACCACGCTCGGGCAGAAACTCAATTTTGCGCGCATGAGCTAAAATACAGGCTCTAATGAACCAAATCTCTATCTAATCGCGGCAAACTTCGCGGAAGTCCGTTACCGAGATGCGATGTTATTGACAGTTTACCAGAATTTGCCATTGGGGTTCGGAACCTGACCAAGAGCCACGTTGGTGAAAACGAACGTCGCGACGTGGGCGTCCGCCCAAAGCATCACGTCAAAAGATTTGCCCTTGTAGTTGTGCCATACCCCCCGAGGGTCTGTGTCCGACCGGTCCGATTGCCAAACCCAATCTCCCTGGATGATCTTGGTGGTGGGATGCTGCGCAAAATCCGTGGACTTCATGGGACCGTATGGAGGGTCATTGGCGGGTCCCGTCACGCTCGCAACACCGAAATCGTAAATCTCCTTTGAGCTTCCCGGCACAAAAGGAAGGCCCCCCTCGCCTCCCCACTGCACCAAATAGCTGTTGCCGTAATACTGAAAGCAAGTTCCACCAATTGGGACCGAATTGTCGGCGTTATCGAAAGGGTCGCCCTTGTCCGCGGGGCAAAAAAACAACTTTAAGTCCATGTTTACATATTGATTCAGCGGACGCTGCGCCGCCGTGGTATATACAAAGTACGTGCCGTTGGAACCACCAAGCGAAGCCCAATCCGGATGCGCAGGATAATAGTCACGAGAATCACTGCAGTACATGTTTAACGCAACGCCGATCTGTTTCTGGTTGCTTGTGCATTGGGTTTGCAGCGCCTGCCGTTTGGAGTTGCCCAAAGCGGGCAACAGCATCGCGGCCAGAATCGCGATGATGGCGATGACCACCAACAATTCGATGAGCGTGAAGCCAGCGCTCTCCGGCTTCACGTCCTCAACCGTTTTGTCAAACCGCGGCATTCGTTGTCGGCTCTAGGGTGATTCCTGAAGTATCAACCGATAGAACGAATTACTTCCGTTCATCGGCAATGCAACCTGGTTCAAACCATTTGTGACGACGCTCTCGTTCGTCACAAACGCCCAATTCGTCGAGGCCAGGTTCGAGGTTTCCTGCAAGGAATATCCAAGCACTGCTCCCGGCCAGGAAATCAACGCGCTTCCGTTCTTGAGTTGAATACCTTCCGGAGGAATGCTGACGAATTGGAAATCCGACACCGTTTGCACGGAAGTGTCGCCCCCATAAGATCCGGTAAACCCTACGTAGGCGGTGGTCGAGTTAAGCACCTGCGTCAGGTCCGGAACAACCATGTTAGTGCTAAAATAATTGCTGGTCGTCGTATCCATGAAAGTCAGGTCCAACTCCCCGCTCATGTAGTCAATGGTTATGTTGATAGGATCGCCGCTATTCAACACAATGCTTCCCGGAGGGACTGTCGGCCCAATAGCTCCATTTTCATTGAAAGAGTAGCCGACGCCGCCAACGCCATTTCCGCTGAAGATATTCAATTCCAAAGCGGCGCTGGGTTGAATGCCGCCGTAGCCGAGCTGGCCTCCGGCCGAACCGGTGGCGGTGGGGCCTACGGTTTGCAGACAGAACGTCGTGCCGTCAGCCTGCATGTTCCCGCCGACTTGATACGTGAACGACGCCGTGAATGCGCCGATGTATTGCGGGACCTGGAAGAAAAAGCTTCCGTTCCCGCCAACCGCCGGATCCGTCAGGGTCACTTGGCCGTTGGCAAAGCGGGCGTTGCCGTTGGCCGTCCATGCGGTGGCGCTGTTCCCGGCAAAGGTCAACGGCAGGACGCCCGGTATGTTGAGGGTTGCCACGCTGCTTGTCGTGGGTCCGTAAGAATTGCTGACGATGACCTGATAGTTCCCAACGTCGCCGGCCTGCACGCTGGCGATCGTCAGGACATTGCTTTTCGAACCGGTGATCCGGCCGTTATCCGACAAATTCACCCAGCCCAACGCATTGGAGAATTGCCATTGATAAACCAGCGGGAGCGTTCCATACGCCGTCACGGAATTGCTGGCCAGTCCTCCCGGAAGCGCATAGAACGGATTATTGACATCCGTGTATATTTGCGGCGCGCCGGAAACGACGTTTGCGGAAACGTAACTTGAATCCATCGTGCCGAAGATGTTGGACGCCAGCAAAAAGTAGTTGTCGCTGGCGGCGATATTACTGATGACCAGGGTGGAGTTGGTTTGGCCCGCAATGGGCGCGCCCGTGTTCACATCATACCATTGCAACCACAACGGATCCGAACCGCTCACAGTCGTCGCAACCACGAGGGTGGCGCCCTGGTCGAGGTTGGTGCTCGATATCGGCTCGGCAATGAAGAACGGCGCCACGCCAGTAACCGCATAGATGGCGGAAATCTGATTTGAAGTCATGGCATAATTGAAGACCGCGGCTTCGTTGAGAAAACCCTTGAACTGATTGTTCCCGGGCGGGGTGACAGTTGTGGATCGGGCGCCGATCATGAGCGGAACCGATGCGGAATTGATGATGCCGCTTTGGGCGGGAATCGCGCCGCTGGCAACCAGTATGCCATCAACGTAGAGCGACAAATTGCCATTCGCCTCGTCGCAAATCCCAACCACAAAATGCCAATTCGCATCATTGGCGAGCTTGATCGTGCTGTTTGCGGCATAGCTATTGCTGTTCGCGGTGCGCACAAAAAGCCGCAGGCCCTGCGCGATAGCGGAGCTGCCCTCATCAAGCGTAAATTCCTCTCCGTTAAAATAACCCTTGGTCACCAAACCCGCGTTGCCCACCTGCGCCGCGAAATTGCCGTTGGCCCATACCGACACACTGAATTCCGCGTTGCTTCCTGGCGGCGCGCTGAAATCGACATTTGTTCCGACATACCCGGCAAACGAGCCGGACGGAGCGTAGCCGCCAAACTGAGCCGCGTGCTCGTCCGGATCGGTAGTTGGACTGTAACCCGTCTGACCAAGGTAATTGCTAAGGTAAACGTTGGTGTAAATGGCGTCATTGCCGCTCTCGTAATCGTGGCAGATTGCCCCCGGGTTTCCATCGTAGGCCTGGTCATCCGGTTCGTTGAGCCGCCAATACGCGATTGGGCGCCATTCCAGCATAATCTGCGGAAACGGAGCTGTCGGCGCCTGCAAATAGGAGACATCCCACACCATGCTTGTCGCCAAACCGTAGCTGTTGCTCAACACACAGTAAAAGTTAGTCGCGCTGGTCATCTGGCAATTCGTGACAGTCAGACTCGAGTTTGTCGCGTCGGCGATGGCCGAGCCTTCGGACAACCATTGATAGGAAATCGGCAGCGCGCCAAGGGCGGAAACCGAGAAAGTGGGACTCGATCCAAGATAGTTCGTCCCTCCAATATTAGTGCCACCATAGAGTGTCATGACATTCGTGTACGCTATCGGGAACTGCGCAAGAAAAGTCAGATTGGAGACAACTGTCAAACTGGTTACCGCGCTGGTGACGATTCCATAGGAGTTGCTTACAACGACATAGTAATTGGTGCTGCCATCGCTCTGTTCCACCGGATTTAGAACCAGGCTGGCGTTGGTCTGATTGGCGAGGGGCGTGTTGTTTTCGTACCATTGATAGTAAAACGGCCCTGTGCCTCCTATCGTTACGAAGTTGCTGTAAGTCCCGTTAAGGTCAACGGAGGCGGACCCGGGTTGCGCGTTAAAGATCGGCGCCGCCTCGCCCGCGTAAAACAGGGTTTGAATCTGGCCGGTCGTCAGCGCATTGGTAAAATAGGCGACGTGCGCCACCCTGCCCGCGAAATACTGCTGCCCGGTATTGTAAGTGCCATTGGTGGGTTCCAAATAATCGGGAGCGCCGCCGATAAAAGCGTCCAGCGTCGGTTTGCCAGGGATGGCGACGGGGTTCACAGCCGTGGCCATAGCCGCATTGTCGTCCAGCGCAATACTCACATTGGTGGCCACACCGTTTGTATAGCTGGCTTCCAGAGTGACCATGTGCCAGTTGCCGTCGTTGACGTTGAATGTGGCGGGAGCAATGCTAGGCTGGGTTGAGGCTCCTTTATATCCGTAGGTGGTTCCGTTCTTGAGCTGAATCTTCCATGAGCTATCGCTATGGCTGGCCAGCGCGTTATATCGGCCGTTATTGTCCATTGGGTTGGCCAGAAACCATGCAACCACGGTAAAATTATTGGTAACACCCGTCGGGTCCAACAACGAATTATAACCCGCGTCCACCGCTCCCACGATGCCGTTAAACGCGCACGCGTTGGTCAAAGTTCCAAATCCCGCAAAGGGCGGCCCCGCGACTCCAGGAACTGTTCCCGGCTGGTACACAGCGCTGTTGCCTTGCGTGTTGAAATTGGTCATGTTCGCGCCAGCGAGGCCGTAATTGGCCGCTTGCGGAAAACTGTTTGCGGGGGGATTGGTGTATTTCGGCGCGTCCATCCTCCAGTACATGGAAGGATTGTCGGCCAGGATCGTTTCCGAATATTCCGCAAGGCCATTCGTGGCCGCGTCGAAATGGTTGGTGATCTGAGCGAATGTCAACAAGTTGGTATAGATCGCAACTTCATCTACGCATCCATGAAACGGATTGGCTCCCAAGCCACGAGTGCATCCAAACTGAATGGGGTCCCAGGTATCCGGGACGAACGAAGTGCCCGGCAGGCCGTTCGCGCCGTTGGGACCGTTGCTGATCGGTAACTGCAAACTGATTCCGTTGGAATCGCAGTTGGCGTAAAGCGTGCAGTTGGTGCCGTCAAACTCCGCCACAAGGTAAGTCCATTGGTTCAGCGGCACGTTGGTGGAAATCTCCACTTCCGCCCCGCCGGTGAAACCAACCCCGTTGAAAACGTGAAAGCTCCAGCAGGCGGGATTGTTGCCCGCAGCCGTGCCAAGGTAGGGAGCAAAATTCTGGTTCAATGACCAACCCGCGGAGTTGTTCACCGCGTTTAGACCACCCGCGTTGTTGGGGCCTGTCTGGCAGATCATGGAAACATAGGACTGGCTCCCCGTCGGCCGCGTCCAGCACTCGACTGTGAAAGGCTGGCCCGCAGGCAATGAGACACGGTTGTCTGTCGTCGGCACGATCGCGAACGATTGACTTGTACCGAGAAAGTTCACAGCGGGATCGTTATCACCTGCAATAGCGCCGGGAGTAAACCCGTGGACCGCGTTGGTGCTGGCGTAATACGCGTTTCCCGCCGCTCCCAGCGAGCCGTAGTTGGTTTCGACATCGGCCCGAGGCGGCTGTGCCGCTTCCTGCAGCGGCCAATAAGCCACCGGATTGAGACTCATTACAGCGTTTGAATAGGTGGACTGTGCGTTGGCTGATAAGGCCAATGCCGCCCCCGATACAATTACGCTCAACCCGAAAAGGCTAAAGCCGGTGGATACCGCTTGATATAGAAAGTGCTGACAATCTGTGGTGGATTTGTTTATTTTCATTGCTGGATTGATTTTGGTTACCCCGCCTAATTAGTTATCGTTCTAGTGCTTGTGATTAAAATGAGACACAGGGAGGACACCAGAACTGGCTCAATTTTTAGGGTCATTTTCGCTAGAATAGCGAAAGCCAAAAGATAAAGTCAATAGCAAAAGATATAATATATTTTAGTTTAATGCTATTGACTTTAAATTTCATCCGATTCATCATCTGAAAAGCACAGGGAAAATTGTGCTAATTAGATATGGCCACTTTGACTCAATCGAATCCTCCGCAGCCAGCCTTGGAAGAGTCGTCCTTGGGCCTGCCATTCGTCCCGGTTCGACAGCGTGCGCTTCGTGAATCTGTGTTCGAGGTGTTGCTTTCCGCGATTGTGCGAGGGGAGATGAAACCGGGGGTCTGGTCAAATCACCAGCGGTTGGCCGAGCATTTGGCGGTGAGTGTCACGCCGTTGCGCGAGGCATTGCAGGAACTGGCCGCTTGCGGGATTATCGAAAGCCGATACAATCGGGGAACGGTGGTGAGGCCTTTCGGCCGGACGCAACTTTCTGAAATCTTTTATGTCCGCGCGCTTCTCGAAGCGGAAGCGACGCGCCTGGCCTGTTCGCAAATTGACCATGACGCGCTGGCCAAACTCCAGGCGCAGACTTCCGAACTCATGGCCAAGGAAACAGCCGGTTGGTCAAGCGATGTCATCGCGACGGATGACCGACTGCACAGCCTGATCGCGGATTCGTGCGGCAACCAGCGGCTCAAGGAAGAAATCTTCCGCTATCGCTCGCTGCTGATGAGTATTCGGCGCGCCGTGGCCGATCATCATTATCCGTTTATCGTCGCGCTGCCGGAACACCTGGCAATTATCGACGCCCTGTTGCGCCGCGATGTGGAACAGGCAGTGGAAGCAACGAAGCGCCACATATTAAGCTCCGCCAAAATATGCGGCGACGTGTTGTTCCCGCCGGCAAAGGAAAATCATTAGGCGCGGGCGTTGAACAGTGAAAGAGACCAGAAACTTTTTAGCCTCCCTCGGTTATCCGGGCGGCGACCTCTATGACTTGCCGTCCTCTTCCAAGCGCTTTCCCGACGGCGCGCAGTACCGCATTGAGTTGCCCAGTGTAGAAGGCCCGGCGGCTCTGGCCGCGACTCTCAAGGATATCGACCGCCACCAACTCACCGTGCATCGAATCTCCCAAGGCAGCGGCATCATGCTGTTGACAGACGGGGAAATCCGCGAAATGGCCCAGATGTGCGCATCGCGCGGAATGGAGTTGAGTCTTTTTGTCGGCCCGCGCGGAACATGGGACATCAGCGCCCTCCCCTTCACCACTGGCGGCAAGGCGGCCGGGATCCGCCACGAAGGCATGGACCAGATTGTTTATGCCATCGAAGATTTAAAACGCGCCGTTTCCCTTGGCGTCCGGGGAGCGCTCGTTGGCGATGAAGGGCTGCTTTTATTGACAAGGAAAATGAAGGAACAAGGCATTCTGCCGAAAAATTTTGTCATCAAATGTTCCGTGCAAATGATGGCGTCCAATCCCGTCTCGGTCCGTCTCATGCAGGAATTGGGCGCGGACACTTATAATGTTCCCACTGCCTTGACCCTGCCAAAGCTGGCGGCCATTCGCCAGGCGGTGGACATCCCATTGGATTTGTATGTCGAAGTTCCGGATAACTTCGGCGGATTTATCCGGCACTACGAAATACCCGAGTTTATCCGCATTCTTTCGCCGGTTTACATCAAGTTTGGCCTGCGCAATCATCCGGACGTTTATCCGTCCGGCAAACAATGGGAGGCTACGAATATTTCACTCTGCCAGGAACGAGTCCACCGCGCGGCTCTCGGTGTGGGAATGATCAAGAGATATTGTCCCGAAGCATCGACTTCCGCCCTTGGCGCGCCCGGCCTTGGAATCCCTGTCATCAAAAGCAGCGACGGCGATCGAAGCTGATTCAAACAATTGCCATTTCTCCGCCATGACCAAATCCGGCTTGCCGCCAGTTAAAATCACCCAAGTTCACGCGGACCTTTTTGAAGTGCCTGTGCACCGCGAAATGCGCGACGCCATCCGGCATTTCAATAAAATGGACGTCGTGTGTGTCCGCGTTGAAACCGACGCGGGCGTTCAAGGACACGGTTTCACATACAGTATCATCCCTCACGGCGCCCGCGAAGTTTGCTCTCTTGTCAGAACCAGCATCAACTCGCTCATCAAGGGCATGAATCCGCTCAATCACGAGCAGGTTTGGTACGAGATGTGGCGGAAGATGGATTGGATTGGGCGAGGCGGGATCGCGGTGCTGGCTATCGCGGCGGTCGATATCGCGCTTTGGGACCTCAAATCCAAAATCGCCGGGATGCCGCTGCACCGCCTGCTGGGAGCTTATCGCGACAAAGTTCCAGTTTACAACACTGACGGCGGCTGGCTCAATCATTCCCTGGATCAACTCGTCAAAGAGACTGAAACCATAGTCCGCGCGGGCTTTCGCGGCACGAAAATCAAGGTGGGCAAGGACGACCCGGCGGAAGACGTTGAACGCATCGCCGCGGTGCGCAAGGTGCTTGGCCCCAATCGAACCCTCATGGTGGACGCCAACGAACGGTTCACCCAGGCCGAGGCAATCCGCCGCGCCGCGATGTGGGAAGAGTTCAATCTCTTTTGGTTTGAAGAACCGCTGCCGGCGGAAGATATTGGCGGCCACTCGGCCTTGAAGGCGCATACGTCCATTCCAATTGCGCTGGGAGAATCACTTTTTAACCGGCACCAATTCAAAGACTACATTCGCTGCGATGGGGTTTCGATCGTTCAACCCGACGCCTGCCGGTGCGGCGGCATCACCGAATGGCTCAAAGTGGCCCACCTCGCCTCCTGCTACAATATGAGCGTCAGCCCCCACTTTGTGATGGAATTGCATTTGCCTTTGGTCGCCTCCATTCAGAACGGTTTGTTTGTCGAATATATTCCCTCTCTCGACGCTGTTCTTCGTAAACCGATGACCCTGGACGACGGCTATTTTCGTCCCAGTGAAGAACCCGGCCTCGGCATCGAGTGGGACTTTGACAAGCTCGACCGATACAAAATGAAGGCATGAGGATCGACAGCCACCAGCACTTCTGGAAAGCGGCCCGCGGCGATTATCACTGGATGGGTCCGGCGGTTCCGGCTCTCTGCCGCGACTATCTTCCCGACGACCTTCGCCCCTCGCTGGAGAAACATCAGATCGACAAAACGATTCTCGTCCAGGCCGCGCAAACCGTGTCGGAAACAGATTTTCTCCTCGATCTCGCCGGCCAAAACAACTTCATCGCCGGAGTCATCGGCTGGCTCGACATGGACAGCCCCGATTTTCCCAAAGTGTTGGACGAATACATCCGTGAACCGAAATTTCTCGGTGTCCGTCCCATGCTGCAGGATTTGAAACACGACGATTGGATACTTCGTCCGCGCGTCCAGGAGTCGCTTAGGCTCGTGGCCCAGCGCGACGTCCCCTTTGAATTCCTGACTTACTCCCGCCACCTGCCTCACGTCTTGAAAGTTCTCGACGCCGCGCCGGAATTGCGGGCTGTTATTGACCATGTCTCCAAGCCTGAAATCAAACACAGGAAACTCGATCCCTGGCGGGCTTTGATGACCGAAATCTCAAAACACCCCAAAGTCCATTGCAAGCTTTCGGGAATGATTACCGAAGCCGGCCACAACAACTGGACCCCTGACGACCTCCGTCCCTACGTCGAGCATGTCCTCGATTGCTTTGGTTTTGAGCGCGTCATGTTCGGCAGCGACTGGCCCGTCTGCCTCCTGGCGGGGTCTTACGATCAGGTTATCGGCGCGCTGCAAACCATTTTGCAACCGCATCTTAATCCAACGCGCGAAGCGGATATATTCGGCGGCAACGCGGTCCGCTTTTACAAGCTATGACCAACGACTCCGAAATCGGCGTCGCCTTTATCGGCGCGGGCATAGTCGCGGAAATGCACGGTCGCGGCCTCGCAGCGGCACCGGACGCGCGATTCGTCGGCGCCTACGATCCGGACATGGCAAAGGCGGAAACGATCGCCGAAAAATTTGGCGGGCGGGTTTTTAAAAAACTGGAAAAACTGCTCGAAGACGAAAGCGTTCAGGCGGTCCACGTTTTAACTCCGGTTCCGATGCATGTTCCCATTGCCCTCAAGGCGTTGCGCGCCGGAAAACACGTGCTTGTCGAAAAACCGGTCGCCATGTCCGCCGCCGAAATTCGCCAGTTGCGGCTTGCGGCCAAACAATGCCGGCGCGTCTGCATGCCGGCCCATAATTACATTTACGTTCCCTCCTTGCAGCGCGCCCGGCGCTTGATTGCCGGCAAAAAGCTGGGCCACGTCGCCGCGCTCTGGATCCTTTACAACATTTGTCATTCGGAAGAGGTCCTGGCGCAGTACGGCCCCGGCGTGCTTCATTCGATTTGCACTCATCACGCCTATTCGCTGCTTTATTTGCTCGGATACCCCACCAGCGTCATGGCTGTCACTTCGACTGTCGGCCGCCGGAAATTGCGGATTCACGATCAGGTCGCCATCACCTGCGAAATGCCTGGCGGGGCTTTGGCTCATCTTTGGTGCAGCCTGGCCGTCAACGATCCCACTAACGATCCGTGGACTGTCATATACAAAGTCCTCGGAACCAACGGCGGCTTGTCCTATTCGTGGAACGAAGCGCAATTCGATGACGACGGCGGACCCGCCTGGGGGCTGCCCTGCTATGAAGACGGGTTTCGCGGCGAAATCGACTTTTTTATTAACCATGCCATTCGCCAAGGCGAAAAACCGTTGTCAACGCTCGATGATTCCATCGCCGCCCTGCAAATCGTCCGGGCCGCCGAAAAGTCGGCTAAAACCGGGCGGCGGCAAAAACTGGGCCGCTTATAGGCGTCCACCGTTCAGTCAAGTAAATGCAATGAACCTGTATCTGCTCTTGGTCTGTCTCGTCGGCGCAGCCGGCGGCTTTCTTTTTGGATTTGATACTTCCGTCATTTCCGGCGTGATTGAATACATTTCCAGTCCAAGCGTTTACAATCTAAATGAGGTAACCAAAGGCTGGACTGTCAGTTGCATCATCATTGGCTGCATGGCTGGCTGTGTTGTTGCCGGCCCTTTGAGCAGCCGGGTTGGACGAAAAAAGACCCTGATTTTAACCGCTTTGATCTTCCTGTTTTCCTCCCTCGGTTGCGCGTTGACCAGCCATTATTCCTCCTTTGTCAGCTACCGGATCGTCGCGGGCATCGCCGTGGGGGCCGCCTCGATGCTCGCGCCCATTTATATCGCCGAACTTTCCCCGCCCGCACACCGCGGCAAACTGGTTTCCCTTAATTTGTTCGCCATTTTTCTCGGGCAATCCATGGCCTTCTATTCTAATTATTTTCTGCGTGACGTCGGTGGCGTCAATAATTGGCGATGGATGCTGGCCGTTATGGCCGTCCCCTCCTTCTTGCTTTTCATCTTCCTGCTTTTTGTGCCCGAAAGCCCTCGCTGGCTGGCCGAAAAGAACCAGATGGATGCCGCCTTGAAAATATTGACGCGCATCAACGGCGCCGCCGAAGCCCGCCGGGAGTTTGAAGAAATTAAACAAACCATCAACGCCTCGAAGGGCAGGCTCAGTGAACTGCTGGAGCCGGGCATGTTCCGGATTTTGGTCATCGGAATTCTGCTTGCCATATTTCAGCAGGTCACCGGAATCAATGTCGTTATGTACTATGCCCCGGCCATCTTCAAATCCGCCGGTTTTGGAAACGAGTCGGCGCTGTTGCAAACGGCCCTGATGGGCATGGTCAACCTGACCTTTGCCGTTATCTCGATGTTTTTTGTGGATAAGATGGGCCGAAAACCATTGATGATCATCGGCTCGATCGGCATGAGCATTGCCATGACGCTGCTCGCCCTGACCTTCATCACCGGCCACGCCAAAGGTTACTTCGTCCTCATCTGCATCATGGGCTATCTGGCGGCGTTTGGGTTTTCGCTGGGCCCGGTGGTCTGGGTATTGATTGCAGAAATTTTTCCCAATCGGCTTCGCAGTTACGCCGTCGCCATCGCCACCTTTGCGCTCTGGGGCGCGAACTTTGTCGTCTCCCTCACCTTTCCGTACCTGCTGAAAAGCTTGAAAGGCTATTCATTTGTCATCTACGGATCAATGTGCGTGCTTTGCCTGCTCTTCGTTTTGAAATACCTCGAAGAAACCAAAGGTAAAACTTTGGAAGAAATCGAAATGGGCTTCACGAAATCCGTCCCTCAAAAAGCGCCGTCAACCAGTCCTTCAACTTAAAATCCGCTTTTTGAGCCGGGTTTAGCTTGTGTGGAAACCGTCGTTTACGGGGCTGGCGCGCCGCATATTGCCTTTTCTGTTTTTGTGACAAATCCTCAACAACCAATTCTCAATTCCGATCCTTCATTTTCTTTTATTTTCTCCGCGCTCTCTGACTTCTCTGCGCGCGAGAACTCTTCGTCCGTCAACCGCATCGTTACGGCTTGGGTCAATCTCGATCCACAATATAAGTCATTGCGCTCCGCCGGAAAATACTGCACAACAGCGGCCCATTTTTAATTATGAATAAAGAAGCAAAGAAATCGAATGAAGCGCAATTGCTGGATTTGCTCAAACGAGTCCTCCCAAAAGCCACACACGATCCTCAATTGGCCGAAAAGATTTACCAGGCCATTGAAGGCGAACTTAAAGCCAAGGCCCGAGTCCTGGCCTTTGAGAAATTCTGCGGCGGAATCGAATTGCCCAACCTTGATCAGAAGACTGTTGCGGACGTTAAACTTCAACTGGCCGCCTCTTTTGGCGATGGCGATATCACCCTTAAGCCCAACAAAAAGGAGCAGAGCCTGATGGTGGAAGTGACGCTGCCCGAGGGAGGCCAGTTCAGCAGCGAGATCAAAGTCGGACCCGTCGCCACCGACACCGAAGAGCAGGAGGTGGTCTTGAAATTCGTGCCCTTCCCAGTTTGCCTTCCGGGCGACAAGGAACTGGTTTGGCTCCTGGCAAAGCGTGAAAATATGACCCCTGAAGAAGCTGGCATCGCGCTCTCCAAGATGGAGGAAGAGTTTTGGGCTTCTAAAACCGGGCAGAAGCTGCTCCGTGACCGCGTGGAGCGCAGCTTTCCTGAATTCATCGCCAGGGTGGCTGGCGGGTCGTTGACCGAAGCCGGACTGAAGCGGCATTACAAAACCCCGGAGCCGATTAAGTTATTGCGGACCGCCCCGAAGCGATAAAGGCGCAATTCTGTCGCGAGGGCTTTCTTGCGTTGGGCTTGCTGAACCGGTATTGGTCTAACCCATTTTGGACGCGACCAAATCGAAAAACGCCCGGAAGGCTGTGCTGCTTCTTTTCCTGGCAACGGTCCTCTGGGCGACGACATTCATATTGACCAAGGCGCTCGGCGATGTGCAGCGCGAGCGCGACTCGACGGCGAGTTCATGGCTGATTTCCGCGCTTTCTTTGGAGATCCGGTTCGGCCTCGGCGCGGGCCTTGTGGCGCTCTGGCAAGCGCGGCGTTTGCGTGAACTAACCCCACTTGAAATCACGCAGGGGCTCGGATTGGGATTGTTCGGCGGCGTGGGAATCCTGCTCCAAATGGACGGAGTGATGCATACGGATGCCTCGACCTGCGCTTTTCTGACCCAATGTTATTGCGTGTTCATTCCGGCATTCTTCGTTTGGCGCCGGCGTGAATTTCCCACAACGCTGCTGATGGTTGCTTGCGCAATGGTCCTGACTGGTATCGGCGTTCTCGCCAACGTGGATTGGCGCCAGGTGCGAATCGGTCGCGGTGAAATGGAGACCGTTGCAAGTTCGTTCTTTTTCACCGTCCAGATTTTGTGGCTGGAGCGGAAGGCGTTCGTGAGTAATGGCAGCGGACGCGCGACACTTGTCATGTTCGCCACAACCACAGTGGTTTTGTTGCCGGTATTGATTGGAAGCGGCGGCACTGTTGCGCGGTGCGTCGCGCTTTACAGTTCGCCGGCGACCATCGTGATCATAATTTTCCTCGCCGTGGCATGCACGGTGACGACATTTGGAATCATGAACGAATGGCAGCCGCGCGTTCCCGCGACCGAAGCTGGATTGATCTACTGCTGTGAACCGATGTTCACGTCGATTTTCGCGCTGTTTTTACCGGCTTGGGTTTCGCGCTGGTCTGGAATCGCTTATGCAAATGAACACGTTACCGCGCGCATGATTCTTGGCGGCGGACTCATAATGATCGCAAATTTGCTGGTTCAACTGAAGCCAAAGAAATCTTCGCCGGCCAACTCTTAATTCGCGCTCACATTACGAGTGGCGGCGAGAACACCATCATCGGCGCGTTTAATGCCCCGCAAGTTTGCTGTTGGGATTCCACGCTTTTTCGCCAACGGATCGATATACCAGCAATAATCGCCTGAATCGGAAGCGAAGAGATATGGACGGTTGTCCTGCCACCAAGCGGCCCATTGATCGGCGTTGCCTCCTTTTGGCCCGCGGGGGACATATCGTTCCAGCAATCGCCGCGCCCGCTCCGCTTCGGCGGCGGAGCCTCTCAAACCGGCAATGTCTTGTCAAAAAACTGTGGCTTGTCAAAAGGCGTTCCAAGGGCCTTGAGGTCTTCATCAACGACCAGTTTCTGGTTTTCGTCAGGATGCAGAAACTGCCGCTCTTGGGGCGGTAGTTTGGAGCGCGATCGTGGCGGCGCGACTTCGCCGGCGAACACCGACGGCGTAATCGCGATGGGCCGATCCTCGGTGAAGTGACTTATATACGCGATGGAATTGAGTAGAAGTTTTTGGCCCAATTCGTTGGCCACCCGGGAGTCACCTTGAATTCCGACAGCGGCGCCCCCGTTTTTTGATCGGTTACTTTGCCGTGAAGCCGGAGCGACGGACCGAGTTGAATAACCTGCTCCTCCGCCGTCTCGGCCACCGGCCGCATGATTAGGCCAAAGTGATCCGGCGCCGTAAAGTCGATGGCAATTCGGCCACTCGGAGCGTTGCTGAAGATAAAGCGGCCATCGGCGTCAACGCTAAATTCCTGCGGCGGGTAATGAAACGATTCCCATTCGCTGACCTTCGCCGTGGCGTTTGTTAGGGGACGGCCATCAAGGTCCGTCACACGAAACTTCCGCGGGTGCGGTACCGTCAAACGCAACTCAACCGGCGACATGGCCGCGGTCGAGTCGATGGGCATGGTCACAGGCCCAAATCGCGAGTCCCAGGCGGCCAATTGCTTTTTGCCGAGGCTGGTGGACGAAAAATGAAAAGAGCCGTGGTCGTCGGTTATGACACTGGGAGCATTGCCCAGTCCCATGATGCCCCACTCGTCGCCTAGATACACCAGTGCGCCCGCGACCGGTTGCCCTGAAGGGTCAACCACCCGACCGCGCACAGCCCGCAACGTCGTCATTGCCAGGACGGCCTTTCCATCGCGCAATTCCCGCGGATCGGGCTGGCTTTGGTCCCATTGGTGATTGGGTTCCGTCACGTCAATATGAACGGTAGCGATGTTGCCCGGCACAAACGCCGCTTGCCAGCGCCCGGAAGAGTCGCTCACCGCGGGCAGATCGTCCAATGGGATATGCGGCCCGGAGAGTCGTTGCGGGAAATAGATATCGACATGGGCGCCAGCGATGGGGGTTTTGGACTCATCTACAACCACTCCGGAGAGGGTTGTGGCCCGTGGCAGGGAAAAGAGAAATCGACTTGGGTGTATGGCCAAGTCAGTGGCCGTGACCTCCCAGCGCATTGGACACCAACCGTCTTTCTGAACTTCGATGCGGGCGCCAGGCGCGAGCGCGGAATCGAGCGCGCAAACACCTTCGGCGCCGGTGACGCCAGAGTTGATGTTTGATGCAACCATGATAACGACTTTGGTGCCGGCGATTGGTTGGAGCGAATCTGCCTCCCTTGCTTCGATGAGCACCGGACTCCCTTTAGCTGAAGAAATCAGGACCGCGCTGAACACCATTGCGAGCAGGAGTCGGAGTCTTGTCTGAAGACGTGTTCCCGCGAGTCTCATACGCGCCCACTATGCGCCTCGCCTCAGAGGTGTCAAGAATGCGTTTTGAAATAGCTTCTTATGGCTTTGGATGGGATTTGAAAAAGTCCCAAATCACTTCGCTCCCATTAATGTCGTGGCAGACTCCCAAACGCTTGCCGCTACCAGGCCAGGAATGTGTTCCGCCATCAATTGAAAGAAACTCAATTGTAGCCTTCGATCCTGCATGGATCGATTCCGTGACGCGGCATCCGTCATTGGGGTCCGTGTCGGGCAGCATCGTGGTAATGCCTTCTTGCGGAGCATCCACGGCGCGCGACCACTTGGAAACCATGTTCGACGCTCCAATGCAAACGCCCGGCGGACCGTCGTGCCCGATTTCGCCGCCAGCGTAAGGCACAACACCGTCCTTGGTGCCGTGTATGATCAAAACAGAAATCGCGTCCTTCGGAGTGATGCGGTCGGAATAACTTGCGCTCAACGTCCCCGAAACAGGCGCAACAGCAGCGAACAAATCCGAGGTTTCGACACCCGCGCGATTGGCCATGAAAGCGCCATTCGAAAAACCGGCGCAAAAAATCCGGCGGTGATCCAGTTTGTGCGATTTCTCAATATCGGCGACCAAATCCCGCAGGAATTGGATGTCGTCGATATCTTTGACGACGTCGAAACGTTCCGCCCTCCTTCCGTCGTTCCAGTGTTTTCCGATGCCGTCGGGATACGCCACGATAAAACCTTCTCGGTCTGCAATCCGATCGAAGCCGGTGACGCGCTCCATTCCTTTGCCATTCCCGCCCGAGCCGTGGAGGACGATCACCAATGGAGCCGGATGCCCCGGATCAACCGCCTTGCCCACGTGCAGCGCGAATGTTCGTTCCAAGCCGCCGCTTTTGACGGATTGGGCCGAGGACTCTTGAGGCGCGGCGTTTGCGTTAAACGCCAGCGCGGACACGCAAAACAGCGCCGAAAAGACGCGTCGAATTCTTGAGGCGCTGAACGCTCGCGCGGGATTTGTATTCATCTTGACACTTGAATTTAATTCTACTCGGTGCGCAGCCATTGGGGCCAGAACGTTTGAAGGGTGACGGGATAAAGCCGGTTGATATAATTTGGGTCCCAGTTGCGGTTCCATATCTGCTGCCACAAGTTGCGGCATTTCATGCCTGAGCTTGAACCGTCAAAGAACACCAGTTGAACGTTCTTGGCGGAGCCATGGCGGGGAACGCAAAAATGTTCCATTTCCTGGAAGTCGTTGCCCCCGCCGGTTTCAATGCCGGGCTGAGGCGCGGGTTCAAAGGCCTCGACTCCTTCGCTCGAATCGTAACACGGCCCGCCGCCGCGCCACATCGAATCAAGTATCAAAGGGACCTGGCTTGGGTGGCTCGGCGCGCTCAACCGCCCCCAGTGATCCTCTTGGGGCCGTTCCTGAATGTCAGACTTGGCGTCATACATGAAGACATTGGCGCCGTAGCTGGCCAGTTCCCCGCTTTCGTTGACGTCGGTGGTGCCGCTGTTTGTGGGCATGTAATATCCAGTCGTCATCCCGCCAAAAGCGTCCGCGTCTTTGTTGGTCAACGTTGCAGACGGGCAGAGCAGCAACTGCCCGCGAATGGTTTTCGTCCGCGAAAGAGCGTTAAACCACGCGGAGCGAGTGTTGGGATCGGCGCTCCCATCCGGGTTGGCCCCCGAAGGAAGGCGGTCCTTGTAATCGCTTGCGTACATCGCCCACTCGACGCCCCATTGGTGGAGGTTGGATAGGCAACTGGTTGCCTTTGCCGAATCCTTGGCGTTGCTCAAGGCCGGCAGCAGCAAAGCCGCCAGGATCGCAATAATCGCAATCACGACGAGCAACTCAATTAGCGTAAACCCCACGGTTCCAGCCGCGATTTTTCGCGAACCAACCGCCTCAATCCGCTGCCCGGCGATTCCGATAATCATAGACCGCGGATTTCAAAGAATGTCGCGGCCCCGGACGGCGCGACGATGTAAGGTGAAACAGCCCCCGACACCGCATTCGTCGTGAACGGGCCCGCAAGGTTTGTGGATGAGAGCAAAGTTCCGGTATTCCACGTCAAAACCACGTTACCGCCCGACTTGCCAATGGAGAGGGTGATCTGAGTGCTGGCTCCGGTGGCAGTAGTGTACAACTCCTGAATTTCCGACGGTGTGATTACGTTGGTGAAGAACGCCGCCTGGCAAATGCTGCCCGCGAAAAATCGTTCATTGGATGTGGCCGTGTAATCCGGCGCTCCTCCCAGATAGACATCGTCGCCGCTCCCCGTGATCGTGCCCGTCGCGGGCGTTGTGCTGTCCAACTGCCCGTCT
>DATAUD010000019.1:0-49084 GCA_036268455.1 Verrucomicrobiia bacterium
TGGCTATCTGCAACAGGTCGGTTCCGCTTTGGATCAGATGAGCACCCTGGCGGTCGAAGCGCAAGACCCCACCAAGAGCAGCACTGAAATCGCGGACTATCAGTCCGAGTTCACGGCGCTGGCCAATTACATCACCAACACCGGGAGCGCGACCTTTAACGGCGTCAGCTTGTTTTCAGGCACCGGCCTTTCTGTCACCACTGATGGCAATGGCACCCTGTTCGCGATGACTGCCGTCAACCTGAGCGCCTCGGCCTACACCAGTGCCACCAGCGCGAGCATCACGACCGGTGCAGCCGCCGCGTTGACCGCGGTGACAGCCGCCATCACCCAGTTGGCCACGGATCGTGCCAACGTTGGCGCCAACGAAGAGCGCTTGACCTACTCGGGCGATGAACTCGGTGTCCTCCAGGACAACCTGAGCGCCGCCAACAGCAACCTCACGGATGTTGACGTGGCGACAGAGAGTACCAATTACGCCAAATACCAAATCCTCGTGCAGTCCGGCACGTCGATGTTGGCCCAGGCAAATCAAAGTCCGGAGTCCGTGCTGAAACTCCTCTCGTAAGAGCGCGGCAAAGATTCAGGCTAGTAAACATTCGGGCGGTCTCCGGACCGCCCGAATTTCCCTTGTACGCTCCCGCGCAACGGTTCAGCCATTCCAAACCTACAAATTTTGGTTGCTGGAACTGCGGGTGGAGGACATCTCTTTCAGCCACGTGCGCACCGCCGCGAAAGGTTTCACTTGCACTGACACCCGGCGTGTTGGATTTTACGACGTCGAAATCAATCCATCTGGCGCTGATTGCGGGAACGCTGCTGGTGGAAAGGAATTTGGACAATTGATATGACTTACGTAAAACTTGGCGACACGGGCTTGGAGGTTTCGCGCTTTTGTCTGGGCTGCATGAGCTATGGGCAGGCAACCACGGGAATGCTCGTCTGGCCCTGGACTTTGAGTGAAGAGGCAAGCCGCCCATTTATCAAACGCGCCCTGGATTTGGGCGTGAACTTCTTCGACACGGCAAACGTCTATTCGGACGGCCAAAGCGAACAGGTGCTTGGGCGCGCAATCCGCGATTTCACGCGGCGCGACGAGGTGGTCCTCGCCACAAAAGTGTGGGGGCCCGTCCGTCCAGGCCCCAATGGAAAGGGTCTTTCGCGCAAGGCGATTATGTCCGAAGTGGATAAGAGCCTGGGCCGGCTTGGCACAGACTACATTGATCTCTACATCATACACCGCTTCGATTACGAGACACCGTTGGAAGAAACTCTCGCGGCGCTCAACGACGTCGTTCGCGCCGGCAAGGCGCGTTATCTCGGCGCATCGTCGATGCACGCGTGGCAACTGATGAAGGCAATCGGCATTCAGCGCGCAAATGGCTGGGCGACATTTGTCTCGATGCAAAATTACTACAACTTGCTTTATCGCGAGGAAGAGCGGGAAATGCTGAACCTATGCGTGTCCGAAGGCGTCGGCGTGACCCCGTGGTCGCCGCTCGCTCGCGGCAGACTTGCCCGCCCGTGGTCCGAGGAGCCAAAAACAGAGCGCGCCAAAAGCGACAGTTTCGCGCAGAAACTATTCAATAAAACGGTGGATATCGACAAACCGGTGATTGACCGCGTCAATCAATTTGCGCAGGAGCGAGGGTTGCCGCCGTCGCAAGTCGCGCTGGCCTGGCTGCTTCACAAATCGGCGATTACGTCTCCAATTGTGGGCGCGACCAAGCCTCATCATCTTGAAGACGCGGTGGCGGCGCTTTCCGTCAAACTTTCGGACGAGGAAATCAGACGGCTCGAAGAGCCTTATCAACCGCATCCCGCCACCGAGGCATTTTCGTAGATCACGTGTGATAAAGGCCCTTGCGATTGAGGGAATATGACCCGTAAACGCCAGAAGCGTGTGCTCGTAGCCCTCGGATGGCATGATTACCGGCTGCATCGCGGAATTGAGAGTATTTCCCGGGGGTGGGCGTTATGGGATTGGTCACGGAGAAAATTTCCTCTACTCTTTTCCCCATCCACCCCCAAGCGCCTTGTAGATCGCAACCACGTCCGTCGAAACCGCCTGGGTGGATTGCGCCAGCGCGTCTTGCGCGGAAAAAACAGTTCGCTCCGCGTCAAGCACATTCAAAAAAGTCGCAAGGCCGTGCTCGTATTGCTGCCTTGCCAGCGCAACTGTATCCCGGCTTTGTGCGAGCGCTTCGGACAATTCATCTCGCCGGGTTTGCTCCGTTGAGTAGGCAACGATTGCGTCCTCGACTTCTTGCAGCGCCGTCAGGATGGCGCTGCGATACTGCAAGACAGTTTCGTCCCGGGTTGCTTTTTGCAGTTTAATGTTGGACTTGATCCTACCCGCGTCAAAAATCCTCCAGCTCACCGTTGGGGAGATAAGGAAATAGCGGCTTTCCCAATCGAACAAATGTTCGGCCGTTGTCGAATCCAATCCCGCGGTGCCGACCAGCGCAAACTTCGGAAACAAGTCCGCGGTCGCAACCCCTATGTCCGATGTCGCCGCGGCGATTTGACGTTCGGCTTGCCGGATGTCCGGCCGTCGTTCCAGCAATTGCGATGGCAATCCCACCGGGACTTTCGGCGCTGTGGCAAATGGCCGATTCGTCATTTCCAATTCCGACGCCAAAGCGTTCGGCTCGCGCGCCAGCAAAATGGAAAGCGCGTGAATCAATCGCTTCACGTCGAATTCCAACGGTGGAATCGTCGCCGACGTTGTGGCCGCCTGTGTCGCCGCTTGCGCAACGTCGAGATCGGTCGCCAATCCGCTCTTCTGCCTCGACTGTGTCAATTCCACGATTTCCCTTTGCGCCCCCAGATTTTCTTTGGCGATGGCCAGTCGCCGTTGCGTTCCCCGAAATTCCAGGTAATTTCGCGCCACTTCCGCCAGCAATGTCACAGCCAGGTTTCGCCGCGCTTCAATCGACGATTGCACTTGCGCCGTTGCCGCTTCAACCCGTCGGCGCGTCCCGCCAAAAACGTCCACTTCCCACGTCGCGTCAAATCCAGCTTGGTACAAATCCGTTTCCACCCCAGGCAAACCTCCCTTGCCGAACGGGCTGAGCTGATTATCGAACGCGCTGTCGTTTTGGGATGATGTCCCGACCGAGGAAGATAATTTTGTTGAAGCCCTTTTTGATGTTCCCGTGCCGCCCGAGGAACCTGAACCAGATCCCGACCCGGAACTTCCCCCAAGCGGTAAAACGACGTTTTTGCTTCCCCGCGCCCGCGCATACCCCGCGTCGGCGTCGATGTTCGGAAACAGATCGGCGGCGGTAATGTTGCGTTGGAGCCGGGCTTCACGGATGCGTTCCGTGGCGATTTGCAAATTGTAGTTGGTGCGCAGCGCCTCGGTTATCAGTTTGTCCAACTCAGGATCATTGAAAGTCTTCCACCAGTTGGCGGTTGGCTCGTTAGTGACGATGTTTGTGCCGGTTTCGCCAAATTTCCCCTCCACCGCCACTTTTGGGCGCTCGTAATTCGGCCCAACCATGCAACCGGAAATGATTCCGGCCGCTGTCGCAATAATAATGACAACGCGCCTCCGCATAATTCAGTGGCCTGCCGATGCTTCGCTCAAATCCATTTTTTTAAGGAAAAATGTTAAACAGGCGGCAATGAGACTCGCCTCCATTAAAACCATGAAAATATCCAGATACGAAAGCATCGCCGCCTGCGTGAGCACTTGTCCAGAAACCAGCGCCATGGTCCGTTTCGCGGCATCCACCGAGTCCATTCCTGCCGCCGTCAGACGGGCGCTCAACGCGTGTAATTGCTGGTTGAATTGGAGCGCGGTCGGCGTGAGGTGCGCCACAAGGCGCCATTGATGGATTTGGCTTCGCCTCGCAAGCAAGGTTTGCACGACGGAAATTCCAACGCTACCTCCCAGATTTCTCATCAGGTTAATCAGCGCGGAAGCCCGGTTCGATTTTCCTTTCGGAAGATTCGCGTACGCCAGCGTTTGAATGGGAACGAATAAAAACGCAAAACCCAGCCCTTGAAACACACGCGCGACCGCGACCACTCTAAACGAAACAACAGACTCCAGTCCGCAAAGATGATAGAGCGCGAGCGCGGAGATAATGAAACCGGCGAGGATGAGGTATTTCGGCTGAACCTTGCGCACCAGAAATCCCACCAGCGGCATCATCGCCATCATCAGCAACCCGCCGGGCATCAATATCAATCCCGCCTTAGTCGCGTTATACGGCAGAATTTGCTGGACGAATTGCGGGAGTATCTGCGTCGTGGACATCAGCACGAATAAAGTTGAAAACATCATTATATTGATGAAGAAAAAGCTGCTGTCGCGGAACAGCGGCAAATCAACGATCGGATCGTCCGTCCCCCACAGCTCCCAAACGATAGCACCGACAATTCCTACCGCGCTCAAAATCATAAACGTGACAATAAACGGACTCCCGAACCAGTCGTCTTCCTGTCCTTTGTCCAGCACGACTTGCAGGCAGCCCAATCCCAGCGCTACGAATGCGAAGCCGGGAAAATCCACCTTGATGCCCCCGCGCGTCGTCTCTTCGTGTTCTTTTTTTGCCTCGGCCGAGTCCTCAACGAGTATTGAAGTCAGGATCAATGAAAGAATCCCAACGGGTATGTTGATGAAAAAAATCCAGCGCCACGAGTAAGTGTCGGTGATCCATCCTCCTAACGCCGGCCCAAGCGCGGGCGCCACCACCACTGCCACTCCATACAACGCAAACGCCATTCCGCGTTTCTCCGCAGGAAACGTGTCCGTGAGAATCGCCTGTTCGGAAGGCGCAAGGCCGCCGCCGCCGATTCCTTGCAACACCCGGCAGGTCAGCAGAAATCCCAGGTTCGGCGCAATCCCGCATAAAAACGAACTCACCGTGAAAAGCGCGACGCAACTCATGTAGAATCTTTTCCTCCCCATCACGGAAGCCAGCCAGCCGCTGATCGGCACCACAATCGCGTTGCTCACCAGATAGCTCGTCAGCACCCACGTTGCTTCGCTTTGGTCGGCGGCCACGCTTCCAGCTATGTGTCGCAACGCCACGTTCGCGATGGACGTGTCCATCACTTCCATAAACGTCGCCATGGAAACCGTCAGCGCGATCCACCATGGATTGACCTTCGTTGCCGGCATAACGTCATCGCACCTTCACTCGCGGATCGACCGAAAGCCCCGGGGAGAGCATCGGCGCATCGTTCGTGTTCGGCCCGTGGTCGAAGACTATCTTCACGGGAACCCGTTGCACGACTTTCACAAAATTCCCCGTCGCGTTTTCCGCCGGCAAAATCTCGAAACGCGAACCCGATCCCGCCTGGATCGAATCCACGTGCCCCTGCAATTTGGTTTTGGGGAAGGCGTCCACCTTGATCGTTACCGGCTGGCCGGGGCGCATCAGCGTGAGTTGTGTCTCCTTGAAATTCGCCGTCACCCAGACGTTCGGGTCCACCAGCATCAGCAGCGCCTGTCCCGGTGCCACATAATTCCCCGTCTCCACCGTTCGTTGTGTGACGCGCCCGTCGCAAGGCGCAAAAATTTTGCAGTAGGATAAATTTACCTCGGCCCGCTTTTGATTCGCCTGCGCCAGTTGAACGTTTCCTTCCGCCGCTTTCACCGACGCCTCCGCGCTTGTCACGCTGGCGTCAGCGGAGTTTTTGCGCGCCTTGGCCTGCTCCAATTGTGCCGCCGTGTTTTTCTCGGCGGTCGTCGCGTTGTCCAACTGTTGTTTCGAGCGCGCCCGCTCGTCCACCTCCTGATAACGCTTCAAATCGCGCAACGCATTGTCGTGCTGCACCTCCGCCGCATCCACTTCGGCCTTGGCCTGTAGGACAGATGCTTTGGCGGTGACGATTTGTGCTTGGGATTGCGCAAGCTGGCCCCTCGCCGAAACCTGTTGCGCCTCGGCTTGTTCCAGCGCCACTTGATAATCCGTCGGGTCCAGTTTAACTAGCAAGTCCCCTTTGTGAACAAATTGGTTGTCGTCGATGTGCAACTCGGTGACAAGGGCCGCTACCCGGGGGCTTATCTGCGCGACGTGGCCGTCGATGTAAGCGTCATCGGTGGAAACGTATTGCCGCAGGATGAGCCACAAAATAATTACCCCAATGATCAGAATGACCCCGACAATCGAAACAGTGATGATGAAGGCGGGCTTTTTATAAATCGGCGGTTTTTTAGGCTTTTTGTCCTCTTCCTTATCTTTGTCCTTGTCCTTCTCCTTGTCTTTGCCTTCTTTTTCTGAATCTTTCGACTCGTCCTCTTTGCCGGAAGTTTTTTCCCGGCCTGGCTTTTCCTCCTTCTCCGAATCTTTTTGACCTTCCGATTGGCCGCTTTGACTCATAGGAAACGTCCCACCCTTTGGGCGTTTCCGTTTAGCAATTATGATACCCTGCCACTCCCTCTACAACTAAATCTTCAATCCGTGCAATCTGCAAGGTTTGGGGTTCCTCCAGTGCAGGGTGCAATCTTCGCGGTTCGCTATCTGCTCCGCAAAAATGCCGCTTCTCGATAGAGTTCCACTAACCCGACCGCCAAACAAACCGTGCTCGCGGTCAGCCAAGGCAGCAATCGCGGGTCAAGACCGCCAAGGCTTTGGGCTGTGATGTGGGTCGTCAGGTCCAACGTGAGCTGCCACGCCAGCCAGCCAAAAACCACCGCCAGCGCAGGCCAAATCAAATGCCTCATCAATCCGTCCAATCCAAACAATCCCCGGCCAAGTCGCGCCTGGCCCGCCTCGAATTCCGCCTGCAATGCCCGTTTGCGCTCGGCCCGCTCCGCCTCTGACAAAATCCTCGAACCCACCCCAATCCGTTCCGCAAGTCGCTGGTCAAAGTTAGCCGATAAAACCGGAGTCTGGATGCCCGCTGAGAGCGCCGCATCGAGCCGTTGAAGTTGCCGCGCGAACATCCTGCAGCTTGCGCAATCGGCAAGGTGCGTCTCCATTTTCTCGCGTAGCGCTGGGGACAACTGATTTTCCTGATGCTCCAGGATTCTGAGTTCAGTTTCTTCGCACGACATAGGTCATAATACAGTAATATTGAGGGCGGTCCTGGGCAAGCCGGCTTTGGGACGAACCATCTCCGCATGAATTCGCAGCAGCTCTTTCCTGGCGCGGAAAAGGAGCGTCTTCACCGTTCCCAGCGGGATGCCCATCATGGCGGCGGTCTCTTCGTATTTTTTCTGCTCGAGATAAAACAGCGTGACCACTTGCCGATATTTCTCCGGCAGTTTCGCCAACATGCTTTCCACATCCATCTCCGATCCGGGTTCAGGATCCGATGATTGAAGCTCCGGGATAAAGTCGCCCTCAAGTTCCGGTTCTTGCAGGGAAACGGTGCGATGCCTGTCGCGGCGCTTGATTTCCGTGAAGCAGGTATTGCGCGTGATGATATAAATCCATGTGGAGAGGGAAGCGCCGCGGTTAAATCCTGGAAGTCCCCTCCAAATTTTCACCAGGACGTCCTGGGTGGCGTCCTCCGCTTGAGTTTCGTTGTGCATTATACTGAATGCCAGGCGGAACACCTTGTCCTTATAGCGTTCCACCACCGGCGTAAAAGCTTCGCCATATTGGCGGGCTTCCAGCAGCCCTAGAATATCGTTATCTTCCATTAGTGTGCCCAGCCACGCTCTTTATACTCCATTGTGAGCCCGAATGTTTCAAAAAAAGCGTTTCTGTTTTTCGCCACAAGTTTGAAACAATTAGACTGAGGGGAAAGTCTGAAGGAGTGAGTAAAGAAAACAAAAACGAAATTTTAAACTTATGGAACTAATACCTCTTGTTGCTATTCTTATCCCCATCATCGCCATTCTTGCGGTTTTTGGTACCGCAATGCTTGCCATTTATATGTCCTATCGGAAACGCAAAGAGATGTTCGCGCTTTATCACCAGGAACGGATGGCCGCCATCGAAAAGGGGATTGAGTTGCCGCCGATGCCGGAGGACTTTTTCGGTGAGGAGGGTGGCGCCCGTCGCTCGTCTCACGGCACGCTTCTGACCGGCCTGATCATGGTGTCCATCGGGCTGACTTTGTATCTGGCGCTGCATTTCACAACAAACCACATCGAAGGTCACGATTTTGCGCTATACGCCCTGATTCCAGCAGGCATTGGGGCCGCTTGCCTGATCTATTATTTTGCCGTGGGCCGCAAGCTGGCCGAGTCCCTTGAAGAGGAGCGAAAAGCCAGGCAAGCGGAGAGCCGCCCGCCAAAGCTCACTGTGTAGGCGGGCAGGGGGTCAATTACAAAAAACGCCCCAGTTTATGCTGGCGATAATGTCAAAAAAACGGTTCTCTTGGCTTCGATGAATGCAAAAATACCATTGGCCGGTTTAATCTCCCTTCTTGCGGCTTGTTTTCTCGCCGCTGGTTGCCACAAGAACCAACCGACCCCGCCTCCCGCTGAAAAAGCCAAGGCCACGGAGATCGTTTCCGCCGAAAAAACCAGTTTTGACGAAGTGACCGCCAAACTCAACAAAGGCGGAAATCTCTTTGTTTATATGGACACTCAACAAATTATGATTGGCCTTTCAAATCACATTGCAGCGGCCAGCAATTTTGTCACGGCGCTCCCCGCCATCCCTTCCGATAAACGCGAAACCGCGGGCCGTGTTATCGGGGCGCTGAATGGATTGGCCATCAACAGTGGAGTGGACGAAATCAGCGGCCTGGGAATGAGTTCGATCGCGCGGGAGCCTGATTTCTATTACGGCAAACTCGTTCTTTATCATTACCCCGGGCAGAACAACGGGGTCATATGGTCGCTCTTTGGCGCGGCCCCTCATCCTTTGGATGTCGATTTATTGCCGGAAACCACGGCGCTGGCTTTTTTCTCGGACTTTGATCTGCAAATGGCATGGACAAATATCAACCATCTGCTGTCGGGCCTGGATATTCCGGGAGTTGCCGACGGGTTGCGCCAAGCGCCCAAGCAATTTCATCAGCAAACGGGTTTGGCTTTGGATGACACTTTAAAATCGCTCGGCGGCGACTATGGAGTGATTTTTACGCTCGATGAACACAAAAAAATTACCCTCCCGATTCCCGCCCACAAACTGGAGGTCCCCAGCCCCGGCGTTGCCATCATCCTTAAAGTCAATGACGACACCATTTTCAACCGCGTTGACGAGGCGCTCAAGAACGCTCCGGCACTCTCCGCGTTGCTCACCAAAGTCGATGATCCCGATTTGAAGATGCGCACGGTCAACGTTCCTTTGCCCATGCCAGTGGAACTTCGGCCCAGTATCGCGCGATCAGGTGACTTTCTGATCGTCGCCTCGTCTGACACGCTCGTGCGGGAGATTCTCGCTGTGAAATCGGGCCAAAAGAAGGGGTTTAAAGCGACTGACGAATTCAAGAAACTTTCACAGGGCATCCCCGAGGAAGGCAACAATTTTGCGCTGCTGACGCGCGCATTCTCGCGGACGGCCCTCGACGTTGGGCAACAGTTTGCGCAGGATGACGCCGATGCCAACAGCGCCGGGCAAAAGCTTTTCAATGCCGAGACCAATTCATGCTCTTACAGCGTGGGTGTCAACGGTGCCGATGGATGGGAAGGATTCGCCAATGGCAACCATAACATGCAGACGATGATCCTTCCCGGCGTCGCGGCGGCTGGAATGGTTGCGGGCGTGGCTATTCCGAATTTCGTTAAGGCCCGTGAAGCGGCTGAAGTGGCCAGGAAAAAGAGCAGCCAGAACACGCCCTGATTTTAACTGGGAAGCGGCGCGCCGACGTTGATGTTGTGCTTCAGGCAATAGCGCGCGTTGGCGACGTATTTCTCGGCCCAGAATTTCAGTCCCGCCCGCTCATCGGGCATCAGCGCGCGAACGACTTTCGCCGGAGCGCCGAGAACCAGCGAACCCGCCGGAATTTTGGTCTGCTGCGTCACCAACGCCTTGGCCCCGATGAGCGATTGCGCGCCAATCTCCGCGCCGTCCAGAATGACCGCTCCCATCCCGATGAGGCATTCATCGCCGACGGCGCAGGCGTGGACGATTGCGGAGTGCCCGACGGTCACGTAATTGCCGATAATGCACGGAAAATCATCCGCCAGATGAACGACAGAATTGTCCTGGATGTTGCTTCCGGCTCCGATGACGATCCGGTTAATGTCACCGCGCAGAACCGCATTGTACCAGACACTCGCGCCGTCGCCCAAAGTGACATCCCCCATGACGACCGCGCCGCGCGCGATATAAACGTCCTTTCCGAGCACCGGTTTCTTTCGGAGAAAGGCATCCAATCGCTCGGTAAGTGAATTGAAAGTTTTCATGTTCAATGCGCTTGTTCCGCCGGCGCTGGCGCCGCGGGAGGATGAAAGAACAGCGCCAGCGTGACCGCCGCCGCCAACGCCACACCGCCCGCGAAGAGAAACAGCGTCCGAAAATCCGTGACGCCCCCTTTGGTGTAGGCGGCGGTGAGAGACGGGCAAAGCGAGTTGGCCACAATGACACCCAATCCGAGAATCATCACGTTAAACAGACCCTGTGCGCTGGAACGGGCGTCCTTGGGAAAGTATTCATCCACAAAAATGTAAACAGCCGCGAAAAAGAAGGCATAACAAATTCCGTGCAGGATAAAGACAAGAACGATCAGCGAAGTTGCCCCCGGGAAAAATGCGAAGACCGTAAATCGGACAACGTGCCCGAGAATTCCGATAATCATCGTCAGACGCCAGCCAAGGCGTTTCAACGTGGCGGCAAGAATGGCCATTGTCAAAATTTCCGCGACCTGCCCGATGCTCATGATGGGCATGATCCATTTCGTTTGGATTCCCACCTGCGGGCTGCCCAAAAACATTCCCGCCCAGTTGAAATAGGCGTTCAGAACAAAGGAATCCACAAACGCCACAATCCACAAGACCATCACGAATGGGTGGCGAAGCAGCCTCAGCGCCTCGACCCAGGCCAGTTTATCCTCGCCCGCCCCGGCCTTTTTCGGCGGTGTGTGAGGCAGCGCGAGGCTGAATGCCGCCAAGGCAACCGAAGCAACACCAGCGATAACATACGTCCACCGAATGGAACTGGCGTCCGTTAAAAGGAAATATAAAGGCCACGCGGCAAGCACCCACCCGATGGTTCCTCCCATCCGAATAAACCCGAAATCCTTCGAATCCTTCAGATGTGCAAAGGCAATCGAGTTGACGATGGAAAGCGTCGGAACATAAAGCAGGCAATGAATGAGCATCAACGTGAAAAACATCCAAAAATCGTGCGTAAACGCCAGGCCGATCATCGCCAAACCCCCGATGAATTGGCTGAAAGCCAGGAATTTTTCCGCGGCAAAATTGCGGTCGGCAAATTGATTGCTGAAAAACATCGCCACCACGGCCGCCACCGGAAAGGCATTGAGAATGGCGGATTGTTGCAGTGGGGTAAAATTGAGGCTCGGCAGGTAACTGAAAATTAGCGGAAGCCATGCGCCCCAAATGATAAATTCGAGGACCATCATGACGAAGAGCTTGAAGCGCACGGCTTTATTCATGTGGCAGGAGCGTAAATTCCCGCCCGCGCCACTTCAAGCAACAAAGCCACGCTCCAAATTCAGCTTCCCCCGCGTGCCCCTCTCCCCGCAAAGCGGCGGAGAGGGGATCGCGCCCAGGTTTTATCTTTTGGTTTCCGCCAGACGAAATCCAGTGACTTCACTGATATAAGAAGGAACGCGACGGAAAGATTACGAAGTTTCTGTCTTTTTTTATCGGCTACGGGCTTAGCCGGTAAAAGCGGACGGGGAAGTTGCTCGCGGAAATATCCAGATATTCCAGGGAACCATTGGTGCTGCTGATGGTGGCGACCGGCGCCCAATTGATTAAATCGGATGTCGCCTGCACGGTGTATCCCGCGCCGGCGGTGCCGGTCATGTTCAATTGCACCACGCCGTCCGGCAATATCGCAATGCCTTGAAACGAGCCGGGGAGGGCATTTGTAAAAATCACCGTCGCGACCTGGCTGGTGGCTGTCCCGCCCGCGTTGCTGACCATCACGGTGTAATTGCCGGACTGGATCGCGGGCAGGGAATTCGTATCGGTCCCAATGGCGGCCCCGTTAAACTCCCAGGTGTATGTTAGTGGCGCCGTGCCCGAAGCCGTGACCGTCAGCGTGACGGGTGTGCCGGCCTGATTGGTCTGGCTTTGGGGCTGCCCGACGATGGACGGCCCGACGGTTTGGTCGATCCGCACGGTGTTGTTTCCGCCATCCGCTACATAGAAATAGCCTCCAGCCCACGCAATGCCGGCGGGGAAATTAAAATGTGCCGCGGAACCGATGCCATCCGCGCTCCCGGTGATGAGCGGCGACCCGGCGACAGTCGAAACCGTCCAACTTCCGCCGTTGGAGACAAGCTTTCGCACGGTTTGGTTGCCAGCGTCCGTGACATAGACATTCCCCGATCCGTCAACGGCCACGCCAGCCGGCCCGCAAAAGAGCGCGTTTGTGCCGCCGTCGGCGCTGCCGAGCACTCCAGTCATTCCAGCGATGGTCGTGACGATTCCGCCAGAAGAAATCTCCCTGACGGCGCGGTTGAGCGTATCCGCCACATAAATATTGCCGCTGCCATCAACCGCAATTCCGGTGGGCTGATGGAAAAGGGCGTTCGTGCCGACGCCATCAGCGCCGCCAAAATTCCAGATAGAGCCTGCCAGCGTGCTGACGACGCCAGATTTGATTTCGCGAATCGTGTTGTTGCCGGTGTCGGCAACATAGACGTTGCCGCTTTGATCCACGACAATACCGGCGGGTTGGTTGAATTGCGCGGTCGCGCCGGGCCCGTCGAGATTTCCCGGAGTGTCCGCGATGCCGGCCAGTGTCGTCACCGCGCCGGAAGTTATTTGCCGGACCATGCTGTTGCCCGTATCCGCAACGTAAATGTTTCCATTTCCATCAACCGCCACGCCGAGCGGATTGGAAAACAGCGCGTTGGTTCCCGCGCCATTCGCCGCGCCCAACACGCCAGCCGAACCCGCGATTGTGGCGACGACTCCGGCGGAGGAAATTTCGCGGATCGTGCTGTTGGCGCTGTCCGCAATGTAGGAATTTCCGTTAGCATCGACGGCGACGCTTTGGGGCGCGTTGAATCTTGCCGTCGCGCCTGGGCCATCGGCGCTGCCTGCGGAAGGCGAGCCGGCGATTGTCGTGAGAACGCCGTTCGTGAGCGCGCGAATGGCGCCATTGCCGGTATCGGCGATGTAGATTGTTCCATTGCCGAAAGCGATTCCCCCGGGCTGCAAAAGCTGCGCGGCAATCGTGCTTACAGCGCCCGCCGACGAAATCATGCGAACCGCGTTGTTGAAAGAATCAGCCACGTAGATATTGCTCGCGGCATCGATCGCGATGGCGGAAGGCGCGTAAAACATCGCGTTCGTGCCCGTGGCGTTCACCAATCCAAAGTTGCCCGCCGCGCCGGCCACAGTTGTTACCATGCCGGCTGGAGTGATTTTACGAATGGTGTTGTTCGCGGTGTCGGCGACGTAAAGATTGGTCGCGGCGTCGAGGGCAATTGCGCTCGGTTCAAAAAAAGTTGCGGTTGCGACCGGGCCATCGGCGCTTCCCGGAATTCCGGGCAAGCCGGCGAGGGTGCTGACGCCGCCACCCGGCGCGATCACGCGAATGGTATCGTTGCCGTAATCGGCCACATAGACATTCCCCGCCGTATCGACGGCCACGCCTTGCGGTTCGTTGAAGAGGGCATTGGTTCCGTTGGCATTGGCGCTGCCGGGATTTCCCGCGGAACCAGCGAGCGTCATCACCGCGCCGCCGGGCGCGATTTGGCGAATCGTGTCGTTTCCAAAATCCGCCACATAAATAGTTCCCGAAGCGCTGACGGCAATCCCGGCGGGATGATTAAAGGTGGCGTTGCCGCCATCGGCGCTGCCGCTGACGCCGGGCTGGCCGGCGATTGTGCTGACGACGCCATTGGTATCAATCTCGCGGATGATATTGTTGCCGGAATCGGCGACGTAAATATTGCCGGAATTATCAAGGGTGATTCCCCGCGGACTATTAAAATGGGCGTTGGTGGAAAAACCGTCGCTGGAGCCGTGCCCGGCATATCCGGCCCACGTGCTGAAGATCAGCGGTTGCGCATTCGCCGTTGCGGCGACCATGGAGAGAAGGAAAATCCAGACTTTCATGCGCGTCTTCAATTCCAATTCGGGAGATAAACGTTGCCAAAGGATGCCGTTCCGCCACGCCCGGCAACGGAGGCCTTAAGTGTGTAAATGGCGCCGGGCTTGCGCTCCGGCAAATGGACAATATAGACCCAATCGCTTGGGCCATCCCCGGCAAATCCAGTGTGCGCATCCTGGGAAATTGGAATGCCGTTTTCGAGCAGGGTCACGGAATAAATCGACAGGCCGTTGGCGCCCGAGGTGTGCCAAAAACTGACGTCCATCTCGCCGGTGGCGGGAACGTTGGTCGTGACATTCCATGTGAGCGTGCCTGGACTGGTGGAGATGAGCGAGGGCGTCCAATTGCCGAGTTGGAAAATGTTGGTCGCGTCGTAATTGACGCCCATTTGAGTGAGCCGCAATTCATGCGTGGCCAGGCGCTGCGTGAAGTTGGTGTAATTTTTCATCGCGGCGGGTGTCCAGGTGAGTTCCGCCATTGCGCATAAGCGCGGAAACGCGCGGAATTCGAGATTTGTCAGGGAGGGAAGATACTCGCCAAATAAAACTCCCTCGGAGCCAA
This sequence comes from Verrucomicrobiia bacterium, assembly GCA_036268455.1. GTDB lineage: Bacteria > Verrucomicrobiota > Verrucomicrobiia > Limisphaerales > Palsa-1400 > DATAUD01. The sequence continues at coordinate 14,679 of DATAUD010000019.1, forward strand.
GGATGTTGCTGGCGTATTGCTCGGGCAAGTTTGTCGGAACCGGATCATAATTGTATGCGGCATTCAACGGCGTGTAGCCCGATTGGCCAAGCGGTTCGACAGCGTAGTTGGTGGACTGGTAGTAATTATAATAACAGGAGGCGTCGGGCGTCGTGACGACCTGCTGGCCGGCTTCCGCGGCCGGGACAGCGGCGCTGGCGGTTCCACTCTCCCAATCCATCAGAACCATGTTGGTCAGGATTCCGCCGGCTTCGGTTTCCGTCCAGCCCACCATTTTGCGGCCGTTGGATTGGACGAAATTGGCCATGTTGGTCGAGAACCAATGCTGGTATCGAATCACGGAGTTTGACCCGTTGGGGGTGATTCCCAAGGTTGCCATTTCGGCCTCGTCGGCGGGGGTGCTGTTCCAAATCCAGGACGCCGCCACGACTTCGTCACCGCCCGTGTGGATGTACGGACCGGGAAAAAGACCCATCACTTCGGTCAACACTTCTTGCAGAAATGATTGCGTGCCAGGCGCGGCGAGGCTGTAGAGGGAAATCTCGTAGTTGATGATGTCCATGTTGAAAGGCCCGGCGGAGCAGGCGAATTGCGGGTAGGACGCCACGCCCGCGGTCGAGTGCGCGGGCATCTCGATTTCTGGAACAATGGTGATGTAACGCTGCTGCGCGTAGGCGACGATGTCCCGAATATCGGCTTGCGTGTAAAAGCCGCCGTACATGCCGTTTGTATTGTAGTTGCCGCTGGAAAGCGGGTTGAGGCCGTAGTCAATATTGGTCCGCCACGCGCCGACTTGCGTCAGCAGGGGATACTGCATGATTTGAATGCGCCAGCCCTGGTCGTCCACAAGATGCCAGTGGAATGTGTTGAGCTTATGAACGGCCATGACGTCGAGCAGTCGCTCGATTTCATCGGGGGTGTGAAAGTGGCGGGAAACGTCCAGCATGCAGCCGCGCCAGGGGAAGCGCGGTTGGTCCTGGATGTACGCGCACGGGGCTACCCACGCAACACCCGTCACAGGATGCTGGGCGAAAATTTGCGGCGGGAACAATTGAAGGAAAGTCTGCGCGCCGTAGAAAACGCCCGCGCCCGCGGGAGCCTGGATGATCACGGAGTCGGGCGCGACGGTGAGTTGATAGCCTTCCGGGCCGAGCGCGGAGTTCGTGCTCGTCGTGGAAAGCACGATGGCGCCTTTAACCGCGGACGCGGTTGTGTTGGAACTGACGATGAATTGACAGCCGGTGGATTTTAGCAAAAGCGCGGCGAGGTATTGCGCGGTTTGCAGGGAGGGGCCGTCCGCGAGAATTCTGGTGGTGGCGCGACCCGGCGCATTTGGCGTCGGCAACGTTGGACAAAGAGTGAAGAGTCCGGGGCGAATCTGTGAAGTTTGCGGCAGCGGGATGATGTTCAACGCGGCGGGCAAGACGACGAGATTCACGGTGTTTGTCGAGCCGTTGTTGCCGTTTGTGCCGGCCGGAGCGAAAACGGCGGATAGCGTGTGCGTGCCCTGGCTTAGAATGGTCCCGGCGGGCGGGGTGTAGATAAATGTGCCGGACCCCGCGGTAGTGGCATTTAATTGATTGGAGCCAAGGCCGATGCCGTAGGTAATCGGAGCGGGGGTATTCCATGTGACACTCGCGGCGCACAGCGAGCCGGCAAGCAACGCAAAAGCGAGGATGGCAACAACCTTGGACACGGACGAGTTTATAAACTTATTGCCGGACGTTTGTAAAGTGTCTTCTCGTGACCTGTGCTATGTTCCTTCGCGGATGGACCGGTATGCCGGGCGTCATGCGGCTCTGCCGTCGCTGGATATGCTCGCTTCGGCGCGTCCCCCAGCCATTCGTTGGAGGAACGGCTCAATTGGCTCGTCGATATGGCCCAATGGATCCGCCGCCCCGGACACAAGGAGGAACCACTCCCGGCTTGAGGCCTCGTTGCAGCGATTCCAGGAGTTGGTTGAGTTGACGTTTGACGCGGCCCCTCAAATGCGCCGGATCGCGGGGTTTGTGGCGTTATTGGCCCGTCAGAATCGCGCCCGCGAAAGCGTCGTCGATTTGCTGCGGCAGAATTGGCGTTTGTTGACGCGCAAAATGGTCGAGCGCAGCGGAGAAACAGGCGGACACTACATCGCCCGCACCGGGTAGGAGTATGGAGCGATGCTTAAAAGCGCGGCGGGCGGCGGGGTGATCATGTCCATTACGGCATGGGTCAAGACGATTATCCTGGCATGGAGTTTTCCGGGGCTGATGCAGGGAATCGCGGCCTCGCTGAATTATTCGGCTGGGTTTGTGGCTATTCAGTTGACAGGCTCCGCGCTGGCGGCGCCGCGCTGCCGTTTTAGGGCCTCATTAAGTTAGTGCCTGGCTGAATATTTAATCATTTTGGGCCGCCTCATTAATCAGGATTCCCACCAAACTGGTTTCAACGGCCGCTCTTTGCCAAAAGAACGGACTCAACAGTAGAGCAATATTCTGACACGGTTTGAGAAGTGGATTCCACTACAAGATTCAAGAGATTTATGCTTTAGAAAATTTAAGTTCGTCTGTCTCTTTCGTGTAACTTATAGTGTTCCTAGCCATGACGTTCTACGACGCCCATAATCATTTGCAGGATGAACGACTGCAGCCGCACCTCGACGCGGTGATGGCTTCGGCGCGAGGAGAGGGGATTGGCAGAATGGTTGTCAATGGGTCGTGCGAGACGGATTGGCCGGGCATTTTGGATTTGGCTCGCAAGTTTCCGGAGGTGTTGCCGTCGTTTGGCTATCATCCGTGGTATGTGAAGGAACGCTCTTCGGAATGGAAGGCGAAGCTGATGGAATTTCTCGATCAAGCGCCGTCGGCGGTCGGGGAGATTGGGCTGGACCGATGGATCAAGGACTACCACATAGAGGAACAGGAGGAAGTGTTCGTCTGGCAGTTGCGGTTGGCGGCGGAGCGGGGGACGGCGGTGAGCATTCACTGCCTCGAGGCCTGGGGGATTTTGCTCTCGATACTTGAACGCGAACCGCGGCCGGCGCGGGGGTTTTTGCTGCATTCTTATGGCGGCTCGCGGGAAATGGTTCCGGCGCTTGCGAAGCTCGGCGCTTATTTTTCGCTGCCGGGATATTTTGCCCACGAACGGAAGGTCCGCCGGCGTGAAACGTTTCGGCATGTCCCGCTGGATCGGCTGCTGATTGAGACCGATGCGCCAGACCAGCTTTTGCCGGATGCCCGAAATCAATTTCCTTTGTTTGACACGAACGGCAAGCCGGTCAATCATCCTGCCAACTTGCGCGCGGTTTATGAATTCGCTGGCGAATTGCTGGGTCTGCCGCTGGAAAAGCTGGCGGCGCAGGTGGAGTCCAACTTTTTGCGGCTGTTCTCATGACTAACGGCGGGCGACGGCGAATTTCTTGTTGGATTTCGGCGGGGCTGGCGCTCGTGACGATTGCCGTTTTTTCGCGGGCCGTCACATTCCAATTCACGTCTTACGACGATCCCGATTTTATCACGGCCAATCCAATTGTGCAGGCGGGATTGACGGCGAAAGGTTTTAAATGGGTGTGGCGCAGCGAAGTGGCGCGGAATTGGCATCCGGTCACGATGTTGAGCCATATGCTGGATTGCCAGTTGTTCGGAGTGCAGCCGTGGTGGCCGCATTTGGTGAACGTTCTGTTTCACGCGGCCAATGCCGTGCTGCTTTTCCACCTCCTCAAACGCCTGACGCGGACGATTTGGCGAAGCGCGGTTGTGGCGGCGCTGTTTGCGCTGCACCCGTTGCACGTGGAATCCGTGGCGTGGGTGGCGGAGCGCAAAGATGTGCTGAGCACGTTCTTCTGGTTTCTGGCGACGCTGGCTTATGCGCGCTACGCGGAAATTCCAAAGCCCAAATTCTACGCATTGGCGCTGGCGCTGTTCGCAATCGGGCTGATGTGCAAGCCGATGCTGGTGACTGTTCCGTTCGCGCTGTTGTTGCTCGATTACTGGCCGTTGGGGCGAATGAAAAGCGTTTCCTTCGGACGGCTCGTGTTGGAGAAAGTCCCGTTTATGGCGTTGAGCGCGGGGGTTTGCGTAATCACTTATTCAATTCAGCAACAAGGCGGGTCGGTGCAGAGTGTCAACAATTTGCCGATGAGTTTTCGCGTTGGGAACGCGTTTGTTTCTTACGTGCGCTACATCGGCAAGATGTTTTGGCCGCGCGACCTTGCGGCTCTGTACCTGCGCTCGGGGGATTGGGCAGGATGGGAGGTGGGACTGGCCGTGTTGCTGTTGGTCGTGATTTCCGCAATCGCCGTCTGGCAGGGGAGGCGGCGGCCATGGCTGGCGGTGGGATGGTTTTGGTATGTTGGCACGCTGACGCCGGTCATTGGGATTGTGCAGGCGGGGATGCAAACGATGGCCGACCGATATACCTACGTTCCGATGATCGGACTATTCATCATCGTGGCCTGGGGCGGTTGGGAATTAGTGAACGCCTTGAAAATGCAGAGGGTGGCTCCAGGCGCGGTTGTTGCGGGACTGGCGATTTGCGCGGGGTTGACCTGGCATCAATTGGGTTTTTGGAAAAACAGCGAAACGCTTTTCACGCGGATGATCGAAGCGACGCCGAACAATTACATGGCGCATTACAACCTCGGCAACGTTTACTCGCGCGAACGAAATACGAACGCGGCGATGACGAATTACGAAGCGGCGCTGGCCGAGGAGCCGAATTACGCCGACGCGCACAACAACCTGGGAGGCATTTTTCTTGACGAAAAACGTTACGACGAGGCGTTGCACCACTATCGCGCCGCCGTGCGGACGAATCCGGACTTCCTCCGCTATTTCAACCTTGCGAACGCGCTTGCGGACGCGGCGAGCGCCCGGCACGACAGCAACCAGTTTGCCGAAGCCGTCGCGACGTATCGGCAGGCGTTGCAATTAAATCCCAAGTCCAGCGACACCCATCACAATCTCGGCCTGACGTGGCAAGCCGAAGGCAGCAACACCGAAGCCATCGCGGAGTTCGCCGAAGCGGCGCGGCTTGATCCGAAACTGATTGATTCCCTCAGTTCGATTGCCATTTCGTACGCGATGCAAAATCAGATGGCCCAAGCCGAGACGGCTTTTAGGGACGTGGCCAGCCTGCGTCCCGAAGATGGGGGCGCCTATGGAAATTTGGGGAATGCGCTTGCGGCGCAAAACAAGTTGAAGGAGTCGATCCCTGTTTATTTGACTGCGCTGAGGCTCAATCCGAACGATTACCAAACGGAATTCAATCTTGGGCTGACATACACGCGCGAGGGGAAACGCGCTGAAGCGGCGGCCTGCTACCGCGAAGCGCTTCGAATCAAACCGGGGTATGCCGAAGCGGAAAGGGCGCTCGAACAGTTGAGCGCTTCCGGGGCGAAATGATGGGCGGGGCGACTGTCCTTTTTGTCATTGTCAGCGCCAGCAGCCCGACAATCCCCTTGTCAAAACCTCCGTTGCGGACAAAATTATGAGAGCAAGGCGCGTATGCAATCGATCCACAAACCAAAGTCCTTTTCGAGGGGCGGTCTCAATTTGGTTCGGTTCGCGCTGTGGTCGGTAATAGCAGACCTTCTTTCACCTTATTGCTTTGCCAGTGGAATCCAACAGACCACCAACGGTTTCCTTTTTAGCGGGAGCAATTATTCCATTACCGTTAGTGACACAAACGGATCAATTTTGTCTGTCATCGCTCCCGGCGAGACGAGCAGCATTGTGGCCGGCGGCGAATATGGTCTCTGGCTGGTTACAAACGAGTCCGGCGATAGCATTAACGCAAACGAGTTTAGTTCCCGTTCCACTTCCAATATCTTTTCCTGGAGCCTGCCACCGCCGGGGAATGTGTTGATTCTGAACTACAGCAATCCTGCCATTGCCGTGACAGTCACCCTTTCAAACCTTAACAACGGCGTCGCGCTCGCCGCGCAAGTGCATCCTCAAGGCGAGACAGTAACCGAATTCGATCTGCCGGCGCGACTGCGCTTTTCTCCGACTAACGTCCAGCGCCTGATTTGTCCATTGAACTCCTCCGACGGTGTGGGCGCCTCGTTCAACGCGAGCTTCTTCCAGGCGCAGTCGGGCGCCGACCCCGCCAGTTGGTACACGGTGACGATGGGAGATTCCGCCTACGTCAGCCTTTATGGCGGGACGTTGATTTTCGGTCCGACCGTTTCGCCGCCGGCGCCTGTGAGTTTCACCAGCGCGGGAACTAATTGGCTTGGCGAAACGCTGACTTCCAGTTGGACCGGCAGCAACGCCATAGTCAATCGTGCGCCGACGGCGGGTCAGGCAGACCTTGTTTTGGTGACTTCCACCAATGGCGATTATTTCTCCGCGAGCCATCTGGGGGGCGTCGGCTACATCTTCCGCCTCGGCGGAGAAGTCGATGCCAACAGCATCCCCATCGCGCAGACTTTGGTCATGGCAGCGATTCAGCACTTGATGGCGTCGCCATTGCCGGGGCGCACGAACATTGCCTTGATCAATCTGTTTCACGGGCCGTCCAGCGGCGGTTGGGCGGCTGTGCCGGTTGCGACATGGAGCAATCTCCTTGGCTCCGCTGTTGCGGCGCAGCCCGGCCTGCAATTCGTGCAATTGCAGACGGTTCAAGCGGTGCTTGCCGCCAATTCTTCGACCAATTGCCTCGCGATCATCAATCCCTATGGCGAATGGACGCCTGCGCTTTCGACCACGGAATTTTCAGCCGTGGTGTCATCCATTGGACGATACGTCAAAGCCGGCGGCAACTGGTTCGAGACGGGCGGGTATTCTTTTTATTACGCCTTGCTTCCTTATCAATACTACAGTTACAGCGCGCTCTATCCGCCGGCCTTCGCGGATTTTTTCCAGCTCGAAACCATGTCGGGCAACGCCACGCTCTTTGGCGTCCAGCCGAGTTCGGCGATTCCTTGGGACGGCGCAAGCAATGTTGCCGCGCTCTTTGTTCCGGGCCGCCTTGCATGGGCTGGGGATACACTCGGCGGATACTGCGAACGGGCTTTCGGAACTTATGTGGCTCCGGGCAAGACATGGCAAACCCCGACGGTGCAACTGTCAGTTGGCTACACAGCGCCGCAAGCTCTTTCAGCTTATTGCCAGGCGAACGCTTACAACCGGCAGCTATCGAATAAGATGTCGGCCGCGAAGTTGAACGCCTTCGAGAATTCCGTGCTGGTCTATTACGCCGGTGATTGCGCTGAAAAAACAGCCTACTTGACAAATCTGCCTTCGCCCGCGCTGGTTCATTTCGCCGACTATCTGCCAGACGGCTTTGACCATTGGTACCCGGATTATCTGCCGCCCGCGGCGTCGTTCGGAACAGCGTCGGACTTTACCAATTTCCTGGGGCAGGCGCATGAACTCGGCCTGCTCGTCATGCCTTATACGAATCCAACGTGGTGGCCGGACGATCCGCCTGGGCCGACGTTTCAGGCGGATGGCACCAACGCCTTGGTGGTTGAGCTTGACGGCTCCCTTTCTTACGAAATCTACGGCGCCAACTACGGCTACACCCTCTGCCAATGGCATCCGGAAGATCAGGCGGCGAATAGCAATGCCGTTGAGCAATTTTCAACCAGTTATCCGGTGGATGTTTTGTTCGAAGACCAATGCGGCGCGCGCACCTGGGAATACGATATGAATCCAGCGTCGCCGACGCCTTTTGCCTACTCCGCCGGAATTGCTTCGCGGGTCGCGCAGGACAGCGAAACTTTGCCGATCTCCACCGAAGATGGCTGGGATCGCCTTGTCAATACTGCTTCGCAATTCTGCGGGATGACCTGGGCCACCGTTCCGACAATTAATCCTCCTTCATGGCAGTCGTTCTTGCGGGATCGGTATTCGACTTCGACATGGGACATCTATCCCGTCGCGGAGTACATTGCGCATGACAAGGTGTCGATGGTGCTTCATGACCTCGGGCAATTCGTGACAAGCGATGAGCAGCTCGCCTGGACGCTCGGTCTTGGTTACGGCCTCAGCTATACTGTCAATGCGCCGGACCTTTCTGATCCCGCGACTTCGCAATGGCTCCTTTGGCTGGATCGCGTGCAAAAATCCGTCTGCTCGCTTTACGTCGGCCAGCCCATAACGTCTTTTTCGCATAATTGGGGGGCCGTTTCGGACGACGCGGATAATGGGACTATCCAAACGACCTATGGGTCATTAAACATCCTGGCGAATCTCGACTCACAACCGCTCACGACGAACGGCCAGACTCTGGTGCCATATGGCTTTTGGGCCACCGCGCCGGGAATGGTTGCGGGAATCATTCTTCCAGACGCCGGCACGGACACCAACGCCATCTCGTTTGTTTCACAAACCAACGGCGGCAACGCGCAATTTTGGGTTTACACAACCGGCGAACAACAAGCCGGCATCCCGCTTCCCTCGGGCCTTGGAGGCCCGGCGATTGTTCAATTGGACGGCAATCCCGCTATGTTGGCTCAATCGCAAAGCTCTTCCATTTCCGTCGCCTTGGGTATGACGCCGACGCTCAATCGCACCGAGCCGCCTCCCGCGCTCGCGGGCAAACCGCCGGTCAATTGGGGCGTCACTCCGCGAATTGGCATCTTGAACATCCCCGGCATGGCGTCAGCGTGGACGACAATCACCGCCGGCGATTGGGAAAACGCGATCGCCACATCGAGTCTTTCGACGGAATTTGGCCTCCCCGTCGTGGAGATTACGAATTTCAATGAATTGACGGTGGCGTTGCGGGCCGGACCTACGAACTGGTTCGCGATCATTAATCCTTGTGGCGAGGTCTTTCCTGAATCCGCTGAAAGTCAATGGCCGAACACTCTGAGTTTGATCGAGAATTACGTGGATAACGGAGGCTGCTGGTGGGAAACCGCCGGGTATTCATTTTACACAGCCACGTGGCTGGAGTCGGGGACCTGGCAAACGGAAACGGTCGGGCCAAGTGGCCTGGAGACGTTTGGCATTCCTGTCGGCGGCGGTGCGAACAATCAACCCGCCGAGCCTCTCAGCGTCACAGCCACCGGACAAACATTTTTCGGAGCGCAGCTTTCCACGCAATTGCAGGGAATGACCAGCACGGTGAATCGAGGCTTGCTGCGCGGCGACGGCGACCCGGGACACATCGCGCTTTTGGCCGGCGCGGCGGCGGATTTTGTGGGCGCCTACCGTTTGAACGGGTGGGGTTATTTGTGGCGCATCGGCGGATTTTTTCCAAACCCGGACGTCCTCCTGCCCGCCGTGCCCGCCGCGATGACGTATCTTTACACGAACGCGCCGCTGCCCGCGCTGGTCAGTTCCGTGCAATACCTGTGGCATGGCACGGTGACTTTTCCCAGCCGGCCAACCCTTCAGGCGAATATCGGTCCTGATGGCGCCGTGTCGTTGGAAATCAGCAATTGTCCTGTGGGAGGGACGAATTATCTGGACCGCTCTTCCGTACTCGATGATCCGTCCGCCTGGCAGACCGTCTTGACATTCACCAGCCCGCCGACGCAAACGAACTGGATTGACTTGACAGCCCCCGGTCTGCCTCAGAGCTTTTACCGGGTCAGAATCATTCCCGGACCGTGAGCATTATGGTTGCAACGAGATCGAACCCGCGTTGGTCTTCCCGAGGAAGTATCCGCCGGCGATCTTTGTATTTTGAAGGACGGCCCCGAAGCCAGTGGTTGTTGCTCTGCCGGCGCCATTGCCGAAGGTGATTGTCAATAATCCGGTTTTGGCGTTGATGGAGCCGGTCAATGTGTTTGTCGGGCCGTCGGGCAGTTTCACCACGGCGTTGTTATTGCTGACAGCGACGATGAAAGGCAAGTTTGTCTGCAGATTGCCGCCGGAGACGTCGAGTTGGCCCGACGGAAGATCAATCACCGCAGTGTGTGCCGGCGGAGCGGTCCACGCCGAACCCTGGACGCTGACCGTGTTCGTGAAGCCGCCCGAATAGAGCGCGGAATGCGACCCTTGTTTGATCCACGCCAGCGTTCCCGACGGTGCGCCGCTTTCCAAACCAAGCCAGCCGAGCAGCAGGCCCGTGTTGGCGTAAAGGCTTCGATATATCGGCAAATCGCCGAAGCCGCACAACGGAACTGACTGGCTGAAAGGCGTCCCGTCCGCCAAAGCCCCCCTGAGAATGACGACGCCAGCATGATTGGTTATCAGCAAATAGCCAAATCCAGTCGGAGCGCCGCCCGAAAGCAAAGCCGTGTATTCCGCGGACCCCGCGCCTTTTATCGCCAATTCGTTTGTTAAATTTGCCATCCAAGGAGCGCCATTATTGCCGGACACAGCGCCAATAATAGTTGTGGGCGAACTGCTCAAATCGAGAGCCATCTGCAACGTTATCGGGCCGACTTTTTTCGGAGTGTGCGCGAGATAATTGCTGGCCTCGTTCGAGACGTTGAAATTGCCTGCGAATGCGTTGGTGCTGCCGGAAATCAAAAGTCTCCCGCTATACGTCCCCGACGCGGTGACAACAAGACCGCTGATCATCCCAGCGGTTTGTTCGGTAACTTCGGGCTGCATAAAAAGGCCGTTGTAAGTTCCCGCGACGGCAAACCTGTAGGTTCCTGTAGCTCTCGAGGCTGTGCTGCCTTTGATCGCAACTGTTTGATTGGCCGGCGTTGTCCAGCCGTTGATCGCGCTGTAGCTGACGATGTGGTTTCCCGCCGCAAGACCTGTGAGCGTCGTTCCGCTGTTCTGCAAGGCTCCGCCGTCCACCTGCCATTGCGCTCCGGCGCTGATCGCCAACGCCGGGACGATTGTCACTTTCAACGAACCAATGGCGATGTAAGTTCCGTTGGCCGTCGTAGTCGAATTGGTGTCAATGGTGACGGTTTGGCTGGCTGGCGTTGCCCATCCGTTGATCGTGCTAAATGTGACGGTGTGATTGCCGACCGAAAGATTGGTGACCGTTACGCCGTTGCGGAGGAACGTTCCGCCATCGACTTGCCATTTCGCGCCGGCCGTGATTGCGGCGGCGGGGTCGATGTAAACTTTGAGCGAACCGGTTGGCGGCAAATCCGCAGCTCCAACAAGTGCTACCATCAAACTGATTCCGTTCATCGAACCGAGGCCGCAACAGAGGTCGTAACCCGTCTCGGCATAAAATTTGTCGGTACTATCTTTCCAGGTATTGTTGCCGCTGATGATGTCGTGGAAATAACTTGTGTAATTACCACCGGCGGCGAGCGCGTAGAGGGCCGGATTGAGAAAACCGACGGGCGCAACGTTGTTGGCCGCGGCCTGCTCATTCATCAATGCCGCAAACGCCGCCCAAAGAGGCGCGGCGCAACTTGTCCCGCCCCACCCGGGCGAACCTTGCCCATCGTCAGTAAAAGCATAGCAATCGGCGGCATTCGCGGCGACATCCGGCGTATTGCGCATGGACGTGGATCCCTTGTTTGCGGCCATGCTGATAGTGGTTTGCCAGCTCGGTATCGGGTAGTAGGTGCTGATGCCGCCGGAGCTGCTGGCGGCGTCGCGTTCGGAAACTGTCGGGCCGCTGTCGTAGGCCCAAACGACTTCGCTCTTCCAGGAATAGGAAGGCGCGGCTCCATCAGTCAAAGTCGTGCCGCCGACTTGTGTGATGCTGGGGCTGTCGGAGGGAAATTCGATATCGCCAACGAAAGCGCCGTTGTCGCCGCTGGCGTCGAAAAACGATTGCCCTTGCGTGGCCATTTCCTTGAACAAAACTTCAGCGGTCGGGTCCGGTTCGGCCACTCCGCCCCAGCAACAACAGAATTGGAGAACATCGGTGTGGGCCACCATCGATTCAAAAATATCGTCGAAATAGCTGTTGTCCTCCTCATTGACGCCCCCTTCAAAGACGTAGATCTTTGACAATCCCGGCGCCATCGACACTGCCATTTCGATGTCCAGGGAGCATTCTTCGCCATTGTCGCCACCTTCTGCCTGCGTTGAGACGCCATCTATCTGCACAGGCACCAGTTGAGGCCTTTTGGTCGCGCTCATGCCGATGGCGTTTTCGTAATCTGTGATGTCGCGCGGATAATAACTTTCAAATTCCAAAACGCCCAGATTCTGGCCGGCGCCGGTCAAAGTGGTGCCGGGCACATAAGCGTTGCGGAAGTCCTTTCCCCACAACTGGCCGTACGGGGCCGACCCTTCCTTGGCTGTTAAGGACTTGGTGAGATGCGTGTGCCTGGGGTGGGGGCGCTTGTAATTGTCCAGGCCCGCAATGTGCAGGATTGGAACCCCTGCGGGAAGCCAAGGCTCGGCATCGGGCGCAAAAAATGTCCGCGCTTCGGTCGGATGCTGGTAGGTGCGCAGGGTAAGTTGAAGCGCCTTCTCGATGTTCGTAACGGCCCCCTCGACATCCAACACCACGCGGTTGGAATATTGCAGAGTGACATTCAAGCCGCTGGCTTTTGCGTAATCGATCACCGCCTGGTAATCCTTTTCGGATGGGCCGAATTTCCCGGTAAATTGGGCGGGCGTAAGGTAGTGGCGGTAGCCGGGGCTGGCGGGATCGTAAAGTTGCTGAATAAACGCGTCCAGGCCTTGTGGGTCGCGAGACGCAAGGCCGAGGGCCAGGTGCAATCGCCGCGAGCCATCCAGGCTGCCCACTGGCTGCAATTGGGAAACAATTTTCGGCACATGCCCGTTGAGTGTGTGCCTTGGATTGTCGGCGCGACTGGAAGTTGCCAGAAGGCTGGCAAGAATTGGAATCAGGATGAACTTAATGATAGGGAGGCAATTTGGAGTAATTTGGAGTTTTTTCAACCTGCTTTGATTAACTCCGCGGATTGAAATTCGATTCGCGGGCGAGCTGTTCCCACAACGCCTTTTCCTGTTCGTTGATTTGTTTGGGCATTTGCACGCGCGCCACGACGTATAGATCGCCTTTCTCGCTGTCGCGCCCGGGCAACCCGCGTGATTTGACGCGAAGGCGCTGGCCGGTTTGCGTGCCGGGTGGAATTTTGATGCTCACGGGGCCGTATAGCGTCGGAATGGAAACGCTTGCGCCCAAGGCCGCTTCCCACGGCGCCAGGTCGAGATCATAATAAAGGTCGCCGCCTTCGACGCGGAAATCGGGATGGCTGGCCATCCGCACGCGCAAATAAAGGTCACCGGGAGGGCCTCCCCCCGCGCCCGGTTCGCCGCGTCCGCTGATTCTCAACCGTTGCCCATCGCGCACGCCCGCCGGGATTTTGACTTTGTGGGTTTCAGTGATGGAAACTTGTCCGGCGCCTCCACAGGTCGGGCAGGCGCCGCGTCCCTTGACACCCGTTCCGTGGCAATCCATGCAAACCGTGTTGCGCCGCAGCGAAATGGAACGGACCCCCCCGCGCATCGCCTCCTCCAATGTGACCATGAGAACGCCTTCGACGTCCTGGCCTTTTTCGGACTCCGGCTCCGCGGTGCGGGTGTCGTAATTGAAACCGCCGCCGAAAAATTGCTCAAAAAAGTCGCTGAATCCGGTGCCGTTGAACTCGAAGCCTTCGCCCGGGCTGCCGCCGCGCCAGGAGTAAGTCTGATATCGCTGGCCGCCGCCGGGTTGTTGCGGTCGAAAACCGCTTTGCCAATCGGCGCCCAAATTGTCGTATTTCTTGCGCTTTTCGGCGTCGCCAAGAACTTCGTAAGCCTCGTTGATTTCCTTGAATTTCTCCTCGGCTTGCTTTTTGTCCTTGGCGACGTCGGGGTGATATTGCCGGGCCAGTTTGCGGAATGCCTTGCGGATGTCGTCGTGGCTGGCAGTGCGTTCCACGCCCAGTGTCTTGTAATAGTCTTTAAATTCGACCGGCATAACGCTTCATAGATAAGCCCTGCGCGGGCGAATTTCAATCGCCACCGCTATGATCACACCCATGCCCGGTCACTGGGAGATGGAGGAGGACAGACGGTAAAAGGCATTTGCCCCATTCGGCTGCGTCAAGGTGAATACGCCGTTGCCGTTGGTGTCCACGGTCGCCACATTCGTCAGGACCATCCATTGCGGGCTGGCCAGAGTTGTGGCGGAAAGCAATTGATAGTTTCGGCCGCCCTGATAGGGCGTGAAGTTCACGGAAACCATGTTCCCACCCAAGGGGGTGACCGTGAAATTGAGCTTTGAGGTTGGATCGGTTGGATCGGTGCCAAAAACGTATTCCGCATAATTGGAATAGCCATCGCCGTCGGCGTCAGCCGAGCCGGAGACGGTTGTGTTGGTCCCGAAATAAAAGTTCGCCCACCATGAGGGAATCGATCCGCTTGTCGTGTCCTGTGCCGCACCGTAAGTCCATTCCACGGCGTTGGCCGCGACGCCCTTGTTGGTGTAACCGGTGTTGTTTGCGATCACCACATTGCCACCGGTGCCGGCGGCGAAATAAACGTTGGTCGCCAGCGGAAGCCAGCTTCCGCCCTTGATATTTTGGTTGACGGTGACAAAAAGCTCGTTGGTCGCGCCGGAAATATACACTGGCGTGTTGGTGGCGAAGGTTGTGCTTATGGGATACCAGATCGACACGTCGTAATTGCCAGAGACCGGAATGTTGGGAGCGTAGGTGGCAGTGGCTGTGGGGCTTCCGGCGACGGTATCCGAAGTTGAGAAATAACTGCCGTAAATTCCCGTTCCGGTGGTGTTTGCGGTCCACAATCCGCCGTAAGTGGCATCCTGCGTCTGGAGGATCAGCGTGCTGGGACCTGTGGAAAAACTGCCGTTGGTCGGATAAAGGATGCCTGCTTCCGTTGTCAACGCGTTAAAGTAATAATTCGCCCCCGGCGTCAGCCCCGACAGCAGGACAATGTGATGGGTCGAAGGTCCGCTGACCGACGTGACTTTTCCATACGCCGTATTTGTCCCGTAATCCACCTGCACCGTTGCGGCGGCGGGTGTGTTCCAGACCAGAAATGCTCCGCTGGAGCCGGGGATCACCTGAAAGTTCTCGATCGGCGTCGATGGAGGCGCGGAGGTGATGGTTACTCCGGTTTTGAATGCCGGCGCGTAATCAAATGACGAGACAGTAAACGTGTCCATCACAGGCGCGACTGTTTGCGGTATCGCGGTGAAAACCAATGTTGCCGTGCCATTGCTGGGAAGCGGGCCGATTGGGAAGATAATCATGGAATTGGTGACCGTTGCAGGCAGCGGAGATTGGAGAACCTGAACGCTCGAGAAACTCGAGGGCAGGATGTTGGTCGCCGCAAGGTATCCATAAGATGAAGGCCCAAGATTGGTCACCACAATCGTGAAGGTCAGCGGCACCCCGACTTGCGGCTGGCCCGCGGAAATGCCCGCCGAAACAGTTTGGGCGGTCATGGCGCTGATGATCGTCGTCGCGTTGTTGGCCATGTTCGTGTCGTAATCCAGGCTCGAAACCGACACGGTACTGATGCCTGTCGGCGCCGTCGCCAGCGCAAGGGCGGACACAATGATATTAGTGGTTTGGTTCGAGGACAATAATCCCACGTTCAAGTCAATGACGTTGCTGTTGATGGAATATTCCCCCGGAACAACAGCCTCGGCGGCCTCTGTCCAACCGCTGGACAACACCGCCAGTTGGCCCCAACTGGATGAGAACCCATTTGAGACGATCACATTCCCGTTGGCTGAGGGGCCGAAGTTGGTGACAGAAATCGTGTTGGTCACGGTCTGGCCGCCGTAAAGGTTGAGCGAGGACGCAGTCATTCCAATCGCCAAATCCTCTCCTTCAAACAACGTGACCAGTATGTTGGTGTTGTTGGTTGGAAGGGTGTCCGGCAGCGGGCCGGTAATAATGCTGATATTGGTTCCATACGCTGAGTAACCAGCCCTCACGAGAATGAGGTTCGTCAGCGAGCCATGCGCGGGGATCGAGGGAAATGTCAAGGTGACTTGGTTGCCGGAGAGGCTGTAACTGCCCCCGACGGACGGAACAGCGGTTTCAAAAACAACGTTGGCCGGCAGCGTGTCCACATTGGTTACGCCGGTCGAAGCAAAGGGGCCGTTATTGATTGCGATAATGGAATAAGCAATGACCCCATCCGACAGCACCGGGTTCGGCGAGTTGGTGATAAACAGCGTCAAGTCAGAGGTCGGAACGGATTCCTCCACAATCGAAACATCGAAGTTGTTGAGCGGCCCGGCGGGATTGGCAAGCGTGATGTCCGAGTTGTCCGCCCATGCGGGATAAAACGACCCCGCGTAAAATGCCAGGCCCGTGTAACTTCCCAGCCCGAAGGCGCTCTGCGAAGTCGCAACATCGGAGCCGAATCCTTCCACAGGCGGGCTTACAAGCGAATCGGGCGGGATCGGAGAAATGAGCGAAGTGACCCCGTTGGCGGTCGCGGAAGCGAATTTGTTGGTTACAATGACCGATTTATTGGCCTGGAAACTGGCGCCGCCAGTCGTGCTGATCGTTGTGTACGTCATCGGTTCCGTGTTGGCCTGGTTGCCCGTCGTAAACGCATCCGAAAATGTGTCGCTTACCGTGACAGTGACGGTTGTATTGGTGCCGGTGGCGTTGGTGCCGGTATTCCCCTGAAACTGCACGGCAAAAAAGTAGTTCGACGCCACGGTTGAAAGTGTGACGGTGTCGGGTGTCGTGCCGTTTGTGGAAAGGAGACTCCCCATCAGGTCCGTGCCGGTAATGGCCAGGGTGTAGCTCGTCCCCGCCGTGTTGTTGGTGGTGAGCGTCGCGCTGAGGGTCGGGGTGCCCGGCGGCATAATGACGTTCGTGGCGAAAAAAGTGGAAAAAGTGAACGTAGCGTTTTCGGTCTCCGTGATCTGATGCGAATTGGCCCCCTGGTCATTCCTGCAATCATACCACGAGCAGGCAACGATTCCCGTAACCGGGTCCACCGCCACTCGTGGCATAAAGCTGCTGTTGGCGTTGGTGGTGTCGTCGTTGACCGTTTCCTGCGCGCTCCAAGTGCTCCCGTTGTTAAGTGAGTAACGAAATCCGATGTCCTCCGTCTGGCTCTTGCCGACAGTGGCAACCGCCGAATAAATCACGTAAGCCCGCCCGTAAAACGAACTGTATGGGTCCACGTCCCACGCCAGGCTAACACTGGCGTTGATCCCGACTCCGGTCGGCTGGGCAGGAATATACGTCAAACCGCCGACGGCATTGGCTGTGACAGTGATTGCCGGACCGAAGCCGTTGGTTCCGAAAGCATTGGTATTGATGCTGGTGAAGATTTTGGAGCTGCCGGAAACGTTAATATTGTTCTGATAAGCCACTAAGACCTGTCCCGCCGGTCCAATGGCAATGTCCGGAAAGCCTCCGCTGGCTGAACCCGGAATGCTGAACGGCGGCCCAAACTGGCTGTTCGTCCCAAGACTTGTCGCCTGAAGCCCCTGCGCGATCAGCGGTGTCCCGGATTGGCTGTTGTCCTTGTAAACCACCCATACCGACCCTGGCGCCGATGCCGGACCCGCGCAAATGCGAGGCGTCTCCGTGGCGTCGCCAGCCGCGAGGTTGGTGAGCATGGTGAAATTCTGGCCGTTATTGGTGCTGATGGCGATGCTCACGCCCTCAAACGTGGCGGGCAGGTAAGCCACATACAGGTTCCCGTAGGAATCGTATGCGGCCGAAGGATATTGGAAAGCCTGCGACAGATTGTCCCCGCCGTTGGCGATGTTGGTAACCGCCCATGTCCCCCCTTGATTACTCGATACAGCCGTCACCAGCGCGCCAAGATCCGATGCGGAAACGGTGAACACATTGTTCCCGTTCAACGGGTTAATGGCCACGCTCGGATTCATCTCATTGCCGACCGCCTTGGTAACGTCCGCCGGCGGCCCGGGGGTAAACGTATAAGCCTGGGACCATGCGTTTGGGGCGGTCAAAAGGCACATGGACAACCCAGTCACCGTGGCGAGGCCAGCAGTCCGGTGGCATGCAAAAAGGGAGCTTTTGTTTTTCAAGTGTAAAAATGATGCTGTTTTCATTGGCGAGCGCGGTTTGTGTAACAGGTCGCCCAAACTTTTACAACAAGGAATTGACACATTTTGCGCGTGGGGGCGCAAATCAGTTTTTGGAGGGGTCTGTTTTGGAATGAGGGAATTGGATGTGCCGGCGTCTGTTGTGGCGGAATGTTTCCAGGCACATGAGCGCTTCGTCTCCGGTTTGACTCCAGAACTGTCCAGTGCGCTTGAAACGGGTTTGATATCGTCGGCGGGTCGATTCCATGGCCCCGCTCCCCGGCGGTTCGCCGTTTAGCGTGTGATTTGGGCAAAGCTCGGCGTGAAAACTAAATTGGAGGACATGACGAAGCTGAGGCTTGCGCTGGTTTCGCCCTGGCCCCAACCACTGAATTTGTAGCCTGCCGCCGGAATCGCCTTCAACGTGTAGGAGTCGCCCAAGACCAACCATTGCCTGTTATACTTGGCAATAGTAACACCTCCTCCAATGGCCTCCACCGTTCCTTTGCCGCTAATTTCCAATTCAATGGGCGCGCTTGGGATATAGGTAAACGTCGCTGTGTTGGTGGGAGAGCAGTTTCCGGCTGCATCCACAGCGTAAGCCCGGAAGGTGTTTTGGCCGGAGTCCAACGACAAATTCGAGGCGGACCAATTGGTCCATTTATTGTCGCTGTCGGCTGTCTGCCAGTCTTCTCCATTGAGTTGGTACCACACGGTCGTCACTCCAACATTATCCCTCGCTTTGCCCGTGGCCGTAATCGTCCCGTTGGTGAATTTTTCGCCTGTTCTCGGGACCGTGAAACCATTGACCGGGCGCGCGACATCCACGAAATTGGCCGTGAAGGTCAGATTGGATTCCATGACAAAACTCAAAAACGGCTTGAGGCTGTTTGTGCTGCCCGTCCAATTCACAAACTTGCAGCCAGCCAGAGGCGAGGCCACCATCAAGTAGGTATTACCGACGACGAGGGGCTTGTTATTATCGACTGGAGTTATTTTTCCAGGCCCGTTGGTCTGGACTGTGGCCGTCGCATAAACCAAGTTGACCATCAAAACGGCCCCGGAACTGACGGCTTGGCCGTAGGCATTCTTGACTAGCAAAGAGTAAGTTCCGATATCTGTTAATTTCGCCGGATTAATGGTCAAGGAGTCCGTCGTGGCCCCCGAAATACGGGAACTATCAGCCAGTGCCACGGAGCCTTTGTGCCATTGATAGGTGGCGGCGTCCGCCGCCGCGGCTGTAAATGTAACAGGGCCTCCCGCGTAAACTGTCTGGCTGACGGGATCGCTGGTGATGGAGGCTGGCGTCTGATCCGAAGAGATGGCGACGGTCCCATCAATCCCAACCGCGACAAAATGCCCGTTGCCATAGGTGACAGCTTGAAAGAGAGGGGCTGATCCGGGATTGCGCGCGCTCCAAGTGACGCCATTGGGCGAACTTAGAATGGCGCCGTTGCCTCCGACGGCCACAAAAAAGCCGTCGGCATAAGTAACAGCCTCGAGTGTTTCCGCCGTGCCGGAACTGGCCGCGCTCCAGTTGACTTGATTCAATGAATAAGCGATAAGTCCAGCATCTCCGACCGCCACGATCGTTCCATTGCCGCTGGTCATGCCGGTGAAGCTGCTCGAAAAGCTGGCCACCGGTCCGAGAACCCGGGTTGATTCCTTATTCCGGATATTGGAATTTACCGCCTGGTCGCCCAAATAGGCCAAACCCGGGGCTTCATAAATCGTGGCCGAAGCGCCCGCGAAAAAGGAGCCATTCACGTAGGCCAGGCCATAAACCTGCGCCTCGCTCACGGCAAAAAATCCGTCCGTCCAACTATAACCGTCCGGCGAAACGGAATACCCCGCGATCTGCGAGAGATAGGCATCGCTATCCGTAATACCATCAAAGGCCACAAATTGATTATCGAGGAAAATGACTTGGTTCCACGGACCGTCTGTGTCACTGAGTCTCGTCTCCCACTTAATGCCATCCACGGAAGTGCTGATAATGTCTTTGTCGTATTCGGGGTCTTCAACGGTTCCAACCGCGACGAAGACGCCCTGCGCGAAAGTGACGCCGGACCATAGAATATCGAAACTATAGTTGGGGGACTTTTTCCAAGGCCACCCCGCGGGGCCAGCCGTGTAAAGGGCATTCTTACCCACGGCCACAAAGGTATTATTGCCGAAGGCCACGCCATTCAGGTTGACGGTGGTAATGGTCCCTTTCTCCCAGTGTTCGAGCACATCGGCCGCGGCATGATCATTTTGGAGAACAAGCAGGCAGGCGAGGGGCAGCGCGGCCACGGCGAAGCGCTGTTGGATCAGGCGCCAAACGGCCTTTTTAAGTTGACTGGGAACGTGCAGCAAGGTGAAGACCACGGTATTCATAGAGTCGTTTTCTGCGCGGACAACGGAAAAAGGCTCAATTCTTTGCGATGCTCAATCAAACCTACCCGAATCTCTTCCGCTGGCAAGTAAATAGTTTGAACAGGAAATAGTTTGAAAGGCCAAAACTGCCGCGTGGTTACTCCCCTTCTTTGTTCAACGCCCGCAAAATCTCTCCGCGCAAAGCCATTCTCGCCGCGGCCCACGTCCAAAATATCCCGCTCACAAACACCAATGCCAAAGCCGCCGCCAATGCGCCGTAAGATATTTGCGCGGAAGGTGAAATCAACGCCGGCAACACCGCCAGCAAAGCGGCGGCCACGCCCAAAAAAAGCCCCACGCACTGCAACACCGCATGTTCGCTCACCACGAGGCGGCGCAACACGCCCCGGCGAAAACCAACGGCCGCCAGCACCGCCAGTTCGCTTCGCCGTTCGAGCACGTTTCGCAGCACGACCACGCCCAACCCGGCGCTCCCAAGCAACAGCCCCAAAGCCCCAAGCGCCAGAAACGTGTCCAAATACGTATTTTGAACGGCATTAAAAGCGTTGAGCCGGTCCGCCGCGGAAGTCAGTTCCAGCCCTCGATCTCGCAAGGCCCGACTTAACTCCGCTCCCGCCGCCGCGGCGCTCTCCGGCGGAGCGTCTATAAGAAACATCCGCCATCCCGTTTCGCCGGGAAAATGCGTCTTAAAGGCGGACTCGGAAACAATCAGGCTTCCCTGCAAAATCGAATTCGCCAGCGAACCAACAATCCTAACCTTGAACGGTTTGCCGTGTTCATCCGTATAAACGACGGTGTCGCCGATTTTTTTGTGCAACGCCCACGTGATCGTCGCGTCATCTCCGATGGCCGGAATCTCATCGTTTGTCGCGTTCAGCAGCAGCCACGGATTCGTGTCCCCCGCCGGCGCGGTAAAAGCAAACGCCTTCCGCGAGGCCAATTCCGCCGGATCGACTCCCAGCAGCCGGGGCATTTGCGCGCGATTCAAATTCAGGCAACTGGCGTCATCGCCGTCATGCACGCGCAGGGATGCGACGGAAATCCCCCGCAAACTCGCTTCATCAAGATTAAAAAATTCCCGGCCGGCTTTCGTATTGAGGTCCTGGACAATTGGCAGCGCCGATTCGCCGATGAATGCAAACCCTCCGGTGCCAGAATCGCGCCGGGCGCTTCCCTGGTGGGCGTCGAGTTTGTTCGCCTGCACCGCGATGATCAAAAACGCCCCGCTCGCCAGCAGCGCGATGATCGCCAGGCTCCGTTTGCGCTGCCGCGCGCAACCACGAATCCCCAGGCTCGCGAGACTCAATGGACGCGACACTGCCCGCGCACCCAGCACTCGCAGCCACAACGCCGCTGCCGCGATCCCGGAAATCAGCAGCAATGCGCCGCCCCAAAAAAACGCTTCCACATCCGCGTTGTTGTGTTTCGCAAGCGCGCTGCCGACAAGCGCCAACCCGCCAAGACCGGTGCCGATGGCAATCAGCCCCGCCACAGGACGGCGCGGTTTGGACGTCGGGATTTCGCGTTCCATCTCACCGCCTTGTTCGAGCAATTCCCGCGCGGGCCGTTTGGTTTGGCTCCGCAACGCGAACCAAATGACAATCGTGCTGATTACAACTCCCGCCAGGCCGCCGTTGATCAGCGTTCCCGCCGTAACGTGAAATTTCAGCGGCGAATCCGCCACAGCCGCGCTCCACAAAGTCGTCAAACCGTACAAAATTCCCCGCGCATACAAAACCCCGCCCGCGATTCCCGCCAACCCGCCCGCAACGGCAATCGCCGCCCCCTCCATCAGCAACAACCGGCGCACATCGGCTGGACGCCAACCCAGCGCCAAAAGTGTGCCGACTTCCACCGCGCGTTTCTCCATCGCAAAATGAAACAGCAACGCCAAAAGAATCAGCGCCGCGACAACGAGAAAGAAACTGAATCCGATGAACAGCCCCCCAAAATCCTCCGCCTGCGAACTCGCCGCCAGCGCCTGATCCCGCACAGGAATCCAACTCAGCCCAATCGCCGCCGGGTTCAGCTTCGACAACAAAGCGCGCCCCAAAACTTCGCGCGATGCGGGCGCCGGATAGCGAATTGCCGTGACGTTCCCAAAACGGTTCCCCCACATCCGTTGTCCCGCCGCCAGCGTGACAAACGCCTTTGGCGTGCCTCGATAATCCTTCCAATATTGTTCGTCCTTGGGCCGGATTTTGGTCATGTCAATTGCAAATCCCGCGTCCCAATTCTCTGTCTTCTCCGCCTTCGCTATGCCCGGAAAGTCCGGCATCAAACTCCGGTCTGCCGTTGGTCCATCCATCGGCAAAACGCCCCGCGCGCGAAAATGCCCGCTCTGCTCCTCCAATCGGTGCGCCGCTCCAAGCACGAAATACTTGAGCGCCAATTCGTCTCCCGCTTTCGCCTGCAAATCATCCGCAAGCCACTGATTGAGGAGTATTTCATCGTCGCGCATCCCGCTCGGAAGCAGCGGCGGCCCCGTCGCCGTCACCATCGAATAAGGCGTCGTCCTTTCGCCGTCCCGCAACTCGTTGACGAAGTAAGTCAGCGCCAATTCACAGTTGGAAGAAATCGAAGTTGCCGCCGCAACCGTCGGCGTGTCCAGGAACACCCGGTCCGTGCGCAATTCCAAACCGCTCGGGACATCGCGCAGCTCCAGGTCCGCGTCCGCCAAAGTCCAGCGACGCTCCACGTTTGGCGCGGAATCACCGGCCAAGAGGAGATTCGCCTTGCCGGTTTGATCGACCTTGGCCTGGAGGAAGGGCAGGGGGAGAAAAGCGTTCATCGGCGCCGCTTGATTCGCCTGCAATCCAAACCTCCCAAACTCCGTGTCGGAAACCACCGCTGCGATGCTCACGTGAAATCCCGTCGAAACATCCTCCCGCGGCGAAATCGGCGCTTCCTGTGAAAGCAGAGACGGCTTTTGCGCGTGAAGCACAATCTCATCCCCCGTTTTCACCCTCAATTGCCGCGCCAGCGCCTCGTTCAGAACAACTCCATCCGCCGGAATATTGGTAAAGAGCGGCGGGCGTTCCGCCATCTCCCAGAAATGCGCGTCAACGCCGAGAATTTGGACGTGATTCGCCCGCGCCGAATCATCGGGCGTCGCCGCCGTGCCCGGCAATTGCAGGATGGCCGCCGCCAGGCCATTGGAAACGTCCCCGCGCAAATCATCCGCCAGCGCCGAGCGAAAAAAGCGGTCCGTCGACGCCAGCGCGAAGCTCGCCCGCCCGATCCGCGCCAAAGCCAGATCATGAAGGCTGCCCCGGACGCAATCCCCAACCGCCATCGCCCCCACAAGAATTGCGCTCGCCACCGCCACCCCAAGGAATGTTCCGAGATGACTCCGCGCATAAAACCGCAAATTGGCCCTCAGCAAATTCATTTAACCCGGCTGATGTAAACATAACCCGAGGAAAAAGAAAACTACTGTGGTCCTAAATAAACTGCTCCGCTCAATCCGGAATCGATGAAATAACCGGCGCCGTAGTTTTCCTTGGTTAGAAAAACCCCGCTGAAACTCACTGTATGACCGCCCAAGGGGTTTGGCGCAGTTCCTGTGAACCGGCCTGTCGAGGCGGCGAGAGTCAGTGTTGATTTGTTGGTGCTTGATACTTTTCCATTTGGGCCGACTGTAAAATAATTCGTGAAGCCGCCTGAAAATGCTCCGCCTGTCAAAGTCAGTTCGCCGGCGCTAAAATCAAGGACCGGGGCGCGCGCTTTTCCGAGCCTGAAGCGCGAGCCTTCCAGTACCGGCGCAAATGCGAAGCCCGCGGGATAGATTTTGGCGTTCGCGCTGGCCAGTTTGATTCCCGAGAGCTTGATCCATGCGAGATCGCTGCTCAGGTCGGATGAAGGTGTGTCCGCAAAATTTACCCATCCCAGGATTTGGCCGTGTCCTCCGTAGAGCGACGCGTAAAGGGGCCATTGGCCGGTTGAGGAGACAGTTGTGACTTGGCTGACAGGGGCGCCGTCGGCCAAAGCGCCTTGGAATTTTAACTGGCCCGCCGCGCTAATACTCACAGTGCCGAATCCGTTTCCTTGCGGTTCCATCGGATCGCCGTTATTGGGGCTGTGGACCACGACGGTGTACTCGCCCGCGTAAGGACACGGATTGGTGCGGGCGTTGAAGAGTTCTTCGTCGGCGATGATGTTTGCGGTCCATATGCCGTTACCGATTGTTCCCGTCAAAACTGTGGGATTTGCTGCGGCGTATTGCATCTGAATCTCAAGGGGGCTTTGCCCGCCCACCTTGAGGCTCGTGCTGGTCGCGCCCGCACCGTGAAATTGACCCGTAAACGAGCAGATGTTCGAAGCCATTAGCAGTCGGGCAAGGTAATGGCCGCTCTTGCTGACAGTGAAATTCAGATAACCGGATTGGCTGATTTGCACTCCGTTGGAGGCGTAGAACAGCCCGCAATAATTCCCGGGCGCCGGCGTGTTGGCAAATGGCAGCAGCCCATAGACCGATAACGCATCGTGCCCGCCCACGAAGACTTTTCCATTCGCAATGGTTGGCACGGCGAATTTTATTCCCGAGGGCAATTGGTCGCGGTCACCTGCCTGGTCGCTGTTGTAAATTTCCGAAGACACGTCGTTGGCGTCGTCTGCGATCAGTGTCGCGGGGTTGGCCCGCTCTATCAACCAAAGGATGCCATTGTTTTGCCCATTGGCGGAGACACTCGCGGTGGCGCCGGGGAAGGGGAAAGTCCGGGACCCGGTGGAACTGGCGGGCAGAGAAAGCATTCCATTGGAGATGCTGAAAGCGGCTGTGACGTCCTCGGACGCAGTGAAATAAACCATCCCGTTGAAATATGCCGGGGTTTCGTAATCGCCGCCGTTTAAAGCTACCGTTTGCAGGACGGCGTCGTAGTTGCCGTTGGTGTTGTAATGGTTGTTTGTGGTCGTAAACATGTCGCGGTTGATCACATAAACCATCCCCTGTTTCCCCCCGCCAATGATCATGTGCGGAATGGGACCTGGCTGATTCGGAACCAGTAAAACACCGCCGGACCCGAGGTCGATGTCATTATCCGCAAGATAGGCCTGGTTGTACGGGGTAAAGTAATCCAGGACGGACATCTCCCGGCTGGGTGAAAGCTTTAGAAATGTGTCGCCATATTCTGTTCCTCCGGAACCGTTGAATGCGTTGAAACTTCCGTTTCCGGTGGCGAGATAAAGGTTTCCGCTGGAATCCTCGGACAATCCGCAGCCAGCCATCCAAATACCGGCTTCTCCGGCATCATCGCCAAAATTTACGACAGTGCTGTTGGGAGTGGAATTAAAAATATGGTTGGTCGAGAGTTTGAGGTTGGCGGGATTGTACCCAAGTATCCATCCGTGATATGGGTCGGTGTCCCCATAGCCGGCATAACAAACGTAGAGAATGCCCGATGCCAGCGTTAACGCGCTTCGTTGCAGTTCTTGTTTCGGGTCGAATGTTACGATGCCATTGGTGCCGCCAACACCATTTCCCGCAATGCTGGCGCTCACAGTCACCGGACTAAACGCCCGTTCACGACCATTGGCGATGTTCAGCGCGTGAAGCCGGTGGACGTAGTTTGTCCCTTCTTCAGTGAACGAATCGACATATAGAGTTTGAGTTCCGAGATCGATCACCGGAGTGCCTGTGATGCCCGTTTCGGGAGTTATTTGGTTGAAACCGCCGTAGCGATTGCCGAAATCAGGGTTCGGAGTTGTCACGGACGCGCCTAAATTAATCTGCCACAACAATCCACCGATGTCGCCGGCGTCGCTATCGGCATTAAAGGCGTAAACCGAGTTATGCTCAGTGGCCACGAAAATGACATTATGGGTTCCTTTGCCCGGAATCGCCAGGCCCGACACATACAGTGGCTGCGCGTAAATATCGCCATCGACCGAATAGGCGAACAGCTTTCCGAAAGTATCGACATTGACGTTTGCGGGCGTGAGGTTTGTTTCGCGCAAATTGTCGCCGGTTCGGCTGTTGTCATTGTGGTAGGTAAGAACGTTTACGCCCGCCGTGGCGGCGGCGCCGCTCAGGGAGAGGATTAAAACCGTCCGCCAAAACAAAAAAAACTGTCGCATCAAGCCAATTCTCCCACCGCCAATTCGGGAATTAATAGGGTGACCACCGTAAAATCAGTCGGATCAGACCCCTGCCGGAGCGAAAATAACACTGGCAAATTATCCAACTTTACGATTAGTGGAGGGGCTGCCAGCCCCGGCACGGCGTCCCGTGGATTGAAACCGCATCCAATACAGGAAACTTTCTTCGGAGCGCCTTGGCTGCTTCGTGGGGTATGTGCTGTCTAACAGCAGCCTCACACTTTTTCAAGGTTGGGCGAGGTGGCTTTAAGACCCTCGAAGTCCCGGTGCGCGTGCAGCTTCAGACTGCCCGCAATTTCCTCCGCATATGCCAGCGCCATCTTTACCACTGGTTCGGGTTTTTCCAGGCGTTTCGCCGCCTTCGCGGTGTTCCCTCCCAAATCATTTACCAGGTCCACGACCATCCAAACCGGCCACCGCGTGCCGGTGACGTAAGCCACCCGTCCAGGAGCGCCGTCTCGAAACTCAATGATGGGAAAACGCGAACGTTTCACACCTTCTTTGACGTAAATTGCCGCCAAAGTCCCGGCGGTTGACCCGTCAAAATCGTGGCGACTTCCCAAACTATCATATAATCAACGCCGCCGTAATCATGGATGAGCCGGTCACGCATCCCAGCCATTTTCCGCCATTCAACAGTGGGAAATTCCAGGCGGGTTTCTGTCGGAACTTTCTTCGCGGCTTCTCCAACAACCTCGATACTACGCACGAAAGCGCGTTTAAGCACTTCATCACCCAGGAACGCTTCCTTGGTGGTTTTCCGGGCTTGTGCCTCAAGATACTCGGCCTCCCGCAGGATGTCACGCAGCAGTTCAACCGTCGTTGGAAGCATAACGGACAGTCGGCAGAATTATTTTAGCCTTCGTCTCAGTCAAAGCCTTGTCGGTTACGAGGTCCACACGGCGTCCAAGGGATGTTTCCAGAAGCTCGTGGAGGGCAAAAAAGTTATCGTAGGTTCGCTTCGCGTCGTCGAACTCCACATACACATCCACATCGCTGTCCTCCGCGGCATTGCCTCTGGCAAAAGAACCAAAAACTCCAACCCGCCGCGCCCCAAGACCGTGAATCTCGTCAAGGTGCTCCTCTATGATCGCCAGCGGATCTATTATGTCGGTATGTTAAACCCAGTCGGGGACAAACACAATCTCGCAAAAATCTTCGGCCGCGCAAGGGATTTTGGTTGCGGCGACAGAACTGTCAACAACGCATGGGCCTTGTCCGCCAATGTCGCGGGTCGAGGCGACTTCACTGATCTTTCCTCCAATCCGCGGCACATGGACGACTTCGGGAAATGAGTCAAACCATCCTGGATAGCGGGCCGCTGGTTAGCCAGGTTCCGGTATCTCACGGAGTCCTGGCCGTATAACCGTAATTTTCCTCAACCGGTTTCCATTTTGAATCCGGATCATACGACAGCATTCTTGCCGCGAGGGCTGTGGTTTTCGGCCCGAGATTCGCCTCATAGACCTTTCCTTCCTGATTGACAATGAATGTCATCACTCCCGAGTTTCCCCATTCCGCCGGCCACGCCACCAATCCAAATCCCGCCACCATGTGCCCGTTGATGATGTAATTGTACTTCCCGCCCGGCGCGCGCGCCCCCTGGCGCGTCAGCACCTTGAAATAATAGCCCTGATACGGAACCTGCTCGTCGGTCATGATTTTCGACTGGTGCACATATCCTTCTCCATGCGCCTGCGCGACCAGCGGCCCGAGCGGACTCATTTCTTCCCCCGGCTCCACGTGCCAATACAGTCCATCATGCGTCCCCTGCGTGCTGCGAAGGTGTTGCGCGTATTGAATGATCCCGTCGCCCGCGCGATCGACGCTCGCGTATTCGCGTTGCGCCTCGACATAGGCATGACAAACGCGAATCGTGCCCAACTCATCGCGCCCAACGCGCCGGTTTAAAATTTCCTGCTCTCCGGCTTCAGTATCGAAATGCCATTGGCCATCCTGCTTGACCAATGGGATTGGAAACGGCCACCCATCACTGCCGATGTCGAGTTCGATTTTCGAATCGGACTTGGCTACAGGGTAAACTTTTTCAGACATCCGCCGCGAAAAACTCGCCAGTCCATTGCTCATTTGCACCGGGTCCGGCGAATGCACAAGGCGCAACGTCGGGCCAAAAATGGTTCCGAGCGCGTTGGTATCCTTATTTTCGGCGGCTGTCCTCAACGCCTTGATAGCCTCGTCGGAACTGGCGAATTGCTGTTCTGGCGCGGATTGGGCTTGAAGGAGTGACGGCGCGAGACACGTCGTCAAAAGCATTGCGAATATAGTTTTCATGTGACTCTTCTGCTAACGTCTGTTCGAACCACCACCGCCACCGCGCGACGGCGCCATCGTGGACCGGCTCGCTTCTCCGCGGG
Source organism: Verrucomicrobiia bacterium (assembly GCA_036268455.1). Classification (GTDB taxonomy): domain Bacteria; phylum Verrucomicrobiota; class Verrucomicrobiia; order Limisphaerales; family Palsa-1400; genus DATAUD01. The sequence continues at coordinate 43,346 of DATAUD010000019.1, forward strand.
AACTCGATTCACGCGCTTCCGGCGCGCGTTGGAATCCGCCAAATACACCTCCAGCCGGTTCGGGGCGGGAGATAGACGGCTCTGGGCGGGAAGACGGTTCAGGACGAGAGAAGTTGTGGGGAAGTTCCTCGGACGGAGCGCGGAAAGCGGGGCGATTCGCGGCGCGCGCGGCGTCGATGTTTTGATGAGGGGTTCGCGGAACAACCGGCGCGGGCCGGGAAACGGTTTCAGGCGCGTAACCGCGGTCCCGTCCTCCGGCACGAATCACAGCAACGCCCCCGCCGCCGGGATGCCACCCCACGGCGTGATTTTCCGTGATGTAATTATGCCGCTGGCCGGGAGATTCATGAAACCAATTGGACGGCCGTCGATGTCCGGGACCCCAGGAGATCATGCGACGCCCGCGCCAATCCCAGTCATAACCCAGCCACCCGCCAATCGGGAGCGCAATTCCGAATGTGCAATAAATACCTGGCTGATCAAAAATGACGTTCGGTTGGTAATCTGGAACGTACATCTCCTCCGGATCGGTCGGCTCGATTTCGATATCACCGTCGTCGGTGGTCACGGTTTCTTGTGCGGTACTCGGGAGATTTCCAAGGCTTTGTGCTTGAGCGCGCAGCCGTTGGACGGATTCCATGACATCGGATTGTTGGCTCTGGAAAGCTTGCCCCAATTGCGTCGTCCACGCGAGGTTATCATCCAACCACTTAAGCACGGCCGGGTAATGAACCAGCCCTTGAACACTTGGATCCCAAGGTTGCTGGTCGGCTTGATTCGGGTCGCCGCCATCGGTGACGTAACGGTCAGCCATGACGATTTGGCTCGGGAAAGTCGAAGCGGAAAGGATTTCGGCAATCAACGGGTCGGGGTAAAGCGCAATGGGGCCGAGCATCTGGTCTAATTCAGCCGCCGTGCGCTCCTGAGCGGACGCTGTTACGGCAAATGTGAAGACCAAGACCAAACCCGCCACAACCGCCGCAATTCTCTTCATACCTCAACTTGACCCAGCCCCCAATCCTGTCAAGTGCGGAAAATCCCGATACTATATTGCCTCCATCATGAGCGATTAATTGAGAAGTTGCAGCGCGTGTGCGAGGAGAAAAAAGAACCACGTTGAAAATGGTTGGCCGACCGGTTGAAGATTGGAAACACGGGTCCAACCTTTACCGGCTTGACCCGAAATACCGAGAAAAAGCTCGCCTGAATCCTTCATAAGATGCTTAACAGTAGTGACCTGAAACTGAATTGGTGAAATTAGCCTTGACTGTGAAAAGGGTTTGACTGGGTTTGACCAGGCTTGACTGACCTTTTGCGCCTCGCATCCCGAATTTCAAAGAACAATTTTCCCATAATCGAATTGTCCCATATAAACATGGGAATGTCAACGACTTTTTGAGGCTGTATCAGACCCAGTCGATTCGTTGTAGAAGGGTTTCTTTACCGAGGTGTCTGTCACCAAAGTGCGGCCCCACGATCCACAGTGTCAAAAGTTGAGACTGACACCGGCTCCCGGCTCCCCGGCTCCCGGCTCTCCGGCTCTGACACCGGCTCCCGGCTCCAGTGGCCCTAATGACTTCGTCGAAGGGGCCGTATTCGTAACGCATTGCGAATAGCTGAAAGCAATAATTATGCAAATGTAGGAAAACCAATTTCACTTGGCGTTCACACATTGTCGCCCTTTGGTTTCAAGCGTCCTCGCAGGAAGAAAAATAGGTGCAAACACGTCCCAACTAGCCCGCCCGCAAGCAACGGAAACAGGAGGGGAAGGATTGTTGGGCCAGGCTCGGCCCGATTAAGCCAGATTAGATGTTGGACGGCAATGTAGTAAAGGACTCCTAACGTTAAATACAACACAGACGCAAATACACGGGAATCGCGTGGAAGCGTAAACGATCCAATTGCGATTCCGAGGAAGCCTGCAAAGACGCCAGTAAGCATCACGCTGATACGAGATGGAACGGGGACCGCGGCTATGAGAAACACCACGACGAGCACCGAAGAAGCACCAGCCACAACCAATCCACAAATGTAGCGAACGAACAGATACATCGCTTTTAGCAGTTTGTTGCTCTCTGACGGTTGGAAGTTCATCGCGGCATTCCCGGTGCCCAAACCCACGTAACTTTGGGATACGTCTCTGATTTGTTGTAGCAGCAATTGCTAAGGCTGACCGACGGGGACGTTCGATTATATCCCCACGCTGTAAACTCAAGAGCTTCAAGCCGCATGTCGCTGCTGAAGTCGAGATACATAAATGCCTTCCAGATCATCACATCTTGTGATGCGGCTCCCGATGTAAAATCGCCTGCCTCTGGAAGTAGCGTTCCGCTCCCACCGACACCTGCGGGAGGAATGTAAGTCATCCAACCATATTGAACGGCGGCATCATGACAGAGCTTGCAGGTTTGCCCCCACTCGGCGTAGTTCACTGCACCGGCGTAAAAGCATGATCCGCCAAAAAGGACATGGGTGTGGTCCCAAGTGTGTAATGGTTCCAAATCCCAAGCACTAGCAGCCCCTTGCCCAGAAAGAACGCCACCAATTTGCAAAAGTCGCCGACATTGCCGCCGCTTGTGATGTTCATCTAAGCCTGAAAACCAGCCGCTCAAATCACTCAACACAGCTTTCACCGGGGGTTGAAACTCGTAGATGTCGGCGCTTGCAAGGCCAAGATAGTCGAACACAGTTAGAGCGTTGTTTCGAGCAAACTCGTAGAGATTTGGCCCTCCTTGATCTTCTGGCCGATTTCCTGCCAGATCTGCTGGTAGGTTCTCCGCTGGGTCTCTGCTCAACCATCGGCCCGTGGACGGATTATAGTACCGATAGCCGTAATAAAGCAGGTCGGTTTCGTCATCCTGATACTTGGTCGAAAAACGGAACGGGTTGAGTTTGGCCATTGGCCCGGTGGCGCGGGTGACTTCGCCGAAGGGGCCGTATTCATAATTGGCAACCGTGACTCCGTTCGCTGCGTTCACCAGCGCGCTTACATTCCCATTCCCATCATACGCTACAAATTGCACGCCATTGCCTGCAATATTCTCGGCCAGTAATCCTCCTACTCCTCCCGCGCCTTGTATTGTCTCGCTCAAGTCCGATCCCCACATAAACGAATTGGACAAGCTCAACGTCGGCCCCAATAGAGCCACGCAGTTCCAACCGTCATACACGTAGTTGTTCGTGTATTCCCCAATGTAGGCGCTGCCGTTGTTTGTGAATACAACCTTCTGAATCCGCCGTCCCTGATAATCATACGCGAAATTCAGTTGCAGTTGGGAACCGCTTGGCGCTCCACCTAAGCTTGTCATTGAAATCAGTCGGTTCTCGCCGTCCCAGGTGTAATTCCAGCGACCGTCGCTCAACAAGTTCCCGTCCGCGTCGTAAGTATAACTCTCCGGCGTCTCCGGCACATACACATGCCCGGTCACGCCGCCTCCATTTTCCGCCACCGTCACTCCGTCCCACACCGCAGCCGAACTGTTAGTCACGCCCAACTGTTCCCGGAAATACTCCCCCTTCCGATACGCCGTCGTGCCGTTGACCGTCACCGGGTTGGTCGCAATCCCATCACCCATAATGTCCACATATGCAGGCACGCTTCGACCCGTGATCTGGTTGAGCGAATTGTTCGTGTAACTGGCCAAACGCAAGTTCTCCCCGTTCTGATCCCCGCCAGCCTCGGTTTCCAAGCGGTTCCCGATCGTATCGAAGTCATAATCAAACTGCTGCCCGGCCACCGGCGTCTCATCGTTCCAATACTTGTTCCCGGAAATCACCTGGCCTAAAGAGTCATACCCATACCGCCAATAACTGCCATCCGCCAGCCGATCCATCGTCCGCTGGTTGGCGGAGTTGTAAAGGTAACTAAACGAATTGGACGGTGTCGAGGAAATGGAACTTAACCGGTTAAGGTAATCATACTGTTTTGCCGTCGTCATCCGCGTCGTGCCGTTCTGGGCAAATGTAATCTGCCCCACCAGCGACGAGTTTGCAAGATACGCATAGGCCGCGCTGTTGGTCCCGTCCGAGGCCAGCGCAAGCTGGTGGGATGTTCAGTTTGAGGTAGGCGCACTTTCCTACAGACAGAGAAGGGTTCATCGCTGAGAAGCCGCTCCAGGCGCTTAATTCCAGCAGAACCGCGCCAAAGCATTTGTCGCTGGCACGCTTCTTGTATTGGTTGGCGTGTACAGTTCAAATACCGGCTCTGCGAAGGTTCACTTATCCTCTTGTCTTCAAGCCTCGAACACAAAGTGTCTCCACCCATGTAACAAAGCCACATATTGTAGCAATACAATTCTTCGGCCTACATCGGTCTCAAGAAGAAACGCAGAATAAGTTATATTGTGAATTATAACATCACGGTGGCTGGCTATGTGAATCGATGCGGGCGTTGGCTGTGGGAGATCGCTATGTTTTAAAGCTTCGAGCACAAGGTCAACCTGAGAAACATTGGGGGGAAGTCTTAGAGGATACTCATAGCCGTTATACCAATATGGATCAGATGACAACTTTTTAACTAAATTGTCAATCGGGTCTCTCGGAGAGCAGGCTAAGATTAAAGCAAACACTATAGCTAGGAATCGCCTCGCGCCATTTCTTAAATGAGGTAGAGTACGCACAGTGGCATCACCTACTATTCGCTTATCAGATGGAGGATAAAAATGTCATTTACGCCTGTTCTCATGGTGGATAAGTTAGCACAATGGTCTGATTCTGACCTCCACAGCAATTCCACGTATCCCATACGTCACGAGTAGCAGGTGGTTCGTCGTTGTCCGGTTCTTGGTCCCCAATAAGGGGGTCTCGTTATAGTTGAGTGGTTTGAATACGGGACTGCGTGTCCCCATAGACTGGGGGGATCACTTTTTACGGTACGCCAATTAAAGAACTTAGCCGAGGTCCATACGGTCTGGTAACCATGTGAACCATGTTGTCCTATTCCTAGTAAACCTACCGACCAAAACGCCGAATTGTCATTGGCGATGTAGTATCCCGCCGTCGATCCCGCAGGAACATCTCCCATGAATTCCCAAAAGTGATAGTCGTCACTGTTATCCAGAATTTCACAGCATCCCTCGTCTAGCTCCAGAACCCAGACCTCTTGAACAACCACTCCGCTGTGTTGAGTATCCTTCGACAAGTATAACGGGAAGAGGAAATCGTAGTTTCCACATCCGGACACTAGCATTTGGTCGATTGGGTGCCCATATTGAAGTTGTCCGTCCATGTCAAAGTCGTTGACTGCACTATTAGCGACAAAAGCATATAAATTATCGCCACCTTTATTCTCAAGAGGGTCGCTGCTCAACCACCTACCTGTGTTCGCGTTGTAGTACCTATAGCCGTAATACAAAAAGTCAGTTTCATCGTCATCGAACTTCGAGGAGAACCGTACCGGATTGAGCTTTGCCATTGGTCCGGTGGCGCGGCTGACTTCGCCGAAGGGGCCGTACTCATAATTGGCAACCATAACTCCGTTCGCTGCGTTCACCAGCGCACTTACATTCCCATTCCCATCATACGCGACAAATTGCACGCCACTGCCTGCAATATTCTCAGCCAGCAACCCTCCTACTCCTCCCGCTCCCCGCGTCGAGCCGCTCAAATCCAATCCCCACATGAACGAGTTGGACAAGTTCAACGTCGGCCCCAGCAACGCCACACAGTTCCAACGGTCGTAAACATAGTTGTTCGTATATTCCCCAGTATAGGTGCCGCCAATGTTCGTCAAAGCAACCT